>JAZSBZ010000025.1:0-18690 GCA_045602645.1 Candidatus Scatovivens sp. | reverse complement strand
ACCATTCTTGGTACCATGTATTTATCAGCTTGTCTCCAAACTGTTTCTGTTTGTGGTTGAACTCCACCTTTAGCTGCTAAAACTGTTACAGCTCCGTCAAGAACTTTTAAAGATCTTTGAACTTCAACAGTAAAGTCAACGTGTCCTGGAGTATCAATGATATTGATTCTATTATTATTCCAGAAACATGTTGTAGCAGCAGAAGTAATTGTAATACCTCTTTCTTGCTCTTGAACCATCCAGTCCATTGTTGCACCACCGTCATGAACTTCACCTATTTTGTGAGTTTTTCCAGTGTAGAAAAGTATTCTCTCTGTTGTAGTTGTTTTTCCAGCATCAATATGGGCCATGATTCCTATATTTCTTGTTCTTTCTAATGGATATGCTCTTCCAGCCATTGTATCCTCCTTATATTTTAGAATGTCTAAGCAGCAAAGCTTAGATTTTGAATTCTACCATTTGTAATGTGCGAAAGCCTTGTTTGCTTCTGCCATTCTGTGTGTATCTTCTTTTTTCTTGAATGCTCCACCGTTTCCGTTAATAGCATCAATAATTTCTCCAGCTAGTTTTTCAGCCATTGTTTTTTCATGTCTTTTTCTAGCATATAATACTAACCATCTTAAACCTAAAGTTTGTCTTCTTTCTGGTCTAATTTCTAATGGTACTTGGTATGTTGCTCCACCAACTCTTCTTGCTTTTACTTCAAGAACTGGCATTATGTTTTCTAATGCAGCTTCAAATACTTCTAAAGCGTCTTTTTGTTCTTTTTCTTTAATGATATCAAAAGCACCATATACGATTGATTGAGCAACTGATTTTTTACCATCTAACATTATATTGTTGATTAATTTTGTAACAACTTTGCTATTATATAATGGATCTGGTAATACGTCTCTTTTTGCTATATATCCTTTTCTTGGCACTATTCTTCCCTCCTTGTTTTATTTTTTAAAATTAGTGTTTAAATATTTATAACACTTATAGGTACTCTGGAAAGATTTCTCACTTTCCCGTAATAGCGCAAATTACATTTTATATTTTATAAAAAGAATTATGCACTATTATCAATTAATATTTAACATCCTTTAACAAATTCTATTTTTTAGGACGTTTAGCACCGTATTTAGATCTAGCTTGCATTCTATCTTTAACACCAGCTGTATCTAATGTACCTCTAATGATGTGGTATCTAACACCAGGTAAGTCTTTTACCCTTCCACCTCTGATAAGTACAACACTGTGCTCTTGTAAGTTGTGTCCTACACCAGGAATATAAGATGTTACTTCATATCCGTTTGATAATTTAACTCTGGCTACTTTTCTTAAAGCTGAGTTAGGTTTTTTAGGAGTAACTGTTTTTACAACTGTACATACACCTCTTTTTTGTGGTGCTCTGTTATCAGTTTGAACTTTTTTTCTTGAGTTATATCCTTTTTGTAATGCAGGAGCTGTTGATTTTGTTACAGATGTTTGTCTTCCTTTTCTTACTAATTGATTAATTGTTGGCATTCTTCTTTTTCACCTCGTTTCTTTTTTATATAATATTCGCTAAAACATAGATTTCCCTATACAATAGCGTATCTATTTTATCACTTTTAACACTCTCTGTCAATACTTTTAATGCTTATTTTTGTCTTTTCCGTAGGGTTTTACAATTACTCCAAATTTTCATATTATCTATTCTATTTTTTAGCCTTCTTTTTTCTATTTTTACTAGGCAAATAAGACTTTAGTACATTTTGAATATATCTTTTTTATTTCATTTTTAATAATAAATTAAATCTAATTTCTTCTATATATATAATATAATTAGCAATTAGCATTTTATTGAAATATAAGGAGAAACACTATGAACACAGCTTTTGTTATTATGCTCATTTCTACAATTGTAGCCCTTGGCGTTTGCATCCCTGTTGAAGTTGCAATTTGGAGATCTTCCAACTGGAAATTTAAACTCGCTGGAGTACTTTTCCAAGCGGTGATTCTCTTCATTTTAGTTTCATCTATCTTTGAAGTATGTGATTTCACAATCACTAATTCACTGAATGAATTCTATCACATTTTCAACTAATAGCAACACGCTTAACGCCCTGTAGGGTGTTTAAAGATATCCATACGCGCGCGAGTGTGGATGTCTTTTTTTATGCCTTTATTTATCATCACAATAAAAAATAAGACGACTTTTCAGCCGTCTTGTTATAATTTACTTATATAATTATCTATCTTCTCTTTCGCCTTTTGACATTGCTCCTTTAGAGCCTTTAGACTTTTTTACTTTAGGTACCTCAACTTTAGGACAATCTAATTTTTTATCACCTGTTATTCCAGCATCAAAATCATATTTTTTTGATCTTGTTTTATCTGGTTTAACATTTGTTTTAGTTTTTCTTGAATTCTCATATGCGTCTAATATAAAACTCATTAATCCCATATTATCCTTCTTTCTTAAAATGCAGATACCTTTTAGGGCATCTGCATTTTATAATTAACTATCTACCGTCATCCTCATCTTCGCCTCTTACAAATTTTGAATCATAATCCTCTGATTTTTTACCTGTAAATCCAGCGTCAAATTTATAATTTCTTGGTTGAGGTTTTGTTGGATCAACTTCAGTATCTGTTTTTCTAACATTTTCATAAATATCTTCAGCTAACAATACTTTTCCAGTTGCATCTAAAGCTACACCCATTGTTTTTAACGCTTCAATAACTCTAACGTTATCAACCATTTGTGTTGTTTTAACTGTTTGATCAATCATCTCTGTAATTGTAGTATAGTGACCAGGTACATCAACAACTGGTGTAACTGTTGTTCCAACTTGAATTTGTTTTGTTACACCTTGAGCTAAATCTGAAAGTTTAACCCAATATCTATCACCTATTGATACATATACACCATCAAACGTTGTTGGATCTACTGTTCCAGTTCCAAGTGAATCTATTAATGTATCTATAGTAATATCTTGTCTTAAAACACCATTTGAATCTAATAATCCTGGAGCAAATGTACGATCTGTAAGTGTTGGAGCTCTTAAACCAGCTGTATCTGAAAGTCCTGTTCCTCTATTGTCTACACTTTGGAATACACTAGTAACTTTTTCATTACCAGATATTTCATACATTCTTGGTCTTCTTTCTCCACCATATACTGAATAATATCCTTCAACTTCTTTTCCTGCATTTGAAGCAACAACTTCACTCATAGTTGAACCATTATCAGATACTGTTTCATATACTGGTGTAACTTCATCTCTATACGTAGCTGGAACCCACTCTTGTCTTTCTTGTGGTACTTGAATTGTTGTTTCAACTTCTTGTGGTACTTTAGTACGTTCAATTAACCATTGTTTTAATTTTGGTCCTATAAATTTTTTAATACCGAAACGAGTAAGTATTTTAACTCCAGTTACTGTTCTAGTAACATTCTCTTTATTAGCAATATCATGTGTATCATTATCAACTGCATCAGTTTGTCTAGTTTGAGATATTGTTCTTTGTTCATTTATTCTCATTTCTTCAAGTTTTTGCTCTCTATCTGCTCTTAAACCTTCTATAGCTTCTTGAAATTTAGCAATCTTTTCTGGATCTGTTGTTTTTTCCATATCCATTTCAAGCATCGCTATTTTTTCATCTAAACTCTTACTATCATATTCTAATTTTGCTCTTAAAGCATCTTGTCTTGCTTTTTGTTCATATTTTGCTCTAATAGATTGTTGAATATCATAAGCTCCAGCTGATAATATTGCTTTATTACCTTCTTTTGCTTTAAAAATACTATTCCATCTACTAGCAAAATACCCTTTACCTTGAGATGCAAAATATTCTCTTCTTGCTACATATCTATGAGTAATTTTATTTGAATATAAACCAGCTACGTTTTCATCAGGTCTTACAATTGCTTTATAAATAGGAGCAACAATAAATTTACCTATAGCTTTATTGATTGGCGCTGTTGTATGATTTCTAACAAATTTAGCAGCATTACCTAATGCTCTAAATACATTTCTAACCGGTTGTCCTTCTTGGAAACTTGTATAATCTACTTTTTCACCATATTTACCTAAAGTTTTTAAATTTTCATGTGTTGAAACCAATCTATTATATGCATTATTATTTGTAGATACATAACTTTGATCTTCTAATCTAACAGTTTCTGGATCTCTTATTACACCTCTTGAATCTCTTACTTCATTGTATACAGAATGATCTCCCGCTTCATATTTAGTACTTCTTTCAAGTCTTAATGCATATTCTTCTAATTGTAAAAACTCTTCATCATCTTCCATACCTTCATATGGTTCTACATATTTGTATGTACCAACTTGCATTTTTCCATCTTCGTCTCTATACTCAAATTCTGCTTCTTTGATATGACTCTTATAATATTCCATTCTTTCTTCGTATTCATACTTTTTATCAGCATTACCATAATATTTATCAAGCATATCTGTTCTTCTACGTTCATATTCTGCAAGTATTGCTTCTTCATCAAGTTCTGGTATTGGAATTGGATACTTATCATCAATTCTAAATAATTCTTTATCTTTAGCAATTGATTCAAGTTCATCTAATCTATGTTGAGCAACTCTTCTTTCATCTTGAACATCAAGTTGATCTCTACCCTCTAAAGTTTCAATAGATTTTGTAACTTCTTCTAACTCTTTAGTATGTCTTTCGATAGATTCTTCTAATTCTTTAATTCTAGCATCTAAATCAGAAGATTTATCATCTCTATCATTTCCTTTTTCTGAATCTTCTTTTTGAGGATTTTGAAGTTCATCTAATCTAGCTTTCCAAGCTGCAAGTTCATCCCATTTATGTTGAGGCATATCACGAGCAACTAACATTGCTTCACGATTTGCTATTCTCTCTGTAAGATCTTTTATTTCAGCTTGTCTAGCATTTTCTAATATTTCTTCAGTTAGTTTTCCATCTTTTAATTCTTGTAATTGTTTTTTCCATTCTTCTAGCTCATCATATTTATGTTGAGGCATATCACGAGCAACTATCATAGCTTCACGATTCGCGATTCTTGAAACTAAATCTGCAATAGCTGCATCTTTAGCGGCATCAACAAATTCAGAACCTGCTCTTGTTTTATCTTCAGAAGATTCTTTATCATTCTTTTCTTGTTCTTCTTTTTGTTTTCTTAACTTTTCAAGTTCTGTTTTTTCTTTTTCAATTAATTCAACTAACTCATCTCTTCTTTTTGTTAATCCCTGAATATCAAGTGAAGCTAATAAATCTTTATAATATTGAATTCTTGCTTCAATATCTTCAATTTCAACGAATATATATTTCTCATTTGCATTATTTAAAACACTTTCAACTTCGTCTACTACATCACTTGCTTTAACATGCTCATCTTCACCATTTTCAAGATATTCTTCTCTTAAACGAGCTAATCTTTCTTCTAAATCAGCTATAACACTTGGAGAAGCTGAATTTGCTTCAGCTTCCTCAAGTTCTTTTATTAAATCTAATATTTGAATTCTCTTAACATTTAATCCTGTTGTAGCTTGAACACCAAGCTCTCCATTTATAAGTTTTTTGTATTCTTCAATTCTTGCTTCAATTTTAGATTTTTTTACACCTGTTTTAACTACTACTTTTTTCTCTGCCATTTATAATCCCCCTATTAAATAACTTTTTTGTTATTTTATACAAGCATTATTTTACTTCTTCCTCTTCATCTATTTCTTGTCCTAATTCTTGAGAATTATCTGTTTTTGATTTTACTCTTGGTCTTGGTGTTAATCCTTCTACTCTAATGTTTCTTTCAAAATCACTTTGATGTTCTGGTTCAAATTCAGCATCTTGTGCAACATCTAAATCTTCATTTGGATCATATCCAATTACATCTTCAACATCAATACGTCCTAATTTAATTCCGTTTTCAGCTTTTAGTCTATATTTTCTTGATGGGAACATTAATCTAAGTTTTTGGAATATATTTGGTTCTTTGTTAGGACCTAATTGTCTAGCATTTTCTAATATATATGCTTCTTTCTTTAATAAATATCTATCAAAGAAATTTAAACTTGAATAAATTGCTTTTCCATCTAATACTGGTAATCTTCTTTCATCTTCATCAAAATCGAAATCAACTGGAATTTCATCTTCTTCATATTCTTGTTCTTCATCACCTTGTTCTTCTTCATCACGTGTTTCTTCTTCATCAGCATGTTCTTCTTCATCATGTGTTTCTTCTTCATCAGCATGTTCTTCTTCATCATGTGTTTCTTCTTCATCAGCATGTTCTTCTTCGTCATGTGATTCTTCTTCATGTGACTCTTCTTCACGTGATTCTGTAGTTGGTTGAACATTATCTTTTCTAGAAATAATTTCATTAATTTTTTCAACAGCTTTATCATATTCAGCTTGAACTAAAGCTTTTTGTTCAGCACATAACGCTTTTGCAGCTTCTAAATCAGCTAATCTATCTTGTAATTCATGATATTGTTTATTGTAATCTCCTACTACTTCTCCATTTGTAGGAATTCTTGTTCCTTCTTTATATTCGTATTGGAATTCATTTAAACTAATTAAAATTCCTTCCATTTGATGTTTAATTTTTCTAATTTCATTTTCAAATTTCATTTGAGCTTGTGTATAGAAAGCAGATTTTTTATCTCTTAATGCACCTTCTGCTTTTTTAACTGAATCATCTGTTACAGATTTTTGTAAATCTTCTTCAGCTTTTTGAGCTTTAGCTAATGCTTCTTGCTCTTCTTTAATTAATTCTTTAATTGTTCCTTTTGTTCTATTTTCTTCAACGTGATCCATATATCTTGTATCTAAATTATCTAATTCACTTTGATATGCTTCAATTCTACGTTGATGATATGCTACATCTCTAGCAGCTTGTGCTAATTCCTCTGTTTTTCTAATTCCTTTTGATTCTGCCTCATATGCTTCAATTTGTTTTTTTACATCGGCTAAACCGTTTACTTCACTTAAATCCATTATTCTTAATCCTTCCTCATTATTTTTTGGTTTTCTTTCTTCATCATGTTCTTCCTCGTCGTGAGTTTCTTCGTCATGTTCTTCCTCATCGTGAGTTTCTTCGTCATGTTCTTCCTCATCGTGAGTTTCTTCTTCGTCATGTTCTTCCTCATCGTGAGTTTCTTCTTCGTCATGTTCTTCCTCATCATGAGTTTCTTCTTCGTCATGCTCTTCTTCGCCACCACCACGTTGTTCTTCATCTTCATCACGTTGTTCCTCATCATTTCCACGACGTCTTTGACTTCTAGCATTTAAACGTTCTATGTAATTTCCTAACTGTTCACTTAAATAAGTGTACATATCTTTTTCTTCTTCAGACATTTCTGTTTTTTCTATAAATTCATCTAATTTTGCTTTAGAAGATAAAGCATTTTTGGCGCCTCCTGTAATACTTAAAGCTCCTTTTTTTGTAAAACTTAATTTAGTTCCACCTTCTAAAAAATATGCATCTTGTATTAAATCTGGTTGTGTATATTCTCCTGTTTTAACTCCTGATATGTTTGTTGGTCTTCTACCATTTGTGATTTTAAGTCCTTTTAAAAACTCATGTAAATCTTCATATCCTATTTCTTTTTCCGCCATTTTTACCTCCTAAAATTTCTTTTAAAAATTTATTTTTACGCGAAATATCAGCTAGTATCATAATAACATATTTTGCAACAAAAGTCAATTAATTATGTAAAATATTGTTGGTTTTTACCTATTTTTATACGTTTTTTTGAATTATTTTAATTTTTTCAATAGATCTATCTGCCATTTTTTGATATTTTACCTTTTTATCTCTTATATTTTCCTCTAATTTTGGTAAAATTCCAAAGTTTGCATTCATTGGTTGAAAATTACTATTTTCTGTTGAAATATATTCTGCAAGCGCCCCATTTACAGTATCTATTGGCATAATAAATTTATCTTTTCCAAGAACTTTATTGGCCGCATTTATTCCAGCCATAAATCCAGAAGCAATAGATTCTACATATCCCTCTACTCCCGTAATTTGTCCAGCAAAGAATATATTATCATTTTCTTTCATATTATATGTGTTATCTAAAACAACAGTTGAATTAATATACGTATTTCTATGCATTACTCCATATTTAACAAAGTTTGCTTTTTCTAATCCTGGAATCATGGAAAATACTCTTTTTTGTTCACCAAATTTTAGATTAGTTTGAAAACCAACTAAATTAAATAGATTTCCCTCAGTATTGTCTTGTCTTAATTGAACAACAGCGTAAGGTCTTCTCGCTGTTCTTAAATCTGTAAATCCTACTGGTTTTAATGGTCCATATCTTAAAGTATCAATACCTCTTTTAGCCATAATTTCTAAAGGCATACATCCTTCAAATATTTCTTTCTTTTCAAACTCATGCAATTCAACAACTTCTGCATTAACAAGCTCATTCCAAAATGATTCATATTCTTCTTTATTCATTGGAAGATTTATATAACTTCCTTCTTCTTTTTTAATTCTTTCTCTCCACTCTTCTTCTGGTTCTTCTTTTCCTCGTTCTTGAGAATACCTGTCTCCCCAAAATGCTATATCCATATTAATTGAATCTTTATCAATAATTGGTGCAGCAGCATCATAGAAAAATAATTTATCATTTCCTGTTAATATACTTATTTTCTTTGAAAGCCCATCTGAAGTTAAAGGACCAGTTGCAATTATTACTATTTTATCATCCGGAATTTCTGTAACTTCTTCTCTTATAACTTCTATATATTCATTTTCTTCTACTTTTTTTGTTACTTCTTTAGCAAATAATTCTCTATCTACAGCTAATGCCTGTCCTGCTGGAACACTAACACTATCTGCAATTGGAATTAATTCACTTCCAAGCATACGTAATTCTTCTTTTAACAAACCACATGCGTTAGTTAATAAATTTGATTTAAAAGAATTACTACAAACTACTTCTGCTAAATTTTCATTCGTATGAGCATCTGAATACTTAACTGGTTTCATTTCATAAAGCTTTACTTTAATATTTCTTTTTGCTATTTGAAGTGCAGCTTCTGTGCCAGCTAAGCCTCCTCCTATCACGATTATTTCTTCCATTTTTTGTTTTTTCTTTTCTCCCACCTTAAATTAAGCGTAATAATCCTATTTTGATAATTTTATTATAGGTATTAAAACCGCAATATACAATAACATTTTTATTACATTTTTACAATAAAAAAGAGCTTTTTTTATTAAAAAGCCCTTTTCCGTATAAATATTTACTATTTAATTTATTGAGAAACTTCATCAACTTCTTGATCTATTCCTAAATTAGAATTTGATTTATCTGATTCTCTATTAGCATTCATAGAGGCTAATGCTGCACTTTCAATATTTCCATCCTTATTATCAATAGCAAATGGATTTGATTGTTTTGCTTTAGAATCATTTGCAGTATCTAATACTGCTACTTCTTCTACTTCTGGTTTTACTTTATCTTTATGTCCAAATATTTTAGCCAAAAATCCTGGTTTTTTAGATTCTTCTTTTCCATCAGATAACTTTTTAGTTGTAAATCTTTGGAAAAATTTCTTAATATTATCAAACAAACCATTCTTTTCACCTGTCTCAGTTATGTAATCATTATCAAATCCATCATTAACAGGTTCTGCAATATCAGCTAAATTTTTAGTATCAACATCTTTTCTTTGAACAGCACTATCATCTCTTAATGTCTTTTCTTTTATTATCGCAGTATACGTATCTTTGTTTTTAAAATATTTATCATCTAATCCAATTTCTTCTATCTTTATTGCATTAATATTATGTGTATCATCTACTCTTTCAGTCATTTTCTTTATATGTTCATCAATCATTTTATCTTTATACCAACTTTTGTCAGCATTATTTATCAATCTTGACAATGATCCTTGGTCCATATTTCTAATGTTAATAGAGTTAACAGAATAATCTGCATGAGCTTTTTTAAGTATAGGTCTTTGTTTATTTACTTTAATATCTCGTTTACCATGAAATCTTTTCGACTTTTTTCCAGAATGTCTAACTTTGTCTAATTGTTTCTTCTTTTCTGATACCTTTAATTGCTCTATCTCTTTTAATTTTTTTACAGAATCTGTAGAAGATGGTCTATAAAAAGCACTTTCATCCTTTTTAGCATACTCTTCAATCTTTTTATATACTAAACCATTCTTATATGCAAAGTATGCATTCTTTTGAACATCTGATAAATTTCCACTTTCAACGCAGTATCCTTCTTTTCCTAACACCTCTAATAAATTTTCTTTATTTATTACAGCATCACCATCTTGATCAAATTCTAAAACTGTTCTATCATCAGTGTTCATTCTTTCTAATGCTCTATATGCAAATTTTTCCATAACTTCTTTTGTTGATGGATCGCTAGTATTATTCGCATGTTCTAATGCACTCAATATTGACTCACAATACATTCTTCTTCCATGAGCAGTAAGATTATCATATTGATTTTTCGAACCTAAAATATCTCTTGTAAATCCTTTTAATAATTCTGATGTTATTTTACTATCTATAACATCTTTACCTGTTGAAAAATCAGCTGGATCCATTTTTCCATTTTCATCTAAATATGCGCTTAAATCATATTGTGAATTAAATGTTTCATGCATATTTTTAACATATCTAAATTTTAACATCGAACCAGGCTTAGATTTTGCATCTTCTCTTTCTTCATCAAGCATTTGTTGAAATGTTAATACAAGAATCTCAGCTTCTTCTTTACTTGATAACCACGATTTCATTGTGGATTCTGCATATAAAGCTGTAACCATTTCATCATCTTTTGTAGAAAATCTAATTTTAGATCCTACAAAGTTATTTTGCATATCACTTACTTCCAAATCCGTTTGTGACGCATCCAAAAATTCCTGATGCTTATCAAAAAACTCTTCAAAGTTTTCATCAGTTATTTTAGCTAATTTAACTATTCTTTTCGTGCTATCTTCTGATGCCAATGCACTCTCTTTTTCTTCTTTAGTAATAAAAGTGCTCTCTCTAAATATCATTTTTTCAAGATTAGCATCCATAGCTTGTATTTTTCCAGCAATTTCTTCTTCAGTAAATTCTTTACCATATACTTGTGCGTAAACTTTGCTTCTAAATTCATTAGGGTCTATATCTTGTTGTTTTTTTAATTCTGGATATAATTGAATTAATCTTTTTAAAGAATTTTCTCTAAGTCCCATATCATCAGCTTCTAATCCCAATAAAAGCCATTTTGCAAAATTAGTTTTTCTATCTGAATCTTTTTCTATATCTTGATTAACTACATCATTTATATGATTTTTTATTTTTCTTTCTTTATATTGTTTAAAATAATCATCTACTTTTTTCTTACCTTCAGGAGTTAATAGACCATCTTCACCTCTAACGCTAAGCGCTTTCATTCCTTGATTTGCTTCATAAAACTGATCTCTTTCTGCACTCGCTTTTCCAAAAAATGCTGTACCACGAAACGCTTCTACTCTAGCCTCTAATAAGAGCATTGTTTCATTTAATGCATCTTCTTTTGTTTTTGCATCTAATCTAAGTTTTTTCTTTGGATCATAATCTTTTAACGCTTCTTCCTTCATTTGAGCAACGACGCCACCAATATCATCCATATTTAATAACTTATTAAATTCATCAGGCTCTAACATTCTAATATCTAATTCTTTTAAGATATCTAATATTTCTTGTTTTGTTTCTGGTGAAGGTTTTTGATTGTTTAGATCTATATTTTGCAAATCTGTATGTAATTGTTTTTGCTTTTCTACATCAATAGAACTAGACATATCATCAAAAAGTCGAATATATTCTCCAACTCTTTCTTCACTTTCTCTTTCTAGTTTTACACCATCTAGCATTTCTTTCACTCTAGTTATACTAAGAGTTCCATCATTATTTAAAATACGTCTACTTACATATTTTGCTGCATAATCATCAAAAAATTTAGGATTATTTTCTATAAATTTTTTAATAGCAGCCGTTTCCGGCATATTACTTCCACCTTTTAAATAATAATGTTCATATAATTTTAATACTTCAAAACCTCTAAAATCATTTCCAGTTTTTTCATTTATTTGCATCATTTTTTGCAAACCAGCAACAATGCAATTTTCTCTAATCGAATATTCTTTTTCCTTTTGATATGTCCAACGTTGTTTTCTACCGTCTTCTTCTCTATGTTTTTCTTTACTTAAATTTGCATCAACTTTTTCTAATTTAACTTCAGCTGTATACTCATTAAATCTAAACTTTTTAATATATTTCTTTAATTCATCTGGTGTAAAATCTCTATCAACAATTCCATTAAGTTCTTTACACACAGACTCTATATTATATTCTATCCCAAGTTTTTCAGAAATTTTTTTAGCAACTGCTTTCATTGGTTCACAGTCATCTGTATGTTCAAAAGATCTAGCTAATAATATTAAAATTTCTTCTTTATCATTATTATCTAACTCAGAAAATTCTTTACGATCATTCATATAGCTAATCAATTTATTTGCTATACTTCCTTCATCTCTTTTATGTGCATAATCATCTGCAAAATCAATTAATTTCTTTTCATCAATTAAACCATCTTCATTTAAAAAAACTTCATATTTTTCACGTTCTTCAGGTGTACATTTCTCAAAAGCTTCCTTTATTCGATCTAACTCACTAGCTTTTGTCCTCTCATTCGCGTTTTCATTTACTAATCTTTTGAATGCATAAATACCTTTTAATACATCACAATCTTCAAATGAGTCTATAGATGTTTCAGCCTTAACATCAATTAAATGAAACAAATCTTCTATAGTAACACCATATTCTTCATAATTTTTCATATTTAAAATTATATTATTAAAATCATCTCTTATATATTTTGATTTATTCATATGCTTTAAAAGATGTTCATACATATCTTGCATGTCACCAAACGTATTATACATTTCATCTGCTCTACCTAATACACTTGAATCTTTAAGATAATTTATAGCATCAATTAATAAAAATTCAGTTTCATTCTTTGTTGTACTTAATGGTGGAACACTTTCATATCCCAATTCTATTGCTCTTTGTTGTGTTCTTACATCATCAATTAACCCAGTCATCATATCAACCATAATATATGTTGGCGCACTATTAATTTGATTAGCTAAGATAAAGAAAACTTTATCTAGTTCACTAAACGCTAAATCTATATTTGCACCAGGTGATAATGACGCAGTATTAGTGTACACTTGTTTAATTTGCTCTACTGTTACACCATAACGCATTAAATTTTTTAATTTATATGAAACAGGTGATGGTTCCTCTAATAAACTCTCAATATCAATAATTTCACCTTCATGCTCATCAAACACAGCTGTTTCTTTATCAATATTCTTTTCACCTGCAATTTTTTGAATTCTCTCTTGATTTTCTTGATTTTCTTCCATATTTCAAATCCCTTATTTAAAATTTGACATATATATTATATTTTTTATCAAACATAGATACAATAACAAAAAAGTTACATTTTTATTAAAAAAAGACTAAGCTTTAATTAGCTTAGTCTTAATCTTATTTATCAGCAACATCTTGCTCTGCTTCTGCCTGTTTTCCGTATTGTGAAGTATCATTTCTGCCAGATGACTGTTCTCTTGCTGCTTGTTCTATTTTACTTCCAGAATTGTCTACCTTTAACATACTATCAAATGTATTTTTCTTTGATGAAGCTTCTTCATTAACATTTATAACTTCTTCTACAACTACCTCTGCTTCATTTTTACCGAATAACCTTGAGAAGAATCCCGGTTTACTATCTTTATTATCTTTTGTAAAGAAACCTTTTAGTTTAGCCCAAAGTCCTTGTTTTGGTATTGTTGGTAGCAATTCATCTGTATTTTCTTTCCTTACATCTGACTCATCGCTAACTACTTCTTTGGCTTGATTATTAATTAATTCATTTTCATCTCTAGCAATTAAATGTGGATCAAATTTATAATTTGATTCTGAAGTTCTAAATATTGCATCATGAAATCTTTCAGCAGCTGCAACAGCTCTTTGACTTTTAATTGATTCAATTCTTGCAATTTTATCTTCAGTTGTTTTTAAACCATCTATACTTTCATATGTTGAAGAATCTTCACGTAAATAATTTTTTAATTTTCCTTTAACATTAAATTCATTCACTTCAACCGATAAAACTTGTGCTAAATGTTCATATGAATCATATGAAGTAGCACTTGAATATTCTATAAATGTTTGAAGTATTAAATCTTTATTTATTACAGGATTTTTAGGATCTGATAAATCAACAAATTGTTCTTGATCCGTATTTAATAATTCTAATCTTCTGTATATTAATTTTCCAAGCGCCGTATTTGAATCTCCTTTTACATATTCAAGTCCAGCTATCGCTTGTCTTAAATAATTACGTTTTTCAACATTTGTCATTCCATCGAACTCTTCTTTAGAGTTAATACCATCTTCTGTTAAATCCCTCATAAAATCTCTTAACATTTCAGATTTAGCTTTATGAGTTCTATATTCCTCTGCTTCTTTTCTAATTTCCGGTTTTAACTCACCATTTTCATCTAGATATTCTTCTACTAATCCTGGATTTTCTTTCTTAAAAATATCTAAACGTTTTTTATTCATTTTTATTCTATTTTCAATTCCTCTAGTTTTAGGCTCAAGAGCTTCTAAATCTTCAATATCTAAAAAATACGAAGCAATAAACATTCTTCTAACATCTTCTTTAGAATCAAGCCACGCATTAACTTCTGTATTCCTATATAGTGCATTTAAACTTGTCTCGTCTTGAATAGTAAATTTAAGAGCTGATTTTTCAAAATGTCTATCCATGTTAGATTTAGAATTTTGTTTATACATATTCTCAATGCTTGTAATTGTAAATTTTTCTCCACCAATTCTTTCTATATATTTATTTATTTCTTTATCTGTAATTTTACCATTTATAGTTTTATCAAATAAAGAATCAATATCAACAGCATGTTCTAATGATTTTGAAAATAAATCTATCTTATCTTGTAAATTACTTTCATTAGAAATTTTTGTTCCAAATGCACTATTTATATATTCATATAATTCTTTGCCTACTTCTTTAACACCTAATGCCTTTAATGCATCTTCTCTATACCCTGGTATTTTCATTGCTGCAACAGATATATATGCTAAAAATTTCTTTTCTTCAATTGTATTTGGAGTAAATCCTGATTCAACTACTTGAGCTAATAAATAACCCAGTTTATAATCTCTTTCAGCATCCATTGCTTTATCAACTTCAGGATTTAATTCCCCATCTTCTTTAAAAACAACTATATCTTGACATTCTGGATGCTCTTTTATAAAACTCTCATAGTTTCTCAAACAAAGTTCATATTCAATAGTACCTCTAGCATGATATAATTCATGTCCTAATCTATATAAAGCTAATCTATTACTATCTAAGCTATTCAAAAAATCCTTCTTACTATTAACAGCTTCTTTTAATCCTTCACTAACATTTTTATACTCATTAATATTATAATCATTATTCCATGATCTTTCCCAAAACCAATTCTCATTTTTTTTACTTGAACCTGTAAAGAATTTTTGAAAATCAAAACCATTTTCTCCTAAAAAATCATCTCTAAATCTATCCATTTCTTTATCTTTTTTCGCAAATCTTTGGGCCCTGGTTTCAAAATCTTCGTACTCATCAAGTCCAACTCGTTTAGCTTGCATATTGCTTAATCTTTCATTTTTTTCACCAGTTCTTAAATCAATTACTATGCCATTTGGATTATTAGAAACTTCAGTTGCAAGCTTAATAAACACACTTTCTAGTGTGCTATATGCTTCTTCCATCGATTGTACATTAGGAGTCATTGTTGCATAATTTTCAGCAATAATTTCTTCTGTAACTCCATATTCCATTAAATTCTTTAATTTTCTTGCAACAGGATTAGTAAGATCATTAATTAAATCATATACGTCAAATACTCTATCTGCTAAACCATTATCAGCAATTAAATTACTTTTATCTTTATTCTTATCAACTCTCTTTTTTCTGTCTTCTTGAATTTGTTTTAAAGATTCGTCTGGCATAGTTCCTCCCATTATATGAATAAAATAAGCTAATTATATTATATTTTAAATAATTGCAAATTCAATAACAGAATTATTACATTTAGAATGTTACCAAAATTTAATATTGCAAAAAAATATAGAGATGCAATAAACCCTCACATCTCTACACTTTTATTAATTTTATTTTTTTGTTGTTTTTTTAGTAGTTGTTTTCTTTTTAGTAGTTTTCTTTGCTGCTTTTTTAGTTGTCTTTTTACTTGAAGTTTTTTTAGAATCTTTATCATATAATTCCAAATCTACATCATTATTTGGTACAAATACTTCTCCTGGTTTTGGTTTATTCCAAGAAATATAATAACAACCTTGACCTACTCCCTCATTTTTTTCGCAAATATAATAATTACGTCTTTTCTTTGTCTTTCTTATTTGTACTACTCCACCACATACTGGACATGGTACATCTACTGTTTCAATAATTGGTTTTGCATTATGACATTCTGGGAATCCAGGACATGCTAAGAACTTTCCAAATCTACCATATTTGATAACCATCATTCTACCACATTTTTCACATGGTACATCTGATTCCTCATATTCAAGTTTCACATGTTCTAATTCTTTCTCTACTTTTTCCACTATTTTTCCAAAAGGTGTGTAAAATTCAGCGATTACATTTTTCCATTTTGCATTACCTTCTGCAATTTTATCAAACTCTTCTTCCATTTGAGCTGTAAATTCAACGTTAATTATATCGCCAAAGTTTTCTATTAATAAGTTATTAACTATTCTACCTAATTCTGTAGGCATAATTTGTTTTTGAACCTTTTCAATATATCTTCTTTGAAGAATTGTTGTAATTGTAGGAGCATAAGTACTTGGTCTTCCAATACCTTTCTCTTCTAACGTTTTAACTAAACTTGCTTCTGTATATCTTGCTGGTGGTTCTGTAAAGCTTTGTTTTGCCTCAAGATCTTCTTTTTTAACTTCTTCTCCAACTTCTAATTCAGGAATTTTATCAAATTCTTCACTTTCTTCATTTTCTACGTATAATGTCATATAACCTTTAAACTTCATAGTTTGACCATTAGCTCTAAAATTATATTCATTTCCATCAACGGATACTGTTACTGTATCATATAAAGCAGAAGCCATTTGACTTGCTAAAAATCTATTATAAATTAATTTGTATAATTTATATTGATCTGGAGTTAAACTTCCTTTTATTGAATCTGGTGTAAGTTCTATATGAGATGGTCTTATAGCTTCGTGAGCATCTTGTGCTTCTGATTTAGTCTTATAAAATCTATTCTCATAAAACTCGCTACCATATAATTTTTCAATTTGTTCTTTTGCAGCAGCTCTTGCTTCATCAGAGATTCTTGTTGAGTCAGTTCTCATGTATGTAATTAAACCAGTATCTCCATATTCAGGTAATTTAACACCTTCATATAAACTTTGTGCTACAGACATTGTTTTCTTAAGTGCAAAATTTAATTTTCTAGAGGCATCTTGTTGTAATGTACTTGTTGTAAATGGAGGAGCTGGATTTCTTTTTTTCTCTCCTTTTTTAACATCTACAACTTTATATTTTGCTTTTTCTAAATTAGAAAGTATTTCATCTACTTCTTCTTTAGAATGTAATTCTATTTTTTCTCCTGATTTTCCAACCAATTTACAATCAAATATTGTTTTAGTTTTCTTATCAGATGCTTTTAATGTTATATTCCAATATTCTTCAGGAATAAATTTTTCAATCTCTTCTTCTCTATCTACTACTAATTTAACTGCAACAGATTGAACTCTACCTGCAGATAATCCTCTTTTAACTTTTTTCCATAATACTGGACTTATTTTATATCCAACTATTCTATCTAGAGCTCTTCTTGCTTGTTGAGCATCTGTTAAATTTAAATCTATTTTTCTAGGATTATTAATTCCTTTTTTTACTGCTTCTTTTGTAATTTCGTTAAATGTTACTCTACATACACTATCAGGATTAATTCCTAATATATATGCTAAGTGCCATGCAATTGCTTCTCCTTCACGGTCAGGGTCAGTTGCAAGGTAAACCATTTTAGCATCTTTAGCATCTTTCTTTAAAGAATTTATTAAACTAGCTTTTCCACGAATATTAATATATTCTGGTTCGAAATTTTTCTCGATATTAATTCCTAATTTTGATTTTGGTAAATCTCTTATATGTCCCATTGAAGCAACAACTTTACTTTTTCCACCAAGGAATTTCTTGATTGTATTTGCTTTTGCAGGCGACTCTACAATTACTAATTTATCGATCATTCAATTTTCTCCTTCTTAGTTTATTACTTATGTATTGTAATTCATTATTTTGTTTTTTGCAAGTGTTATTTCATTTTTAAACAAAAAGTACATTTTAGATTTACATCTAAAATGTACTTAATTTATTATCTTGACCAATCATCATCTTCAATTTCTTGTTGTGGTTGAGGTGTTTTCTTTTTCTCATCAAAAATATTGATTCCAACTGCATCTGCAATATTTTCAATTATTGAACTACGTTCTGCATCTAGAACTTTTTCTTTCTTTGGTGCTCCTGCCATTGCTTGTAATGAATCTACAACATTTGCATATCCTTTAAATACAGGATCATCATTTAATCTTGCAAT
>JAZSBZ010000024.1:0-3541 GCA_045602645.1 Candidatus Scatovivens sp. | reverse complement strand
AATAGAAAAGAAGCAATAGAGTTTGCATTAAGAATCGCTTGGAAAAATGATACTGTGATTTTAGCAGGTAAGGGGCATGAAACATATCAAGAGCTTGCAAAGGGTAAAAAGATACATTTTGACGAAAGAGAAATAGTTAAGAGTACAGCAGAAAAAATGCCTGGAAAAGACGAGATAAAATATTAATAATTAGAAAGAGGAAAAAATTATGAATATACAAACACTTACGCTAATAGTCGCCAGTGTATCATTTGTAATAACAGTAATTTTAAGTTTATGTATTATTCCACGTTTAAGAAAACTTAAAGTAGGGCAAGTGGTACGAACTGACGGACCAGAAAGTCATCTTAAAAAATCAGGAACACCTACAATGGGTGGAATAATGATGATTATTTCAATTATTGTTATTACAATTGGGTATTGTTTATATAGCAGGAATCTTGAAGAAATAATGCCTATAATTGCTCTTGCACTTGTTAGTGTAGGATTTGGTTTAGTTGGTTTTGTAGATGATTACAAAAAAGTTGTATTAAAAAATACAGATGGTTTAAGTCCTAAACTAAAGATGTTTGGTTTATTAATTATTTCTGTTATATTTACAATGTTTTTAATTAACTATGTAGATTTAGGAACAGGAATTATTATTCCATTTATTAACTATGAACTTGTACTTCCAATTTATATATACATTCCATTTATTATTTTAGTAATGCTTGGTAGTACAAACGCAGTTAATTTAACTGATGGGGTAGATGGATTAGCAGGAAGCGTTAGTGCAATAATGGTAACTGCACTTTCAGTAATAGCATTAAAAGTTGGAAATCCAGCAATTTCAATTTTCGGAGCAATAGTAGTTGGATGTTGTGCAGGATTTTTAATATATAATTTTTATAGAGCAAAAGTTATGATGGGTGATACAGGATCACTTTTACTAGGTGGAGTAATTTCTAGTATGGCAATATATATGAAATTACCACTAATATTATTAATAGTTGCAATAATTCCAGTTGTAGAAACATTGTCTGTAATTATGCAAGTATTATATTTTAGAAAAACTGGTAAAAGATTGTTTAGAATGTCTCCACTTCATCATCATTTTGAATTAACAGGTTGGAGAGAAAATAAAGTTGTAGCAATATTTTCTTTAGTAACATTTATAGCATCAATTATAGGTATTGCAGCAATATAACGAAAGGATAAAAGATAGTGGCAAGAGCTAACTCAAAAAATAATTCTAAAAAAAGAGGTTTATTTATTGGTGGTAGATTTGATTACACTCTTATTGTAATTACTTTTCTACTGTTGTGTATTGGTTTGATAATTCTTTTATCAGCTAGTTCACCAACATCAATAAAAGAAAATGGAAATGGATATTCATATGCATTAAAACAAGGTGTAATTGCACTTGTTGGATTAGGTTTTATGATGGCGTTTTCAATATTTGATTATAGAAATTTTAAAGCATTAAAATGGCCGATATATATAGTATGTATTATTTTACTTGTAATAGTTGGTCTTTTTGGTGTAGGAGAGAATGGTGCTAGAAGATGGTTTAATATTCCAGGTCTTGGAACGCTTCAACCATCAGAGTTTGTAAAGGTCGGTTTAGTTTTATTTTATGCTGCTTTTTTAACAGATATAAAAGAGTCTAATAGAATAAAAAAATGTGTACCAGGATTTTTAGCCCCAATAGTTTTATTTTTACCAATTGCATTTGTACTTTATAAAATGCAAAACCACTTGAGTGCTACATTAATAATGGGTATGGTTATGATCATACAATTATTTGTTGTAGGAGCAAGTTTAAAATATTTCTTCTTATCTGCTGGAATAGGTGGAGTTTTGGTAGGACTTTATTTATTATCTTCTGCAATGAATCCAGAAGATGGAGGATTTAGAACAGGAAGAATTCAAACTTGGCTTAATATAGATCAAGATGTTACAGGAGCTGCATGGCAAATAAATCAAAGTTTATATGCTATAGGGTCTGGAGGACTTTTTGGTTTAGGTTTAGGTGCAAGTAGACAAAAATATTTATATCTACCTGAACCACAATACGATTTTATTTTTGCAATTTTAGCAGAGGAATTAGGATTTGTTGGTGGGGTAGTTGTAATACTGTTATTTATACTATTTGTATGGAGAGGTGTTGTTATAGCAATGAAAGCTCAAGATACATGTGGTTCATTGATTGCAATAGGTATTACTTCAATTATAGGACTTCAGGCATTAATAAATATTGCCGTAGTTACAAATACGATACCAGTTACAGGTATGCCACTTCCATTCTTTAGTTATGGAGGTTCTGCATTACTTGCTAATTTAATCGGAGTAGGTATTTTACTAAGTGTTGCAAGAAATAGTAAGAAATAAATTAAAGAAAGGATATTATAATGAGAGTTGTGATATCGGCTGCTGGGACAGGAGGACATATTAATCCTGGAATAGCAATTGCTAACAAAATAAAGGAAAAGGATCCAAAGTCAGAAATCATTTTTATTGGTACTAATAGAGGGTTAGAAAATGATTTAGTTCCTAGAGCGGGCTATATATTAAAAACTATAGAGGCATATGGAATTAAAAAAGAATTTTCTTTTACTAATTTAAAACATATGATTCAAACATATTGTAGTAGAAAAGATGTAGAAGAAATATTTGATGAATTCAAACCAGATTTAGTATTAGGTACTGGAGGTTATATTTGTGGTCCTGTTTTTCATGTTGCTGTAAAAAGAAAAATACCTACAGTACTTCATGAAAGTAATGCATTTCCTGGTAAAGCAGTTAAGTTTTATTCAAAAAAAGTAGATAAAATATTAGTTGGATTTGAGGAAACAAAATCTAAGCTTGAAGGAGCAAAAGATGTAGTTGTAACAGGAACACCAACTAAGATTAGAAAATTAGATATATCAAAACAAAAAAAGAAACAGCTTTTAGAAGAGCTTGGAATAAAAAATGAACTTCCAATAGTTTTAATATTTGGTGGAAGCCAAGGAGCTCAAAGAATTAATGAAGCTGTTATGGAACTTATTAAAGATAAGAAAAATACAAAATATCAAATAATTTGGGCAACAGGTCCAAAACAATATGACATTGTAAAAGAAGATTTTGAAAGAAATAATATTTATATAAATAATATTAAGAATGTTAAGATTCTACCATATATATATAACATGGAAGAAATCATGAATATTTCTGATTTATTAGTATGTAGAAGTGGAGCTATGACAATTACTGAAATTTCAATTGTAGGAAAACCTGCAATATTTGTTCCATTACCTTCAATGTCAGCAAACAGACAAGAGGATAATGCACTAGTTCTTAAGAAATTAGGTGCCGCAAAAATAATATTAAATAGTGACATGAGTGGGGATAGGTTATCAGAAGAAATAGATGATATTATTTATGATGAATTAGAACTTGAAGAGATGGGGAAAATAGCTAATCAGATAGCACCATCGAATGTAGAAGAAAAAATTTATGAAGAAATAATTAAACTAATGAAATAAGTGAGGTAACAAATGGCAAACGGTGGATTAAC
>JAZSBZ010000023.1:0-13749 GCA_045602645.1 Candidatus Scatovivens sp. | reverse complement strand
TCTATTATTATATATACTATATAACTTAAAGTCAATTCTTTACTTTAGCCTTTTATGAATATATAATAGCTCCGTAAGGAGTTGATATTATTGAATAATAACTACGATTTAATTATAGTTGGTGCTGGACCAAGCGGTGTCTTTACGGCTTATGAACTTATAGAGCTTGGCATAGCAAAAAACAAAAAAGTTCTTTTAATAGAACAAGGAAAAGCTGTTGAAAAAAGATATTGCCCTGTTGAAAAAGCTGGCAAATGCATAAAATGCAAACCATATTGCAATATCACAAGCGGATTTTCAGGAGCAGGAGCTTTCTCAGATGGAAAACTTACTCTTCCAAACAAAGATAGTGACACTATAGAAGTTGGTGGTATCTTGGACCAATATCTAGGTGTTGAAGAAACAAAGAAATTAATGTTCTATACTGATGAAATATATTTAAAATTTGGAGCTGATCCAAAACTTGAAGGATTAGAACATTTAGATAAAATAAAAGAATTCTCAGACAAAGCAAAAGAAAATGGAATCGTTCTTGCTAACTGCCCAATCAGACATTTAGGAACAGAAAAAAGCCATGAATTATACAAAAAAATTCAAGACTATATTTTAGCAAATGGCGTTGAGATAATGTTTGATACAAATGTTAAAGATTTAATTATCGAAAATAACACAGTTTGCGGAGTAATTGTGGAAAACATGCTTGAGAAATCTGAATCAGAATCACTTTATTCTGACAAAGTTATTTTAGGAATTGGTAGAAAAGGCGCTAACTGGCTTGCAAAAATGTGTAAAGCACACAAAATCAAAAACCGTGCTGGTATAGTTGATATCGGTGTTAGATACGAACTTCCTGATAATGTTATGAAAGGAATTAACGAATATTTATACGAAGGAAAATTTGTTGGTAAATTACCTCCATATAAAGATAAAGTTAGAACATTCTGCCAAAACCCAAGTGGGTTTGTCGCAAACGAAGTTTATGATAACAACTTAACTTTAGTAAACGGACATTCATATAAAGACAGAAAAAGTACAAATACAAACCTTGCTCTTCTTGCATCACATCATTTTTCAGATCCATTTGATGAACCAATCAAATATGGTATGAACATTGCTGAAAATGCAAACCAACTAGGAAAAGGAAATGTTTTAGTACAAAGACTTGGTGACATTTTAAACGGTAAACGTACATGGGATAAAGACTTAAAAGCTAACAGTGTTGTACCTACATTAAAAACAGCAGTAGCTGGAGATATAACATATGCTATTGGATATAGAACCATGGTTGATATATTAGAATTTATTAAAGCAATGGATAAAGTAGTTCCAGGATTTGCTCATCCAGATAATCTACTTTACGCAGCAGAGATAAAATTCTATTCAAATCAATTAATTATAGATAATAATTTCGAAACAAGTATTAAAGGCCTATACTCTATCGGTGATGGTGGCGGATTAACAAGAGGATTAATCATGGCATCAGCAAGTGGTGTACAAATGGCAAGAATACTTAAAGATATTATATAGCCTTATAAAAAATTAATATAAAAATAAACCCGAATGACTCTCATAAGTTATTCGGGTTTATTCATGCTCTTCTCCATCTTTTGAAGCTTCTGGATTTAAAAATAAATCAATTTCTTCTATACTAACTTTCATAGTTTTTCCAGGAGCAACATAATATTTTGATTTATAATATTCTGGAAGTTGTGATATTCCTCTTAATTGAGATTCTAAAACAACATCAATTCCGGCTTTTCTATTTTCAATATATGGTAAGAATTTCAGTGGTTGTTTACTTACTCTTTGATCTGATAATAATCTATTTACTGCAAAATTTAAATATCTCTTATCAATTGATTTATCTCTTTTATCAGTAAACTGATATCTTAAATAATTTACTTCTTCAGGTAAAATTAATTCTGGAGGAAGTGGAAAATCAAAAGCTCTATTTAAAAGAGTAGTTATTTTCTTTCTATTTTCAGGTGACATTTTTGCAAGATCAGTTACATTTTTATCACTATCTACTCTAAATGAACTATATCCACCAAGAGCACCTTCAACTAATCTTGATAGCCCAGCTACTCTTGCTTTCTTTTGAAGTTCTTCAACCCTTCTTACTGTTTCTTCTTTTCCTGCATTAGTAATTAAATACAAGCTAACTCTAACACCAGTTTCAGCTTCAACTCTTTTAATCTTTTCAAAGAATTCTGTTAATCTCTTTGTGCCAATTTTCTTAGTTAAAGTCATTTCTTCTTTATCAAACCAAGCAAATATTAATGGATTAACTTGTTCTTTTGCTGTAGGTGTTTCTTGTATATCTTTAATCTTAGCTGCCATCATTCCTGTAGAACCTTCTGTCTTACCAATGATTCTATTTCTTTCTGCTAATTCTCTTTGTTTAATTCTTTCTGCAGCTTCTTTTTGTTTTCTTATTCTTTCTTCTTCTAATTTTTTTAATTTTTCAGCCTTTTCTTTAGCTAGTCTATCTTCTTTTTCTTTTTCCTTTTGTTCTTTTTCTACAACTTTTTTAACTTCCATCATTTCATTATACTTTTCTTCTAATGATTCAAGTATTTTAAGCTCTGATGATAAGTATACTTTTTCAGCTTCTGTTTCAGACATTTCACTATATGCTTCAATTACACTTGATGTTGTTATTCTTAATGTTTGTGCTGCTGTTTGAATATTTTCAGCAAGTTCTCTAAAATCTTCTTGTGAAAAGAATTTAGAATACTTTTGATAATCTCTAAATGTTGATGCTCTTTTCTTAGACATAAACGTTTCTAAGTTTTCTTTAGACTTTTTATTTTTTCTATAATCAACTAATGCATTTAAGAAAGCTTTATCAAAAATATAAAATTCTCTAATTATATCTTCATTCTTAAATGCTTTAAACATTAACTTTAAGAAGCATAATTTCTTTAATTTATCTTCATCTTCACTTAATTTCTTAAATGAAAATACACAATCTCTTAAATCTGCAATTTTTTGTATCTCTAAAAATCTACTATACTTTTGATTTAATTCTCTAACCATTTCAAATCTTTTTGGTACTGATAACTCTTTAAATTTTTCTGGAGTATAATTTTGAGCTACTAAACCTGTAATTTTCCATGCTCTACAATCTCTCATTGATTGAACAATTCTAGTAAAGTATTTATCAAGTTCTCTTTCTACTTCTCTTTCTACATACTCAACATGAGCACTTTCTGCAGGTTTTCTAACAATATCTAATGTCCTCATATAAAAGTGGGTATTCTCGCCTGATAATCTAACCGCTCTATATCTTGAACGACCAGATAAAGGTTTAGCAATCTCTAAGCCTTTCTTTAAACTAGAAATATCTAATCCATTTTTCTTATATGAATTTACTATATCTTGATATTCCACGCTTCAGGCACCCCCTTTCATCAAATTTTGAGTCTATTTTTGATACTATTAATGCATATTATATTATATCATTACTTCACTGAATGTCAAAATAAAATATGTAATTTTTATAATTTTTTTCACAAGGTTTTTATTTAAAAATAATTCAAAAATTAAAACGGGAAACATGCAATTCTCTGCACATTTCCCGATAATAAATATACTATTTAATTATTTCTAGTCCAGCAAATTTTGCCATAAGTCTTTTATGACCTACTTTATCAAAATTAATATCAACTTTTAAATCTTCTCCTTCAGTTTCTACTGAATTAATAGTTCCTTCTCCAAATTTCTTATGGAATACTCTTACTCCTGATTTATATGCTGATAAGTCTACCGAATCATCTTTCTTAACATTTAAGCTATTTAAGAAGCTATCTGCACTTCTAAATTGATATGTTGTATGACTTCCAATTCCTGTTTTTCTTGATGCAGATGCTGCAATATCTCCATATACTGATCTATCTGGATAACCAGTGCTAGAAAGACCATATTGTGATCCATAACTACCGCTTCTTGAACCATATTCCCAATTATATTGGTTATCATCACCGTAGCTATTATATCCTTTATCTTCTAATTCTTCATATCCATCAAGCATTGATGCTGGAATTTCTTTAATAAATCTTGATACTGCATTACAACTTGTTGAACCAAATATTGTTCTTTGTTTTGCACAAGTCATAAATAAACTTTGTTTTGCTCTTGTTATACCAACATAGCAAAGTCTTCTTTCTTCTTCAAGTTCTTGTTGTTCTCCAATTGATTTATATCCTGGGAAAATCCCTTCTTCCATACCAACTAAGAATACAACTGGAAACTCTAGTCCTTTTGCACTATGTAGAGTCATTAATGTTACTGAATCTTCTGATTCTTCCATTCCATCTAAGTCAGAACTTAATGTAATTCCTTCTAAGAACTCAGAAAGTGAATTATCTGCAGATTCTTCTTCAAATTCTATAGCAACAGTTAAGAACTCATCTAAGTTCTCTAATCTTGTTTCTGCTTCTACTGTGTTTTCAAGTTTTAAACTTTGAGTATATCCTGTTTTTGCTAATGTCTCTTTAATTAATTCTGATATTTTTATAGAGTCTTTTTTAGCTCTTAATTCTTCAATAGCATTTACAAATTCTCTTGTATTAGCAAATACTCTATTTAACCCATAACTATCTGCATTTTTAATAATTTCATACATTGAAACACCCGCATTTCCTGAAAGTGCGTCAATATTATCTAAACTTGTTTTACCAACTCCTCTTTTAGGTTCGTTGATAATTCTAGTTAAACTTAAGTTGTCTGATGTGTTTTGTATTAATCTTAAATATGCAATAATATCTTTGATTTCTTTTCTTTCATAGAACTTTAGACCACCAATAATTTTATATGGTATATTCTCTCTTCTTAAGATATCTTCTAGAGCACGTGATTGAGAGTTCATTCTATAAAGTATTGTGAAATCTGAATTTTTATAATATTCTTCTACTTTTAATGAATTGATTTGTCTTACTACATAGTTTGCTTCATCATATTCATTATCTCCTCTATAAACTTTTGGAAGAGCTCCTCTTTCATTTTCAGTCCATAGTTTCTTTTCATATTTTGTCTCGTTATTTTTAATAACTTCATTTGCAGCATTTAATATGCTTTGAGTACATCTATAATTTTGCTCTAATTTAATAATTCTTGTTCCAGGGAAATCTTTTTCAAAGTTAAGAATGTTAGTAATATCTGCACCTCTAAACTTATAAATACTTTGATCGTTATCACCAACAACTGTTATATTTCCATATTTTGATGCAAGAAGTGTTACTAATGTAAATTGAGCTTTGTTAGTATCTTGATACTCGTCTACTAAAACATATTTAAATCTATTTGAATAGTATTCTAATAAATCATTGTTATCTAATAAAATTTTAATAGTGAAATTAATAATATCATCAAAATCTATTGCATTATTTTCTTTAAGTTTTCTTTGATAAATATCATATATTTCTGCTATTTTTTCTTTTCTAAAATCACCTTTAACTTTAGCTGCATATTGTTCAGGTTCTAGCATGTCATTTTTAGCATTACTAATTTCAGATAATACAGCTCTATCTGAGAAAAGTTTATCATCTAAGTTTTGGTTTTTAATAATTTGTTTTACAAGTGTTTTTTGATCTGATGTATCAAAAATAACAAAAGATGTATCAAAACCAATTCTATCTATTTGTCTTCTTAATATTCTTACACAAATTGAGTGGAATGTTCCAAGCCACATATCATTAACAATATCGCCTACTAAACCTTCTACCCTTGTTTTCATTTCATTTGCTGCTTTGTTAGTAAATGTGATTGCTAAAATATCCCAAGGTTTTGCTTTTCCTTCTTCAATTAGGTATGCAATTTTATGAGTTAATACTTTAGTTTTTCCAGAACCAGCACCTGCAATAATTAAGCAAGGACCTTCTGTATTTACTACAGCTTCATATTGTTTGTCGTTTAATCCTTCTAACAAGTTCATTTGTTTCTCCTTAAATTGTACTTTGTTTTACAAAACTTATGTTTGTATTATATAATCTTAAAAAATCACTGTCAAGATTATACAATAATTTATTCTAAATGTCATTATACAAAAAAATTATTTTTTTATAAACCGAAAAAAACCTTGCCATAGGCAAGGTTTTAAGAATTATTTTTATTTATTTAAGTTAGCAACTAATTCTTCTACATCGATTCCGTGAACAGCACATGCTTCTTCGATTGTTTCAGCTTGTGATGCAGGGCATCCTAAACAATGCATTCCAGCAGCTAATAAGATTTCAGCTTTTTCTGGATAACTTTCTATTAATTCACCAATTTTCATGTTTTTATCTATCATTTTTTTCTTCCTCCTAAATTTTTATCGAAAATATTTTAACATAATTTTCTTAAAAAGTATATACATATTTTAAAAAACCTGATATAACCTATACATAAGGATTTTCTCATTATATTTTGCTCTAAAAATGTAATATAATTTCTAGTAAATTTTATTGAATTTACAAATTTATAATGATATAATCTTTTCACTGTACTAAAGAAGATATATTTAAGATTTTAAAAAGGGGTTTTTGATATGAAATTATCTCAAAATGAGAAGTCTCTTCTTTTTTCAAGTACAGAAATACCAGATATATTTTTCACAGAGCATTTACCAGAAGCAAATGGCAACTATGTGAAAGTGTATTTTTATATGCTTTTTTTATCAAAATATAATAAAGAGATTAAGATCAACGATCTATCAAAAACGCTTGCCTTAGACTTTCCAACAGTGCAAGATGCAATTAAATATTGGGAAGATAAAGGTATTTTAGTCAAAACAACAGATGGCTATGTTCTAGCCGATATTCAAGAAATGGAAGTATCAAAATTATATAGCCCAAAAGTAACATCTTCACCAGAAGATGCTATTAAAAGCGCTCAAAGTCAATATAGAGCAAAAGCTATTGAAAATATTAACTCACAATTTTTCCAAGGAGTGATGTCACCATCTTGGTATAATGACATAGATCTTTGGTTTAATAAATATGGTTTTGACGAACAAGTTATGCTTGCACTATTTAATTATGCTTTTGATAAAAGAGCTCTACATAGAAATTATGTACAAGCAACAGCAGATGCTTGGAGTAAAAATAATATCAAAACATTTAACGATTTAGATGCTTATTTTGAAAAACAAGAAAAACGTGCTGGTATAAATAATGAAATTGCTAAAAAATTAAATTTATATAGAAAACTTACAACATATGAAGAAGAAGATATCGTAAAATGGACTGAAAACTATGGATACGGTATGGACGTTATAGAAATCGCTTTAAAAAATGCATCAGCAAAAAATAAAGTTAGATTTGACTATATCGATACACTTCTTACAGATTGGCATCAAAAATCTTTATCTACAACAGATGAAGTAAATACATATTTAACATCACTAAAAGATAAAGAGAAAAAGACAAAACAAATCGAAAAAGTTGCTTATGAATATACTCAAAGTACATTCGACAATTTAGAATCACTTTATGATAATTAATAGGTTATAGGTATTCCAAACAAACCTAAATCTTTAGAAGGAATAAAAATACATGGAAAATTCTTTATTAAAATTAGTTTTACATGAATATGAAGAAAAAAGAGCACGTGCTGCACTTGAAGCAGAGCAAAGAAAAAAAGACTTGCTAGCTGTAAATCCAAGACTTCAAGAAATAGAAAATGAAATTAGCTCACTTTCTATCCAAACTGCTAAAGCAATGCTTAATTCAAATTCAAAAGAGCAAAATGCACTTTTATCTACATTAAAGAAAAAAACAAATGCACTTGTTAAAGAAAAAAATGATTTTTTAAAGAATCTTTCTAAAGAAAATGGATACCTTAATCCACATTTTGAGTGCAAACTGTGTAAAGATACTGGATATATTCAAAAAGACGGCACATCTACAATGTGTTCATGTTTAAAACAAAGAATATTTGATATTGCATATAACAAATCTAATATGGGTAACTTAGAAAGAGAAAACTTCTCTAATTTCAATATTAGAACATTCTCTGATAAACCAGATCCTGAAAAATATAAATCTGAAATATCACCAAGAGAAAACATGCAAATTATAAAAGAAAAAGTAAAAACATTTATTGAAAATTTCGATGATCCCGAAGAAAAAAATCTTATATTTACTGGTTCAACTGGAGTTGGAAAAACTTATCTAACAAATTGTATTGCAAATGAAGTATTAAAACTTGGTAAAACTGTTTTATACCAAACTGCACCAGTTATGTTTGATGAAATAAACGATGCTAAATTCGATAGAGAAAATGCTAAATTTGATCTATATGAAAACATTCTTAATGTTGATTTACTAATAATTGATGATTTAGGTACAGAAAAAATAACAGACACAAAAATCACAGAACTATTCACAATTATTAATACAAGACTTTTAAATCAAAATCATAAAATAACAAAAACTATTATTTCAACAAATCTAAATGTAGATGAACTATTTAAAACTTATACTACAAGAATTGGTTCTCGTTTAGCCGGAAATTATAGATTCTTAAGATTCTTTGGTGATGATTTGCGATTTAAAAAATCTAAAAAAGATGCTTAAATAAAAATTAAAACTCGCCTTTAGGCGAGTTTTTGTTTATTTTTCAGTATTTTCTTCAATTCTTTTTATTATAATTTTTCTAACTTCTTTCATATTTTTTCTCATTTGAGCTAAATAATTAAAATTAGTTAAATTATACCTCTCAAACATAATTTCATATATTTTATAAATATCTTCCTTAAAAAGGCATTCTCGTTTCAAATCAACCCACTCTATAAATGATATCCATTCCATAGATGCTTTTTTATTTTTATTATATCCTCTATTATTAGAGTTTAACCAATCGTAAACCTTGATTTCACTAGTATTTTCGCACTTACATTCCCCTGAATTATAAAAATAATCTCTTTTTAAATTTTCAGGTACTAATGGAAACATTATACATTGAAGTGGTTTTACAGAATTAATTTTGCACTTTCTTGTATTTTCATCAAAAAAAACACAAATTTTTTCTAACCCTTCTGCTTTTATTACTACTTCTACCCCATTTTCTGTTTTTTCAGTATACTTTTCTAAAAATTCTTTAATTCTTATTCTTAAAAATTTACTTATTCTACAAACATTTACAGGTGTTAATTTAATATCCCCTCTGTATCTACAGCATCTATCACATAAATTACAACTAAGTTTTTCTTTTGATTTTAAAGTTAATATATCCACGTACTACTCCATATTACAAATAATGCACTTATTAAATACTATTCATATTTAGATAAGTGCATCATTTAACATTTTAAATTATATAATCGTCGCCTTCTTCAACTATTTTTTCAATACTTACTACTTTTCCATCGTTTGTTCTCATTAAAGTAACACCTTGTGTTGATCTTCCAAGAACACTGATTTCTCCTGTATTCATTCTAATAATTGTTCCAGTATCTGTAATTAATATAACGTCTTCAGCTCCAGTAACAATCTTGATTCCTACGATTTCTCCAGTTTTTGGTGTAATTTTGTAAGTAATTACTCCTCTACCACCTCTGTTTTGAACTCTGTATTCTTCAAGTTCTGTTCTCTTACCAAATCCATTTTCTGTAATTGCAAGAAGTGTAGCTTTGCTTCCAGCTACAATTGGTTCCATACCAATTGTGTAATCATCATCATCAAGTCTCATACCAATTACACCTTGTGCTGTTCTACCAACTGGTCTTACATCTTTTTCATCAAATGTAATGCTCATACCTTTTCTTGTAACTAAAACAACGTTATCTTCACCATCTGTCATTCTAACATCGATTAATTCGTCATCTTCTTTTAATGTGATTCCCATTAATCCTGTTTTTCTATTAGAATCATATTCTATAAGTGGTGTTTTCTTAATTAAACCGTTCTTTGTAGCCATTAATAAGTATTTACCTTCTGCAAAGTTTTGAATTGGTATAATTGCAGAAATTTTTTCGCCACCTTCTAAGTTTAATAAGTTAACAATAGCTGTTCCTTTAGCAGTTCTACCAGCTTCTGGAATTTCGAATCCACGTAATCTATACATTTTACCTTTATTACTGAAGAATAAAATTGTATCATGAGTAGATGCTGAGAATATCTCTTTAACAAAGTCATCTTCTCTTGTTGCGATTCCTGTTATTCCTTTTCCTCCACGTCTTTGGCTCTTATATGTATCAACAGGCATTCTCTTGATATATCCAAAGTGTGTTAAAGCTATAACTGTTTGTTCTTCTTTAATTAGATCTTCTTCTTCAAATTCACCTTCAGCAGCAGCAATTTTTGTTAATCTTTCATCTCCGAATTTTTCTCTAATTTCTAATAATTCTGTTTTAATAATATCAAATACTAAAGTTTCACTAGCAAGAATTTCTTTGTAATATGCTATTAATTTCATAAGTTCAGCATATTCTTCTTCTAGTTTTTCTCTTTGTAATCCAGATAGTCTCTTTAATTGCATATCTAATATTGCTTGAGCTTGAATATCTGATAAATCAAATCTTTCCATTAATCTTTCTTTAGCATCATCATATGATGAACGAATGATTTGAATAACTTCATCAATATTATCTATAGCTTTTAATAGACCTTCTAAAATATGTGCTCTAGCTTCAGCTTTTTCTAAGTCGAATTTTGTTCTTCTTAAAATAACTTCTCTTCTATGTTTTACATATTCTTCTAAACATTCTTTTAATGTTAAGATTTTTGGTTCTCCATTTACTAAAGCAAGCATAATTACACCAAATGTATCTTGCATTTGTGTATGTTTGAATAATTGATTTAAAATTACTTGAGGTCTTGCATCTCTCTTAAGTTCAATAACAATTCTTACTCTTTCATTTCTATCTGATTCATCTCTTACTTCTGAGATTCCTTCAATCTTTTTATCTTTTACAAGCTCATCAATTTTAATGATTAAGTTTGCTTTATTTACTTGATATGGTAGTGATGAAACTATAATTCTTTGTCTATTTCCTGACATTTCCTCTATTTCTGTCTCTGCTCTAACTGTTATTTTTCCTCTACCTGTTGTATATGCTTCTTTAATTCCTTCTTTACCAAGAATCATAGCTCCAGTTGGGAAATCAGGTCCTTTAACTACAGTCATTAATTGTTCATTTGTTACATCATCGTTATCGATAACCATAATAGCACCATCAATAATTTCTCTTAAATTATGTGGTGGTATGTTTGTTGCCATACCTACAGCAATACCTGAAGAACCATTAATTAATAATGCTGGTATTTTTGCTGGAAGTACTGTTGGTTCTTGTAATCTATCATCATAGTTTGGCATAAAATCAACTGTGTTTTTTTCGTTATCTACAAGCATTTGCTCAGCAATTTTTGCCATTCTTGCTTCAGTATACCTCATCGCAGCTGCGCCGTCACCGTCAATTGAACCAAAGTTACCATGACCATCAATTAACATGTATCTCATTGAGAAATCTTGAGCAAGTCTAACCATTGCATCGTATACAGAAGAGTCACCATGTGGATGGTATCTTCCTAAAACAGATCCAACTGTGTTAGCACATTTTCTGTATGGTTTATCTGATGTTATTCCATCTTCATGCATAGAATAAAGAATTCTTCTATGTACTGGTTTTAAACCGTCTCTAACATCTGGTAAAGCACGAGAAACTATAACGCTCATTGCGTAATCTATATAAGCTGTCTTCATCTCAGTCTCAATATTTCTTTCGATTATTTTTTCATCTTGCCTATCCATTTATTACCCTCTTTTCTTATTAATCTTTACTCTTGCATTATATAAAAATCTACTTAAAAAATCAAGAAAAAACAGCAAAATTTTTGACTAATTTTGCTGCTTTTTTTACTTTATTTTTTGCTACTTTCAAGGTTATTTTTTTACCTATTTTTTAAATCTTATTCTTGAGTTATTTTTGTTCTTCACTTAAATCCTGATTCTTCCCTTGTATCAAGTCTCTTGTCTGATTTATAAGTACATAACTTTCACATTGAGCTTCTCTACTTAAAGCTACATATTGATCTCTACATTCTGGTGTAAAAATATCAAAGCATAATTTATTTACGCTTAAGTCGTATAATTTTTGAAGTGAATCTTCAAGCATATCTACAGGTGTCATATTCTCTTTAGATCTTGTAAAATCTCTTCCGCATCTTTCAACAAATTTTTTAATTCCACTTGACGCTGGATTTTTTAATACTTCATCTTTAGCTCTTGATTCTTCTGTAGATTCTTCTCTTCTTTTATATTCTTCTGTTTGCATCATTTTTTCATTAATTTTATCTAATGTTTTCTTATCTCCAGTTAATCTATACTTTCTAAAATCCTCTGCTAATGCTGTTTTATTTAAATGTTCTGCTATAGCACTCATTGTACCTTGATAATTTGATGGTATTAAAGTTCCATCTTTATAAAGAGCTTCCGTTTCTTCTCTTGATTTACCTAAATATCGAGATAAACTTTTAACTTCCATCTCTGTATTTAAAGCTTCTTCAAGCATTAAACCTTCATGTGATACTAAATTTCTTGTATATGTACCATCACCATTTGGAATCATTTCAGATTTTAAATAAGCTGTACCACATCTATTTATAAGTTCATTACCTTCAACTGTATATGTATCTTGCTCTGATACCCATGCATGACCTAATTCATGAATTAAATGACTTACATTTATACCTGTTCCAAGCATATCAATTCTTTCTAATGACTTTGTATACTTGGTTTTTTCAGGATCTAATGCTTTTACATATATAAACTGTTTTTTACCTTTAACATTTAAATTTTCATCTAAAATTACTTCTGAAACGAAGGCACCATCACCTGGTTTTTTACCATATTCTCCCATATCACTTTCACCATCAATCACATGGGGATTAAGGTTTCCAAGGTATTGTTCGTTAAGTTCACCAGTAGTAAGTTCTGTGTTTTCTGGAATAACTGCAATTGGAGTGTGACTTAGCATTTTATAAAACAGCTGTCTGTCTTCAAATGAGCGGCCTTCAAGCATTGCTGGTAGAATTCTTCTAAGTACACCTTTTAGGTCTTCTCCATAACCGAATTTCTCAACGGCCAGCTCAACTACACGGTCATATTCTTCGTTTAAATCAACTTTTATATTGTCCATTTAAGTTTTTTCTCCTGTAAAATTTATACTTAGATTATATTTATAATCAAAATCTTTGTCAATTCATGTATTTTTTCTCTAATTTTTACATAAAAATAATTAAAAAATTCTTTATAAATCTGTTCCTAATTTTTACTTTTTTTGCCAAATCAGTATTGTCTAAACCGCTTTATTTCCCTAATAAAGAAGGCTCTTTTTTGTGTAATTTTTCTGCTCAAAAATCGAGCTAAGTTTTGATAAATAAATGATTCAATTACTTTGTTTTTTATGGAACAAATTCAAACAATTTTCCAAAGGTACTTTTGTATTTTTTACTACAAATTAAATTCAATAAATACTAAAAATTAATTCAAATAATTTCTTTAATTTTATACTAAATTTTTATCAGGTTGCAAAAAGATTATGGAAAAAGAGCATCTTATTTTTCATTCTTTTTTTCGAATGTTTTATGAGTAAATTTCATGAACTTTAACTGTCAAAGATACCTCTTAGAAACCTCAAATAATTATGCTAATTTTATAATATTTATTATATTTTAATCCTTGATATAAAGCCTTTTTTAAGATATTAATTTTGTCGTTTTAAATCAATAAATTATAAAAAAATAATCAAAATGTAACCAGTATAGG
>JAZSBZ010000022.1:0-5346 GCA_045602645.1 Candidatus Scatovivens sp. | reverse complement strand
ACACCAATATAAGCATCAGATCTATCAAGGATTACAGGATTTTTACCTTTTATTTTTTGAACAGCATTTATACCTGCTATTAAACCTTGGCAAGCTGCTTCTTCATATCCTGATGTACCATTAATTTGTCCTGCAAAAAACAATCCACTAATTTCTTTTAATTCTAAAGAACTTTTTAATTGTGATGGTTCAATTGCATCATACTCAATGGCATAAGCAGGTCTTGTAAACTCACAATTTTCAAGTCCTGGAAGTGTTCTATACATTGCAATTTGAACATCTTCAGGAAGTGATGAACTCATACCTTGAATATACATTTCGTTAGTATCAGCTCCTACTGGTTCAACGAAAATTTGATGTCTTTCTTTATCTGCAAATCTTACTACTTTATCTTCAATTGAAGGACAATATCTAGGACCAGTCCCTTCAATCTCTCCTGCATATAAAGGAGATCTATGAAGATTTGCTCTAATAATCTCATGTGTCTTTTCATTAGTATATGTTAGCCAACATGGGATTTGTTCAAAATCAGGCATCTTATCTTCAAATGAGAATGGTACTAATCCATTTTCTCCCTCTTGAATTTCCATCTTAGAGAAATCTATACTCTTTTTATTAATTCTAGCTGGAGTTCCTGTTTTAAATCTTTGAATTTCTATATTTAATTTCTTTAAACAATCTGATAAATGATTAGCTGCAGCAACACCATCTGGGCCACTTTCATAGCTTGTTTCACCAATAAATATTTTACCTTTTAAATATGTTCCTGTAGCTACTATAATAGCATCAACTTGGTATACTGCTCCTAAATTTGTTTCAATAGATTTTACTTTTCCATCTTCAACTTCAATGTTTACTATCTCTGCTTGTTTAACAAATAAATTCTCTTGTTTTTCAAGAGTATATTTCATTTCTGTTTGATATCTTTTTCTGTCTGCTTGTGCTCTTAAAGAGTGCACTGCAGGCCCTTTTGAAGTATTAAGCATTCTAAGTTGAATCATTGTTTTATCAATATTTTTACCCATCTCTCCACCAAGAGCATCAATTTCTCTTACAAGATGACCTTTTGATGTTCCACCAATGTGTGGATTACATGGCATATTTGCTATACATTCAAGACTTATTGAAAAAAGTAAAGTCTTCATTCCTAGTCTAGCTGCGGCAAGAGCTGCTTCACAACCAGCATGTCCTGCACCTATGACTGCTATATCATATTTTCCAGCGTCGTATTTCATTTTAATCTCCTTATATTTTTCAAAATGTCAATCGTGAAACAATAAACATTTGTTTTTATTTTCCTAGACAGAATTTAGAGAAAATTTCAGCTATAACATCTTCTGTAACTGTCTCCCCTGTTATTTTTCCTAATTCTTCTAATATTTCTTTAAGATGAGAAGAAATCATATCTATTGGCATAGAATTAATAATTGTTTGTCTTGCTTTATTTAAATTATCTCTTGAATTTAAAATGATGTTTTTATGTCTTACATTAGTAACTATAGTTTCTCCATCATTTGCTATTTCTTTTAATTTAAATAACTTAGATATTTCAGCATAAAGCTTCTCTACCCCATCTTTAGTTTTTGTTGATATTTCAACAATTGGTTTGTTATATTTTTCAATCTCTTTTATATCAACTTTTCTTTCAAGATCTATTTTATTTAATATTATAATTGCATTTTTATTTTCTAATAATTTTAATATTTCTTTATCTTCATCATTTAACTTTTTATTAATATCAAAAATAGCTATTACTATATCACTCTTTTTAGCAATCTCTATTGCTTTTTTAACACCTATTCTTTCAACTTCATCATTTGCTGTTCTTATTCCAGCTGTATCTATAATTTTAAGTGGAACTCCATCAATTGAAATATATTCTTCGATTGTATCTCTTGTTGTTCCCTCTATATCAGTAACTATAGCTCTTTCCTCGTCTAAAATAAGATTTAAAAGTGATGATTTACCAGCGTTTGGTCTACCAATAATTGCTGTTGATATACCCTCACGCAAAATTTTGCCGTTATAGAAACTTTTTTCTAGTTCGTCAAGTAATATGTCTACTTCATCTAAAACTTTCAAAATTTTGGCATTTGTGACTTCTTCTAAATCATATTCAGGATAATCTATTGTAGCTTCAATATCTGCCATAACAGAAATAACTATTTTTCTTATTTTTGATATTTTATCTGAAAGATTTCCTTCAAGTTGTTCAAGTGAAATCTTAGCTTCTTTATCTGTTTTAGCATTAATAACATCTATTACAGCTTCAGCTTGTGATAAATCCATTCTTCCATTTAAGAAAGCTCTTTTTGTAAATTCACCAGGTTCAGCTATTTCAGCACCGTTTATAATGCAAAGAACTAAGATCTTATTCATTACCACAACTCCACCATGGGAATTTATTTCACACATATTCTCTGATGTATAGCTTCTTGGAGCTTTAAAATATGAAACTAAAACTTCATCTACTATTTCATCACCATTTACTATATGTCCGAACTTGATTGTATAACCTTTAATTTTATCAATACTTTGTGGATGTTTTTGTTTAAATATTTTATCTAAAACATCAAAACAATTTTCACCACTCATTCTTATAATTCCAATTCCTCCAATACCTGGAGCTGTAGAAATTGCAGCTATAGTACTCATAACATTTCCTCTTTCTTTAAAAATCACGTTATATTATATCATAGTATACATAACTTTGCAATTATTTTTTCGATAAAATCGCCTTAAATCTATGGGTTGATGATTTTTAAGAAAAAAAAAGAGTAGCATTTTTTGCTACCCTAAAATTATTAATCTTATTTTAAAGAAACTACGATTTTTCTGTATGGTTCTTCACCTATACTATGTGTTTTTACTTTATCGTTTTCTTGTAATTTTGTATGAATAATTTTTCTTTCATAAGCTGTCATTGGTTCTAAAACAATTTCTTTTCTTGTTTTAATTACTGTTCCAGCGATTTTTTGAGCTAGATTTTGTAAATCTTTTTCTCTTTTTTCTCTGTATTTACCAATGTTAACTAATACTTTTACTTTTTCTTTTGTTGTTTTAGATGCTACGTTAGTTACTATTGTTTGAATACTATTTAGAACTTCTCCTCTGTATCCAATTAAATAACCTGTATCTTCCCCATCTATTTCAACTTTAATGATGTTTCCTTCTTCAGTTACATCATAACTTAAATCTTTACTTGGAAGTTTTGCTATAAAATCATCTAAAAATACTTTAATATTTTTAATGCTTTCTTCCTTATCTTTACTATCTAATTTTTCAGTTTTATTAACCTTTTTTGGTTCTGGTTTAACATCTTCAACAACGTTATCTTTTAACTTCATTTCAACTTTAACAACTCTTGGTGTTAATATGCTGAAAAAGCTTCTTTTATCCTCTGATTCTAATATTTTAATATCAACTTTTGCTTTTGAAACTTTTAATTCATTTAAACCTTTTTCAATAGCTTCTGTTGATGTTTTACCTTCAAAAACATATACTTTGTCTTTTTCCATTTTATTCCTCCTCATCTTTACATACTTTATTTATTATTAATCTTTCGATAATCATAAGTAAATTACTTACAAGCCAATATAATGCTAGTCCTAGTGGCGCTATTAACGCGATACTTACTGACATAATAGGCATCATAATAGACATTTGTTTATTAACTTCATCCATTGTATCTATGTCTCTATTATCTTCATCTTTTTTACTAACTTCTAAAGCTTTTTCTTTATCATTTGGCTCTACTTTTTTATCCTTATTAACTATAACTTCTTCTTCTTTTTCTTTCTCTTTATCCTTATTTGCTGCTTTATTCATAGCAGTTGTAAGTTTTGTAGAAATTACAGATGAAATTACGTATAATCCAGGAATTATAAACACTTTCCAATCTGATAAATTTTGAGTTGGAACATCACTTAGGTCTAAACCAAAGAATTCCATATTAATATTTACATTTTCATCCTTAGGTCCAATCATTTTAATGATTGAAATTTCAGGATATCTTGCTGCTTCTTCGTTTTCAGCCATTACTTCTTGAGTATATTTACTAATAATATCAGCATCAACGTGTTTCATAAATGTTAATGGTCTACTTACTAAGAAGAATACTGAAAGGATTAAAATCATTTGAACAATTGATCCTAAACATCCACTAAATGGACTCATATTCTCTTTTTTATAAAGATCCATTGTTTCTTGTCCAAGTCTAACTTGATCATTAGAATATTTTTCTTGTAATTCTCTTAGTTTTACTTGAACTTTAGCAGTCTTTTTCATTGTTTTTTGTTGTTTAACTGAAATTGGTAGCATGATAAGTTTTACAAGTATAGTAAATACTATGATAGCAAGACCATAGTTTCCTATAACATTGTATAGAAAGTTAAGCAAATAACCAAATGTACTTGCAAAAAAATCAAACATCTTATCCTCCTATTTTAAAGGATCATATCCACCTTTAGAAAATGGATTACACCTTAATATTCTTAAAAAACCTTTAAAAATACCTCTTATTACCCCATATTTCTCAATTGCTTGTTTTGTGTATTCTGAGCATGTTGGCATATATTTACAGTTATGCCCTAAATTTGGTGATATAACTTTCTGATAAAATTCAATTAACTTAATACATAATTTCTTTATCATATTAGTCCACCAAAACATCCGCTTTTTTCAATGTGCGTAAGAAATTTCCTTCTATTTGTTTATAAGAAATATCTTTAATATCTTTTTCCTTGTTTATAACAATTAAAATGTTTGTACCAGTTTTTATTCTACTTTCAAAATTCTTGTAATTCTCTCTAATTAAGCGTTTTATATGATTTCTCTTAACAGCTTTCCCCTGTTTTTTTGAAACCGCAATTCCAAGCTTATTAGTAGAACTTTCAGTTTGTTTTATATACATGTGAATAAATTCACCATAATAAAACTTTCCTTTAGAAAATAGTATTTTAAACTCGTAATTTTTCTTAATCATTACTGTTTTTTTCATAAATACTTATCTCCTTTTTATTCATCTTTTTGTGCTAAAAAGAGAGATTTTCATTCATTTTCTTTAAAAAACTAACCACTTTTGTATAAAAAAAGGGCGCTATATTGCCCCTCTTTTATTAAGCACAAATGCTTTTTCTTCCTTTATTTCTTCTTGCTTTTAAAACTTTTCTTCCAGCTCTTGTTTGCATTCTTTTTCTGAATCCATGAACTTTATTTCTTTGTCTTTTTTTTGGTTGGTATGTTCTTTTCATTTTGCACCTCCTAATTTATATATATTTTTTATTTTTAAACAAATTTATATTGTAATAAATTTCAATTTATCCACAAGTATTTCACATTATACTA
>JAZSBZ010000021.1:0-4355 GCA_045602645.1 Candidatus Scatovivens sp. | reverse complement strand
CTTTTTTTTAAAATATTATTTTATTTTTCCACTACAAAAACATTCACAACCCAAAACTATTGATATTACTAAGTTTCACAAGTTGTTCACACCTTGTTTTTTATGTTTGTGAATTATTTTTTCTTATGTTTTTTAATTTTTATAAAAAATATACAAAAAAAAGAAGGTTTTTTGAACCTTCTTAACAATTTCGCTTTCGCTGATTTTTATTTTCTATGTTTTGCTATAAAATTTTTACTTTGTTCTGCAATTTCAAGTGCTGTTTTTTCTTCTTCTGATAATTGATATTTAGAAACACCACTTTTAACTGGTTTAGCATATATATTAGACGATTCTGAGCCATATAAGCCATTTAATATTACTCCATTATCATTTCTATCTAATAATGCAATTGCGAAGCTTAAATCGCTTCCTACGTCTTTAAACGCATTATATCTTACTAATCCTATTTTTTGTATACAAGTATCTATATCGTTATCAAGTTTTGTGTAATATGCTTTAATTTCTGAATTGTCTTTTTTTATTTCTCTTACATCATCTAGATATTTTCTTAACATTTCATCTAGATTATTACCATTTCCTAGCTTCTTCATAAAATCTAGATATTTCTTTTTCATTGATATACTATATATTATATTAATTATCACGAGAATGCCCAAAATTGCGTTTATAATTAGCAAGGGTAATACTAACCCTTCTTCTTGAATTAAATCCGAAAATAACCCCATTTAATCACATCCTTATTTTAATAATCCTAATATTCTTTCTAGATCATCATTAGAACTGTATTGTATAATAATTTTTCCTTTTCTCTCCCCTGCATCTAGTTTAACTTTTGTGCCGAAAAATCCTTGGAATGTATCTTCTATATCTCTGTATATTGGAATGTACTTGTTATCTTGTTTTTTACTAACTTTTTTTCTTACTTTCATTTTCTTTTCAGCTTCTCTAACTGAATCTCCAGATTCAATTATATAGTTAGCCATTTGAAATTGTCTTTCATTATCATCAATTGCCATTAAAGATTTGCAGTGTCCTTCTGTTAGTTTACCCTCTAATGCTAAATTTATTACTCTTTCATCTAAGTTTAATATTCTAACTGTATTTGCTATACTACTTCTGCTTTTTCCTAATTTATCAGCAACTTTTTGTTGTGTTAAATTATATTCATCCATTAAGAATTTGATTCCTCTTGCTTTTTCAATTGGATTTAAGTCTTCTCTTTGGATATTTTCAATTAATGATATTTCTGTATTTGTTTGATCATCATCAGTTCTTACAATTGCTGGTATTTCATCTAATCCAGCTTTTTTAGATGCTCTCCATCTTCTTTCACCAGCTATAATTTCATAATAATTATCTTTTTTAGAAACTATAATTGGTTGGATAACACCATATTCTTTAATTGAAGCAGCTAAATCTTCGATAGCTTCTTCATCAAATATTTTTCTTGCTTGTCCTTTATTAGGCTCTATTTCATTGATTTTTATTCTTTTTACTAATTCTTCTGATTTTACTTCTTCTACAACTGGTGTGCTAAATAAAGCATCTAACCCTTTTCCTAATCCTGTTTTTTTAACTGCCATAATTATTCCTCCTTACCTTTCTTTCTAGCTTCTTCATTTTTTAAAATCTCTCTAGCTAGCTTTTCATAGGCTCTTGCGCCTTTTGACTTAGCGTCATATAAAGTGATTGGCATACCAAAACTTGGTGCTTCACTTAATTTTATATTTCTAGGAATAACAGTTTTATAAACCTTATCTTCAAAATATCTTTTTACTTCTTTAACAACTTGATTAGAAAGATTTGTTCTCATGTCGTACATTGTAAGAACTGCGCCCTCTATTTCCAAACTTTTGTTTAGGTGTTTTTTAACTAAGTTAACTGTATTTAATAATTGACCTAACCCTTCAAGTGCAAAGTATTCGCATTGTACAGGTATTAATACTGAATCAGAAGCTGTAAAAGCATTTAATGTAATTAATCCTAGTGATGGTGGACAATCTATAATTATAAAATCATAGTCATCTTTTACTTCATCTAGTTTCTCTTTAAGTCTTTGTTCTCTAGACATTTGAGATACAAGCTCTACCTCTGCTCCAGCAAGGTTCATATTTGAAGGACATACTTTTAGAGACTTAATACAACTTTCTTGTAATGTATCATTAATACTAACGTCATTAATTAATACGTCATATAATGAATTCTCCATTTCTTTCTCTAGTCCTAAACCACTTGATGCATTACCTTGTGGATCTGCATCTATTAACATTACTTTATTTCCTCTTTTGGCTAGTATAGCGCTTACATTGACTGCGGTTGTAGTCTTTCCAACGCCACCTTTTTGATTAGCTATTGATATAATTCTTCCCAAAGCAAATCCCTCCTTTATTTTACTCTAATATAATATAAAAATTTTTCGTATATGTCAATAAAAAATGAAAGTTTTTGTATATAAAAAAAGAAATTTTGTTTTGATTTATTTATTGACAAAAATAAAAGATGTTGCATGTGCAACATCTTTATCTAATCGGCTCCTTTAAAGGCTTTCCTTGTCCTCTTGGAAAATTTTTAGGTGTGTTTTTCACCTTCTTGATGATTATAATGTTTCTTTCTAATTCTTTTCCAACATTTAAACTTTCTATTTTTTCAAATTTACCGCCTAAAATTTCAATAGCTTTTTTAGCTTCATTTAACTCTTCATTATAGTTAGGTCCTTTCATACATACTGCATATCCCCCAACTTTAATAAATGGAAGCATATATTCTAGTATTGTGCTAAAGTTTGATACTGCTCTTGTTGTTGCAATATCATACATCTCTCTATACTCTTTCTTATTTGCTAACTCTTCTGCTCTTGTATGAATTATCTCAAGTTCACCTAAATCCATATTCTCTGTTATTGATCTTATAACATTTAATTTCTTATTTACTGAATCTATTAAAGTAACTTTTTTATCTTTATTCATAATCTTAAGAGGTATTCCTGGGAAGCCCCCACCTGTTCCAATATCAATAATTGATTTAGCTGAAGCTGCAAACTTATTGATAGCAAGAGAATCAGCAAAGTGTTTCACGATAAACATTTTTTCATCTGTAATTGCAGTAACATTTATTTTATCGTTCCACTCTATAATCTCTTTCATGTATATATTAAATGCTTCAATTTGTTCTTTATTAAACCCAATATTTAAGTCTTTTGTTTCTTCTAAAAATACTTTTTCAAATTCTTCAATATTCATTTCATATTCCTTTATATATGTAATAATTTTTTAATAATAAATGAGGTACAAATTATATGTTGTACCTCATGATGTCTATTTTTTATTTTTTTCTTTTCCATATTGCTCTAAGAATATTAATAGTACAGATATATCTGCAGGAGAAACTCCTGATATTCTTGATGCTTGGCCTATTGAATAAGGTTTATATTTGTTTAATTTTTGTCTTGCTTCTAATCTTATTCCTTTGATTGTAGAATAATCTACATCTTCTGGTAATAATTTCTTCTCAAGTTTTTTAAATCCTTCAACTTGTTTTTCTTGCATTTTAATATAACCTTCATATTTAACCATTATCTCTACTTCTTCTACAACTTGTTTATCAAGTTCTGGTCTTTTTGGATCTAATTCTTTTAATGATTCATATGTAAGCTCAGTTCTTTTTAAAAGTTCAGAAAGTTTTAAACCTACAGTAGTTTCAGTAGTTCCATGAGCTTTTAAAAACTCGTTTGTTTTCTCATTAGGTTTAACATTTGTCTTATTTAATCTTTCAATTTCTTTTTCAATTTGTTTTTTCTTTTCTAAAAATCTTTCATATCTTTCATCAGAAATTAATCCAACATCATGTCCGATTTCAGTTAATCTTAAATCCGCATTATCTTGTCTTAATAATAATCTATATTCTGCTCTTGATGTCATCATTCTATATGGCTCTTGAGTACTTTTTGTTACTATATCATCAATTAACACACCAATATAAGCATCAGATCTATCAAGGATTACAGGATTTTTACCTTTTATTTTTTGAACAGCATTTATACCTGCTATTAAACCTTGGCAAGCCGCTTCTTCATATCCTGATGTACCATTAATTTGTCCTGCAAAAAATAACCCACTAATTTCTTTTAATTCTAAAGAACTTTTTAATTGTGATGGTTCAATTGCATCATACTCAATGGCATAAGCAGGTCTTGTAAACTCACAATTTTCAAGTCCTGGAAGTGTTCTATACATTGCAATTTGAACATCTCCAGGAAGTGATGAACTCATACCTTGAATATACATTTCGTTAGTATCAGCTCCTACTGGTTCAACGAAAATTTGATGTCTTTCTTTATCTGCAAATCTTACTAC
>JAZSBZ010000020.1:0-6664 GCA_045602645.1 Candidatus Scatovivens sp. | reverse complement strand
TATTTCACTTTTCTCTTTTTCTAAATGTTCTTTTACTATGCTAATTTCTTCTTGATAAAGCTTAGCCACACATCTTAATTCTTCCATAGATAAATCTTCAAAATCAAGATTACCACTTTTAACTTTATCATAAATACCTTTAATATATTCTTTTTCTAACATACTAACACCTATCTTTCAGATAAAGCTTTATCAGCTTCTTGAAGTTTTTTATTAAGTTCTGTAACTTGTTCTACAAGTTCTCTAGTTTGTTCTTTTAATTTTGTTGCTTCAATTAGCTTATTACTAACTGCTATTAATTCTTTACTTAACTGACTTATAAATTCTTGTAATTCTTCTCTAGACATTTCATCTATTGTTTTAACTTTTGGAGTTTCATTTTTAGGTTCTTCTTGTGAAATGTTTCCATCTATATCGTCACTTAATTTTTTTGTTGTTTCTCTTGCATTTAAGCTACCACTATATTTACTCTTTGATTTCTTAATAACAGGTGTTTTTGCTTTACGTTTAGTATCTTTAAAATATTCATAACCAACTGCTGCATTAAACTTTTTCTTTAAGTTTGTATAATATGTACTAGAAAAGTTTCTATCCTCTGGTTTTGAATAATGGTTTGCTTTTTGAATTCTAGGATCTTGTTTTGATAATCGTGTAATTTCCATTCTAGATTTTTTAATTAATTCAGGACAATCATCTTTAGGAAGAATATATGTAGCACTTTCAGTTGCAACTGATATTTTTCCCTTTTTATCTATGTCCCAAAATCTTTCTGCTATCATCAAATCAGTATCTTCAAGTTCGAATAACAAATATCCATCAAATCCTGATTTTCCCATATATGCTGAAGCAACTTTAAAATTCTCTTTAATAAATTTTAATCTATTTGATGGTAATAAGTCTTCAGTATATTTAACTTCACCATGTATTTGACCAGAACCTTCACCTCTTTCAAGATCATCTAATCCTGGGAATATTTCTTCTTCAAGATATTTAAAATCAACTAAATCTGCACACTCAAGTTTAAATAATTCAAATGCAGTAAATCTTCTACCTAATGCTTCTTGATTTTGTTTACTATCCTCATTAATTTCATTAAGTTTTTCAAGAGTTTCTGCAAAAGATTTCTCTCCTAGTTTATATTTAATTATATTATATCTATATGTAACAAGCGCTAAACGAGATGTTTTTAAAACTTTCTTTACATCATCTGTAGTCATAGCAGAACTTAAAAATTGTGAAAATTTATCTTCACTACCATCTAAAGCTAATTCTAAATTCTCTTTAGCTTCTTGTAATTTTCCTTTTTGTTCTTGAATAAGAGCTGCTTCAACTACATAATTTGAATATGGAGCAAAACTCATTTTTTGATTTTTCTTCAAATAATGATTAATGATATTAACTAATAATTCTTCTCTAATATCACGTGTTTCTTCTTCTCCATTTTCTTTTATTAATTGTTTTATAAAACTGTTAATCTCGTCATAAATTACAACGTCACTACTTTTTCTTTTATCTTTTAATGAGTTAATTGCTGAAATTCTTCTCGAAATTTCTTTCTTTGTCATTAAAAACCTCCTATAATTTTTTAATACGATCGCTGGGGCACTTGCCCCAGCAATCCTTGCTGTTTGGAGCTAGCACTATGTAACGGATTAATCTTCTTGAAGAGAGTTGATAGCTTTTTGAAATGCATATAAATAGCTTCCTCTCTCACAGATCAGCATCGGATAATCGTAATTTTTCACACGTTCAAGAAGAATGGTTTGGTCAGATTCCCCTTCTTGAGCTTTCAGTTCTACTACGAGATCCATTGCAACATTTTTCCGCATAACAGGCCCTCTTTTGCCTCCAATTGAGACCATATCATCCGATTCTTCGCTATTAACTAGCGCTTCCTCTAAAATGATCCGTACGCCCTGTGCTGTTTTAATATAATTTGATAGTCTCTCCATCGTGTTCACTCCTTCCTATAGTTGGACACGACGATATTATATCACAAATAATGTATTTTGTACAGTATTTATGTTAATCTGGTTTGTTCTTTTTTACATTTATTTCTCATTTTCGTTTCACACATGTAATATTTTAAAAGTACCTTGAAGAAGTTTGAGTTTAAAGCTATAATGATTTTGAGTTTATACAGATGAGGAGAATTTATGGAATTAGTTAAGAATATATTTTTCAATACAGATAGATTAGTTGCAAATAGCACAGTTAAAATTTCATATACTGGAAAATTTTTCCAAGACGCCTCTACAAATGTTTACATTCATTATGGATTTGGAAGTGATTGGGAAGGTGTTGTAGATGCAGAAATGGTTAAAACAGACCTAGGCTTCCAAATAGAAGTTGATTTATTAGATAGAGAAACTTTCAATTTTTGTATAAAAAATGAAAATGGTGAATGGGATAATAATGATGACCAAAACTATATTTTCAGTATAGAACGTCCAGAAACATCATTAATGGTAATAGAAGATTATAAAGAAAAATCTCTTAGAAGACTTAGAAAATCATATATTTTAACCAAAAAAATTAAACTTGCAATCTATAAACTTCTAATTACAATTCCAAAATTAATTTCTGGAAATTATAAGAAAAAATCAACAGACAATGATTAGTTACATGCTAATCATTTTTTGTTTGTATTTTTTTATTCTCGCACGTTTTAAGACTATTTTAAAAGCAATCTCTATTAATAGAGATTGCTTTTAAATTTTATTCTTTTCTTATTCTTTTCTTATTCTTTTTTATTTTAGTTCTATTTATTAAGTAATAACTAAACCACCATTTGGTGAAATAACTTGACCTGTTGTGAACTCATCTTCAATAAGCCATTTAATACATCTTGTAATATCTATTGGTCTACCTATTTTCATTAATGGTGTTTCTTCTTTGATTGCTGCCCACTCTTCTTCTGTCACATTCTTATTCATATCTGTATCTATAGCTCCTGGTGCTACTGAATTTACTCTAATATTTGATGGACCTAATTCTTTAGCTAATGCTTTAGTTAATCCATCAACACCTGCTTTTGCCATTGAATATGCTGCCTCACAAGATCCTCCAGTTATTCCATATATTGAAGAAATATTAATAATTAATCCAGAATGTTCTCTTATCATATGACGTGCTGCTTCTTGAGATGCAAAGAACACTGAATATAAATTAGTTTTAATCATATTATCAAATTCTTCTTCAGTAATATCTGTAAATAATTTCTCTTCAGATATTCCTGCATTATTAATTAAAACATCAATTCTACCATATTTTTCAACAGCAAAATTCACTAAGCGCTTTACTTCATTTACTTTTGATACATTAGCTTTATAGATATCTATTTCTATGCCTTGAGCCTTAAGTTCTTCTTTAAGCTCAATGGCTTTATCTTCAGATGCATTATAATTTGCTATTACAGTATATCCATTTACAGCTAAATTATATGCAATATTTCTGCCTATTCCTCTGCTTGCTCCTGTAACTACTATAACTTTACTCATTTTTTATCTCCTTAATATGGAAGTGGTGGTTCATTACTTAATTTAACAACGACTACCCCATCTTTAATTTTTATTGAATTTTCCGCTGGGAAAATATTCATTTCTTTAAACATATCACTTGTTACTATATCATAGTATGTTTTTTCATCGCACATCTCGATATCTACTCCATGGAAAACTCTTACATAATTAATCCATGTTCCTATTTGTCCTCCATATGTACCATGAAATACAGTATTATTTGCAATTTCTCCAATTGTATAACCATATAAATTTAATGTTCTTGGGAAATTGTTATTTCCTATTATTCCAGCCATCACAAATGGCATTTCTTTATTATATCCTGGTGTATTTTCTATTCTATCAAATAATTTAATTGTTTGTACTTGTGCTTGATTATATGTAAGTTCTAGTGCTGTATATGAAGCATTTGCTGCTAAATAATATGTGCCACAAACGCACATACACGCTGCAATTGTCATCCATTTTGTTATATTAAAGCTTTCTTTAAATTCAAATATTGCTAAAGAAAATGGAACTATTAACATCATTTGAATTCCTGTTAAAACATATATTTCTGTTAATGCAATTATATTTACAATATTTAGTCCTATTGGTAATACTATAAACATTAAACATGCAAGAATTATTTTAATTGCTTTTTCTTTTTTATTTTCCGCTTTAAATTTAACTAGTTTTATTATAAACATTATAGCTAAACTTAAAAACAATAACGCATACCATATATCTCTTCTATAATTTGAATTATAGACTATAGAATCACCAAAGAAAAACTCTATAAAATTCTTATATGTATTTACAATATTTACACCTAAACTTGAAAAAATTGTACCAATTCCTATTTTCTCTAATCCTTGATAAGAAGCAAGTTCTAATCCTTTAATATATAATATTAAATTAGTAAGAATATAATAAAGTATTCCACCTACTAGTACAGCAAGTATTGTTCTGCCAATATTTATAAATACATCTTTTATTTTTGAATCATCTTTAATTAAGTGTATAATTGAAATCATTATACATAGCCCTACAGTCACTCCCATATAACTTTGATATATACTAAGAGAAAATATGAAACATATTGCAGATAAAATTACTCCAAGTTTTTTGTATTTAAACTTATATATAAACCATATTGCAAGAACTGCCAGTAACATATTCACAATATATGCAACAGTTGTGTATACATATAGTAGTGTTGCTGTAAAAACTGGGGATACAACTAAAATTATTCCAGTAAATGCTGCAGAAAACTTTGATTTAAACTCAAAGATATCCACAATTAATACACTAACTATACTCATTGCAACAATACAAAATACTGTCGTAATTGATGGTATCGCTATAAAGTTTACCAGCCTTGTAACAAGCTCTATTCCCCATCTTCCTAAAACAGTTTCCCAATCATTAGCTCTTGAATATTGCATAGAATTCCAAATACCATCTTGGCTCATAACTGTATTTGTTATCATTACAATATGAGTTATAATTCCTACCAAAATAGCAGCAATAAATGCAATTCTTTTTTTATCATCAAACCATGTTAAAAACTTATCTAACATTTTCTCTGGACATGGCAATGATAATTTAGACTTATTCTCTTCCATATTTACTCTCCTAAATCTAAACATAAACCATTATAATTATAAAATTTTAAGTGCTTAATGTCAATATAATACCTGAATTATCAAGGGTTTAAAACAAAAATGAGGTCATTTTTATGACCTCAAAATTTTATTCTTTTTCTAAATATTCTCTAACTGCATCAAATAGATCAAAAACTATTTTAACTACTTCATAATGTTCATATAATGTTTTATGTCCTTGAGTTGCATCAAAAAAGTCAGGTTCAAAAATATTTTTAAGCCAAACTCTTATAAATACTTTTCCATTTCTAATAACAATATCAAAATCACATAAATTTCTATTATTTATTTTTAATATTTTAGATTGTATATCAGAATTTTCAAGTCTTGCAAGCTCTTCATCTGATGTAGCATATATAATAAATTCTTTATTAAACTCTTCATTATTACTTGCTTTAATATGTCTTGATTTTCTAGCATCTGATGTTGTTCTTATTTCTATACAATCATTATTTTTATAATCAATATTATAAAAGCATGCAAGTAATCCTTTAAACTCTGTTACTGGGCTTTCTTCTGTATCAGAAAGCGATGTAGCATCTGCCATTTTTAAATAAACTGGTGAATCATAATATCCTTCAATATAATCTTCAGTATTTATTTCATCATATCTATTTGAAAAATCAGCTACTTTATATATCGTTTTAAATTCTTCTTGAAGTTCAGCATCAGAAATCTTATATGTTAAATTAGGATTCATATTTTGTAATAATGCTGGTATAACCTCTCTTTTATAAATAAGTGTATATTCATTTACGTAATTATCTGAAATTGATTTTAAATTTTTTACAATTAATCCAAAAACTACAGATATAAATAAACTGTATAATAAATATGCATACTCTTCCATTTCATACCAGAACATACAAGATAATATACCGATAAAAAATATTATTCTAACGATTTTTAAGATTGTTAGTAAAAAAGCAATCTTAAATTGCATACCATCATATTTTCCTAAATCTTTTTTTAGCAAATCTTGATATATTAAACTAAATTCTTTATCTTCTTTAAATTCATCTACATCTATTTCGTTTTTATTTTCTTTTACAAGCACTATAGTTGCTGCAAATACAGAATAAACTAAAGTGAAAACAACCCCAAATGTTGCACATAGCGAAGCTCTTACATTTACACTTAATCCTGAATTAAAAGAATATATAACAACTGCAACAATCATAATTATATAGCCAATTATTATATTTCTCCATAATGTTTTTTTTCTTCTTGAACTTTTACTCATATTCTCTCTCCTAATATGAAACTTTATAATTCAATTATATATATATTTCATTTTATAATCAATAATAATAATAAATGACATTTTACAAAACAAAAAAAGACAGATATTTCTACCTGTCTTTTGGAGCCGCTAGTATTAATTGAATCTTCTATTTCTTTTATTTCAAACACTCTAGAGTTAACGGTAGACATTGGGAGACATATTTTATGAATTATTTATATTACACTCTATCTGTCTCTTTTATTATTCTAAAT
>JAZSBZ010000019.1:0-29356 GCA_045602645.1 Candidatus Scatovivens sp. | reverse complement strand
GATTCTCTTTTTTGTTTAGTTTATTTACCTGGTTTAACTATTGGAGATAAATATTTAATAAGTACTTTTAAATTTATCATCACTATGCAAAATCTATCATGGATAGCCACAGTAAGTAATGCTGTAAAAAATAATTATCATCTAATTAAATTAAAAGGAAATATAACAACCAATTTATTATTAATTACTGCAGCCTTATTATTTGTAATGTTTTCTTATTTTTTAACATATGAAAAATATATTATAACCACTACATTACAACATCAAAATACAGTACCAAAAGATTTATCAAATTTTGAAGCAATTACAATTCCATTAACTTCACAAGATGATAAAACAACATATATTTATTCTCAAGACTTAATGTATATTGTAGATACTAAGGAAAACATACTATATGAATTAGATACAAAAACTAATGAAAAGGAACCAATTTTAGATTATTCAAAACAAGATACATCATCATTTAATCTTGAATACATAGATATAACTTATCGCTCTCAAGATAAATTATTCTTCCACTATCCATCAGACAACTATGATTTAAAAGTTACAAATGAAGAACGAGGTTTATACGCTATCGATATAGCAACAGGTGAAATCAATAGAATGATTGATGATATACATTATTATAATATGTCAGGTGGAAAACAATCTAATACATTCGATTACGTTGCCGTAGGAAATAATAGAGATTATTATTTAAGTTCATTTGATTATAATACATTAGAATCTACTACTCATATGAAAATTGAATTAGATGCATCTGAAACTTATGACGTAAAAAAATGTGGTGATAAGTTCTACACTATAATTACTAATTATACTACTAAAGCATCAGATTTCTACCTTGAAGATACTTTAATATATACTTTCAATGAAAATGAAAATGTTTCATATTGGATACCATTTGAAGATTCTATTATAATACTTGGAGAAAACTATATATACAAAATATTTAACGATCAAAATATAGAACCAATAAAAAAATCAATTGATATTTATACAGAACCAATTTTTAATAGATTCTTTTTTGATCCAAATCTAAAAAATTATAATCCAGTAATGTCAGAAATGGCTACTTTAAATTACATGATTGATGCTGAAACTCTTGATATTATAGTATTAAATGATGCAACTAATAAGGATTATCTATTTGACTTAACAGTAAATCATATTGAAATCTATTTCTATAACGATGAGTATAATCTTGTATATAGTCCTGAATCATACTTACTACAATTTACTAATAGTGATTATACAAAAAATAAACCAATTGCATGTTTAGATGGTTTCTTAGAATTTGATATTAATAACCAACCATATTTGGTAAGATATAATAAAGTAATTAAATTACATCCATAACAAAAAAAGGTAGACATTTAAATGTCTACCTTTTTTATCTATCTTCCCAATATTGAAATTCTGTATTAGTTCTTTCTGATATTTTAGTTTCTTTTAATGTAAATTCTAATTTTTTTGCAACAGCTTGTGATGATTTATTTGATTCTTCTATAATCATTCTATATTTTTTAATTTCTGGTTTCATTCTTTTCATCTTTTTAATATAAGCTAATATACCATCTTTAGCATATCCTTGCCCTCTATATGCAGGATGTACTAAAACTGCTAAGTCTAAAGCCGTTTTTGTGTCTTCATCTTTAGGATATGTTCCAGTAATTACTCCAACTGGAGTTCTTGTTTCATTATCTTCTATAACATATCTTAAATCATATCCCCATCTTTGATCTTCAAGCCAACGATCTAATGTAATAGCAGCTTGTCCTCCTGTTTTTGCTCCTAACATTGGAAAATATCTTCTTGTTGTATCATCACAAAGTAATCCTTGAGTAAACATTAAATCCTTATCTTTAAATAATCTTAATCTAACTCTATTAACATTTGTATTTGTTTTTTTCATTTTATATAATTCCTTTTAATTTACTTTTTTAACAATCATTTTTAACGCTTTTTCTCTTGGAAGCACAATAACATGATCACATCCACAACATTTTAATTTAAAGTCAACACCAACTCTTGTTATTTCCCATTCACTGCTACCACATGGATGTCCTTTTTTAGTTTTTACAATATCACCAATATTAAATTCCATAAAAACCTCTTTATATAATCAATTATTATTAACTCGTCATTTCGCTGTTACCAGCGAAGCTACTTGCTAGTAGCCTCTTAACAGCGAGTTCTTTTTCTAAAAAATCGATGCTTTTTAGTAATTTTTACTTCAGCAATCCGATCTCTTCCTAAAGCCGAAATATCAAATTCAAATTCATATTTCTCAGGATCAAATGTCTTATAAACGAATTCTTTAAATCTACCATTTCTGGCCATTTCATATAATCGTTCTAATACTTCTCCACGATCATCGAATTGTTTCATTGCTCCAGCTTCGTCTTTTACAACTATTTTGCAAAAGGTTTCCTGTTGGTAAACTTCCTCTTTTGTAGTTTGCATTACATAAGTTTCAGTTTCCTTTTTAAACAAGTTTTTCATAATATTACCTCCTAACTTGCTACAGGACAACGAGTTACCTTTTTTATTATAACATAAATTCAACGTTTTTTCAAGGTTAACATAAATTCATAGTCAAAAAAAGAAGCAAGTTTCCTTGCTTCTAAAAACTATATTCTATTTTTAATTTCCTCTAATCCTAAAACTTTCATGATTTCATATAAATCTGGTGTATTACTTCTACCTGTTAATTTTACTCTAATTACTGTAGAAATATCACCAACATGACCTTTATATGCATCTGGGTTTGCTTTATATTCTTTTAGCTCAGGGCAATATCCCATTTCTTCTGCTAAATCTTTCATTTTATCAAACCATGTTTGTTTATCATCTTCTGGATTATAATATTTTTCAAAATATGTTTTAACGATGTTATCAATTTCATCTTTATCTGTAACTTTTTGATATTCAAATTCACCATTTTTATCAAATTTATTTGGATACATATAATAGATTATATTTTTAACATCTGACCATTTTGCAATATCTTTTCTTGGTTTTGCATTTCCTCTTTCAATACCTAAAACTTTTAATGCATATTCTTTTTTATCAAGCATTTCAACTAATTCTTGATCATACTCTTTAGCCCATTTATATGACTCTTCGTATACTTCTTCAGCTGTACATCTTGAAATAACATTCTTTGATACATCAAGCATTTTAACCATATCAAATAGAGCTCCACTTACACCCATTTTTTTGATATCAAAATCAAATTCATACATTGATTTTTCTTGGTTTTGTTTTCTCCAAATTTCGAAGTTTGAGTTTGCAATGTTCATTAAATATTCAAGAACTGATTGTTTTGGAATACCTTCTTCTTTATAATATCCAACAGCAGACTCTGGGTCTTTTCTTTTACTTAATTTACGTTTTCCTTCTCCATCAACTTTCATCATTGGAGCAATATGTGCATATCTTGGAGCTTTATTTCCAAGTACATAGAATAATTGTAAATGAAGTGGAACTGATGCTAGCCACTCATCTCCTCTTATTACTAAGTTAGTTTGCATTAGATGATCATCAACAGCATGTGCAAAGTGATATGTTGGAAGTCCATCAGATTTAATGATAACTATATCTTGATCATTCTCTGGAAAATCAACAGCACCTTTGATAACATCTTTATGTTTAATTTTCTTATCTGGATTTCCTGGTGATTTAAATCTTATGATATATGGATCACCATTTTTAATTTTTTCAATAGCCATATCAACTGGCATGTTTCTACATTTTGTCCATTTACCATAGTAACCAGTTCTTTCTTTAGCTTTTTCTTGATCATTTCTTATATTTTCTAAATCTTCTGGTGAACAGAAGCATGGATATGCATTTCCTTCTTCTAATAATTTTTTAGCATATGAATGATATATTTCTCTTCTTAATGATTGTTTATATGGTCCGTATTCTCCGTGATCTACATCATTTTCATCAACATACTCATTTGGTGCTAAATCAAAATCGTATAATGCATCAATAATCTGTTTTGTTCCACCTTCTACTTCTCTTTTCTGATCAGTATCCTCGATTCTTACAAAGAATACACCTTGGTCTTTAGTCATAAGTCTAGCAATTAAACTTTGATAAATACCACCTATATGAACAAATCCTGTTGGACTTGGAGCAAATCTTGTAACAACTGCACCTTCTGGTAAAGATCTTGCTACATATTTTTCTTCATAGTATGTAAAATCCTTTGCGTCTGGGAATATTAAATTTGCTAAATCTTTTCTTTCCATTTTAATCTCTCCTTATCCTTTAAAATAAACTTGCAAAACATTTTATCACATTTTTTATAAAAAATAAATAGTATTTGCTTTATTTTAAGGCTTTTTAACGTTATTTAAAAAGATGGACCAGAAAAATTGGCCCATCAATTTTATTATACTTCCATAATAATTGGTAAAATCATTGGGTTTCTTTTTGTTGTTTGGAATATATATTCTCTTAAAGAATCTCTAATTGTAGATTTAATTGTAGCCCAATCTGTAATATGGTTTTCTGCACATTTCATTACTTCTGCATTAATTAAAAATTTAACTTCTTCCATTAAATTTTCTGATTCTCTTACATAAACAAATCCTCTTGAAATAACATCTGGTCCAGATAAAATATTTCCTATTTTATCCATTGTTAATACTACAACTATTAAACCATCTTGTGACAAATGTTGTCTATCTCTTAAAACAATATTTCCAACATCACCTACACCTAAACCATCTACAAACACTTTTCCTACTTGTACACTAGATGTAAATTTAGCTTCGTTCTCATTAATTTCTAATATTTTTCCATTTTTCATAAGTAATACATTTTCTCCTGGAATACCCATTTGCATAGCTGTATTACTATGAGCAATTAATTGTCTGTATTCACCATGAACTGGTATAAAGAATTTTGGTCTAACAAGTGAAATCATTAATTTTTGTTCTTCTTGACATGCGTGACCTGAAACGTGTACATCATCAAGTGCACTATAAACAACTTCTGCTCCAATTTTCATTAAATCATCAATTACTTTAGAAACAAATTTCTCATTTCCAGGTATTGGTGTAGCTGAAATTATAACTAAGTCATTTGAATTAATATTAACTTTTTTGTGTTCACCATTTGCCATTCTTGTTAATGCAGACATTGGTTCACCTTGACTTCCTGTTGTTATAATTACAAGTTGCTCATCTGTATAATTTTTAATCATATCAAGTTCAATAAATATGTTTTTAGGTGCATTAATATAACCTAGTTCAACCGCAGTATTAATCATATTAATCATACTTCTTCCGCATACTGCAATTTTTCTACCATTAGCTGCTGCAGAGTTTACAATTTGTTGAACTCTATGCATATTCGATGCAAAAGTAGCTATAACAATTCTTTTCTTACAGTTAGCAAAAAGTTTATCAAAAACTTCTCCTACTGTACTTTCTGACATTGTATAACCTCTTCTTTCAGAGTTTGTACTATCTGAAAGTAATGCTAAAACACCTCTATTACCAAGTTCAGCTAAACGTCCTAAATCAATTTTTTGATCATCTATTGGTGTATAGTCAATTTTAAAGTCTCCTGTATGAACTACTGTACCCACAGGTGTATGAATTGCAAGTGCAACAGAATCTGGAATACTGTGACAACTTCTTATAAATTCTACTCTCATTTTTCCAAGTACTATTGTTTGACCTTGTTTTACTTCATTTAATTTTGCAACACCTGTTAAATGATGTTCATCTAATTTATTTTTAATTAAACCAATTGTTAATTTTGTAGCATAAATTGGTACATTAATTTGTTTTAATAAATAAGCAATTGCTCCAATATGATCTTCATGTCCGTGGGTAATTACTAATCCTCTTAATTTCTCTTTATTTTTCTCTAAATAAGAGAAATCTGGTATAACTAAATCTATACCTAACATATCATCCTCTGGAAAAGCAACACCACAGTCAACAAGTACAATATCATTTCCATATTCAAATACTGTAATATTCTTTCCAATTTCTTCTATTCCTCCAAGTGGAATAATTTTTAAGTTTTCTTTTTTAAATATAAAATCTTCTTTTATTGCTAAAGAAACTTTTTCATCTAATTTCATTACTGATTTATTTTGTTTCTTTATTACAGCTGGTTTTACATTTTCATCTTTTTTTACTTTTGGTAAATTATTTGATTTTTTTACTAATTGTTTTTTGGCTGCAACTCTTCTTGATTTTGCAGGAGCAGCTTTTCTTTTTTCATTTGATTTTTTATTCTCGTTCATCATTATTTGTATATTAAAAAACGCTCTTTTAATATACTCTCCTTTCCTTTTAAATTTCTTATCTCGTATTTTAAAATTTATATTAAATAAACTTCTATCCTAGTAATATTATTTCCATTTTTTACATAAATAAAACTCTATTTTAAACTAAACAAAAAAGCCTAATTATATAATTAGACTCTCAGAAAACATTTCTTTTTTACGCACCAAAATAAGGCCTCTTTAAAGACTATTCTTACGTGTTTTTCTAAAATAATTATTAAATTTTACACACCATAAAAACTATTAGTAATATTCTCTTTATTTCCTAATAATAAATTTAATAATATTTACTTTTTCCGCACACTTTTCTTTTTAATATTTTCCGAACTAATTTTTTAAAAATTTTATATAAATCTCATTAATACTGTAGTAATTATACTATTAATTCTTAATTATGTCAATCTTTATCAATATAAAAAGAAAACCTCGCCCTTATCGGGCGAGGTCACCAGCGCAGTTAACTTTAAAATTTTGCATGTCTACTTTGCTGGTAGCTGGTTACCATCAAGCAACCTTATGGAAGCGAGGCAGCGTATTGGCGGTGATAAAATCAGGAGAGATTGATACGACAATAAAGTGCTTGTTCATATTCTCGGCAGTGTACTCCATGTTAACACTATTGTCCTTCCAACAAATTCTCTCGGCATTCACGCCGCGGATATCAGTTGCGAAGGTATGAATGGAATCACACCGATATCTCCAGAAAAGCAGTCCCCAAGAGGACATCTTAGCTTCACGGAAGGTAGGATATGCATACTTGCTGGTCACGCAGTAAGTGCCATCTTCCTCAGTGATAATCATCGAACTCTTATTGTACGCACAACCTTTCTGGAACTCCAGATCCTGTTTATGCTCAGCCGTATACGGCTTAATATATACACGCCAACGGCCGTCAGGCAGCTGATACCGTGCAATATCTGCTTTGAAAGCATCCCCTTTCTCCATAATTTTTTCGCTTGCGTTGATAACATTTCCCATATCTTTCTCCTCCTGTTAATAATATAAGTAATAATGGGTTTTGTGAACAGCTTCAATACTTTCACACCTTATATTATACCATTTTATGTCAATTTAGTCAAATTAAGTCAAAAAAAGAAGCTACTAAAAACGTAGCCTCTTTAACTAAATTATTAAAATTCAACTGTCGCACCAATAATACCAGCATTATTTTTAAATTCAGCTGTTACAATATCTGGTTTACTATCATTAAATGTTGATTCTGGTAAATAAATTTCATCTATTAATTGTCTTAATACAGGATGACCTTCATAATATGAAAAACTTCCACCAAAACAGATTACTTCTGGTTCAAAAATATCAATCAAATTGCATATACCAATTCTTAAATAATGTATAAAATCATTAACATCATTTCTCACTTCATTATGGTATTTAACCATCAATTCTTCTCTCATATATTGACCTGAAATATCTTGATCTTCTATATTTAATCTTCTTTTAATTCTTGTTTTCAAAGATTTAATTGAAGCATATCTTTCTAAACAACCTCTTTTTCCACAAGTACATTCTATACCATCTTTTACAATTGTCATATGTCCAAATTCAAAACCTGAATATTTAGCTGGTTCTAATAATTTACCACCTAAAAATGCTGCACCACCAACACCTGTACCTATATTTACAAATACACAATCATCATAATCTTTCATTGCACCATAATATTTTTCTGCTAGTGCTGCACATTTTCCATCATTTCTTACTCTAATAGGTTGTGTATATTTTTGTTCTAAAATTGCTTGTAAATTAAATCCTTTTAATCCTAAATTATATGCTGTAATACAACCATTTGATACAGTTCCTGGAGCTGCAACTCCTATCATTTCTATTTTACTTATATCAACATTCTTTTCAGCAAGAACTTCTTGGATTAATTCATCTATATATTTCACTATAGAATTTTCAATATTTTCTTTATCTTCTTGTGAAAATATTTTATCTTTTGATATTAAAAGTTCAGACTCTTCAATTATTCCAACTCCAACATGACTTCCGCCTAAATCAATACCTATTTTCATACAATTCTCCTTTTTATATAAATAAAAATCCACCCAAATATATTTTAATTACAGGAATAATAATTGTAAATGTAAATAATAAAATCACTATACCTACAATCGCATAAGATATTCCTGGTAAAATTTTTGATAATCTATTATTTTGAATCTCTATTTCAAAATCCATATACTCTACAGCTTTTCCTATTATTTCAGCCATAGTAGCTTTATTTCCTTTTTTCAATATCTCTATTATTATTGGATTCAATAATTTATTTTCTTCAAAAGGTTCTACCCATGATTTACCCATATATACATTACTTATTGATCTCTCTATTGTATTTAATAAAAAAGTATTTTTAACAACATTTTTACTAACTTCTAATGCATCTTCAAGTCTTAATTTACTTCTTAAATTTATATGAAGACTTCTAATAAATCTTGCAAAATCAAGCGAATATGTAATATCTCCAAAAATTAAATTTGTATATTTAAATTTATCATATTTTAATTTACCTTTATCTGTTCTAATATATCTATATAATCCAAATACAATTATAATTAATATAATTAAAAGGATATACCATATATCTATAATCTTACTTGATATCTTAGACATAATTACAGTAATTGTTGGAAGTTTAATTACATTTCCACTTGCTAAGAATATATTTTCTAAAACAGGAACACCTACAACCATTGCAATAAATAGCATAGCTAATATTCCAATAAACATTAATATATTTGGAAGCAATTCTCCTTGGAATTTAGATGAAATTAATATCTCGCCTTCAAGATATTTAACAGCATTTTGTAATGACTCTTCTAGATTACCTGTAACCTCTCCAGTCTTTATTAAATTTATATATATAATTGGAAATACAGAAGGATGTTCTTGCATCGCTTTGTACATAAATTTTTCTTCTTCAACATTTTTTAAAACATCAGTTAATACTTGCTTTAATTTTTCATTTGTAGCACTGCTTACAATTGCTTCTAAAGCATCTTTATTAGAAAACTTTGATTGTTTTAACATATAAAACTCTTGAGTAAATTTCTTTAACTCTTCTAAAGAAACTTTTGAAACTAGTTGTATTTCTTTATTTAAATTTATATGTGTCTTATTCTTTTCTTTTTGTGAATGTATTACCGCTGTTGCTTTAGGATCATGTCTAAAAATTGCAAACAAATCAAATTTCTTAGTAATTTCTATTGGAGTCATTCCATTATCTTTAAGTCTTTTTATACAAGCAATTTTATCTGTTTCTTTTAAAGTCACTTCAACATTTTGTCCTTGTGGTGTTATTACTTTACATACAAACGTTGCCATCTCTTCCTCCTTTCCTCAAATTTCTTTATTTTATTAGTAAACCGTTAATGGTCCATATTTTGTTTTATTGAATTCTTGAAAATATACATCATCTACATTGGCTACATTTCTCCAAACTCCAAATACGCCTGCAAATGAGCACTCTTTCGAAATATTGTCTACTTCTTCTCCTACAGTGTTTAAATATAAATATTTTCCATCTATATATTTAAAATCAGTTTTTATAACATTTTTTCCGGCACCATATCTAAAATAAGATTGATTGTTTTTTACAGAAAAATTAGGTATCCAAACATACATATAGTTATTAATTGAATCATCGGCATCATTAACTACACCTGTTGAACTAATGTATAAGCTACGCATATTTATTGAAGTACGTTTTGGAAAAACTAAAACTTTAGCCCACTCTTTTGATGAATAATTATACCATTCAGAATCAGCGCTAGTTGTTACTACATAAGAATTATCACTTTCTGAATACTTAATTGGAATAATCTCATATTCTTCTAATCCCACTTCTGCTTCTTTAAAATATTCAGATGAAAAATTTGGTTCATTACATTCATCTATCATATCATTTTGAATAATTGTGGACATAGTAACTTCTTCGTCATATCCTTCAACATCATATGTAATTGAAATACTCACTTTTTTTACTATATCAAATTCATTGTTTAAACTTTCTATAATTAGTTCCAAAATATATCCACTAGGAATTTCTACTCCTAAAAATTTATCTTGAGACGCTTCTCCATCAACAAGTATATATTGTTTATCATTTTCAATACTCTTTGTTAATCCTAATATAGAAACATTATTAATATAGTTTGTAAAGTTATCATAATCTCTTGAATTAATATTTTCTAATATATTTGTTAATATAATTGTCGCTTCTGCTGACTTATTAATCTTATTAGTATTTGATGTTAATATAGTGCATACATAAATAATTATACTAACAATTCCAATTATGATTAATAGCGAAAATATAAATTCAATTGAAATTATATTAATTCCTACATTATTTTTTCTTTCCATAAATTTATCCCTCTATATTTTTTCGAGGCCATTATACTAAATTAGGCATATACATCAAATGCATATGCCTTAAATTAAATTTTAACCATTTACTTCGTTAGCTGTTTCTGTTTCGGCATCTCTTTGAACAACAGTTTCTGGCTTTTGAACAAAAGCATCACTTGTTAACGCAACATATGTTGCTGTTCCTGCTATTAACATTAAAGCTATTACAAATATTACTAATTGAACTAATCCTATTCCCTTTTGTGATCTCATTTCTATTCCTCTCTTATTTTGAATTTGGTTTTTCAAAAAATGTTCCTACTGAATCATCTTTTGTAGTGTTTTTTACTGTATTATTTACTGTATTTGTAACTTTATTTACAACAGTATTTGTTTTTGCTGTATTTGTTTTTACAGTATTTGTTTTTGAATCTTGTTTTACAGTATTAGTTGTTTTAGCAGTATTAGTTACAGTATTTTTATCTTTTGTTGTATTTTTTATTGTATTTACTGCTGTATTATTTGCTACCGTATTTTTTACATTTCCATTTTGAGCTTTATTACTTGTAGCATTTACTGATTGTGTTACCACTTTATCATCAACTGGTTCTGCGTCTTCTGAAAATGGATCTGCTTTTCCACTATCATATAAATTATCAGATTCGTAACCAGATAAATCATCTTTATCTATTGAATATGATTGAAGAAGTGAATCTTCATTTTCTTTTGAAATATCATCTCCACTACTTGACTTTATAGCTTCCATAGTTGAAACTACATTTTCGTCAGCAACATATTTAACAGAAGTAATCTTTTGATCTACTGGAATATAATCATAAAATAATATTCCCAGAATAAAAGCAACTACAACTGCTAATAATGCAATTATGAATAATTCTTTAACTAGTTTTTTATTCATTTTAATTTCCCCTTCTATTAATTACTAAAATTACTAGATGTATAAGCTGTACTTGATGCTGTTGGAACAGATGATAATGTTTTACTATCTATTGGAACATCTTTTACAATAAATGTTGCTTGTAGATTTTTTCCACCTTTTTGTAAAACGAAATCATTTATTTCAAATCTCAATGTATCATCGCCTTCTATATCATATAAAAAATCAGTAATTGCAATATATTCGCCAGTAACATTAAATGTTAAATCACACATAACATATTCTGTAGAAATTGATGTTGATGTTGCGCTTTTGGCTACATCAAGTTGTAAAACTACATCTTCTTCTGTAGCATAATTTCCTATTTTAGCCCATAGATAATCAATTTGATATAAATCTAACGAATTATGAATTGATGTAGTATCTATTTTACCTTCTTGAACTAATCTATCATACTCAGCTTTTTTTGTATTATAGTCTTCTACTACTTTTTGAAGTGAATCTTTTTTTGCATTAAATTCATTAACATTTTTATCATTTAATGTATTTAAAAGTTCATTCTTTTTAGCGCTAATTTCTGCTATTTCTGTATACCCATATATTTTAATTGGTCCAAGTTCAAAACCATAGCAAATTATTCCAAAACATATAACACATAATACTATTAAGATTAGTGCTAATACTATTTTTCTCATGGTAAATCTCCTTCTATTGTAATTTGTACAAGTGAATCATTCTTTGTTCCACTTGTTGATTGAATTTCAGTTAATAATTTATTATTTTTTATTAATGCTGAAAAATAAGCTAATTGTTCGTATTTTTCAGATACCGCTTCAATTACAATATGTTTTCCTTCTGTATTTTTAATTGATGTTATTTGCACTTGTTTAGGAATTATAAACATTAATTTATTTAACAAATTAGGTACAGCATTTTTAGAAATAATTCTATCATCACCAACTGTTGTTGCTGCATCATTTAATGCATCTACACTTCCTATTAATGTTGCATATGCACTTGTATGACTTTGAATTTGTGACATTTGTGTATCTATATTTGAAATTTGATTTGTTGTTTCTGCAATGTTTATTTCTGCATTTTTAATTTGATTAATAATCTTTTTGCTTACAATTCCACTTGTAGCTGTAAAGCCTACAATAGCAATTAAAAATACTGTCATCATTCTTAATAACATTTTTTCTTGGATTGTATATGGTCCAGTAATATATTGTTTCCAATTCTTTATATCAAAATCTTCTTTTGAAGCTGCTAAAGTATCAAAAGAATTCAATTTTGAATATGGTGCAAAGTTTAGATCTTTATTTATAAAACCAACTCCATCTAATGCAAGTGATATAGCTGAATTTACTTCAATATATTCTTTAGCTTGTACATTAAGTGATGTTGTATCAATGAAGAATGGTTTTAAAATTTCAACTTTAGCATGTTTAAAGAAATCTTGGAAATATATATCAACATTATTAATTGTTGCTCCCATACCAGTAATATATACTTTATCAATTGTTTCTTTATATCCACTAATTATTTTCTTTGTTTCATTTGCAATTTTATATAAAACAGGCATTACAATGTCAATGTATTCATTTTCGTTTTCATCTAAACTCTTTGTCTCGTTATTATTATAAATAATAATATTTTTACAAGCATCATAGGCTTTTTTCCAAGACATCTCTAATTTACTAATCTTTTCAGTAACATCACCCATACCTGAGTTTAAAACATCAACTCTATGAATTTGTCCATCAACTATTGTTGTTATCTTAGTTTCATTTTCAATATTAACAATTGCAATATTTTCTTTTCCTTTATTTTCAACCAAGTTTGTTATACTTGTTGAAACAGGAGTCATAGAATATAGTTTGTAGTTTGATAAGAATTTTACTTGTTCTTGTATATCTTTTTTATTTGTTGAAATATAGATTGATTTGTACTTGTCAATGTTCTCTTTATTATCTCTTAGCACATATCTTGATTCTAATGATGAATAATCATACCCCTTGTCACTACATAGCATTTCGAATTCAATATCTAATGATTTTGTTATATCTTTTTTCTCTAATACAGAGAATACATCAAAATAATTATATAATTCATTTGATATGTTAATGCAAATTGGAATTTTATGACTATTAGTTTCATTAATTACTTTAGTTAGTGCTTCTTTTAAATCTTCAAAAACCTCAACATTAAAAGATTCAAGCTTATATGAATCTTTTACTTTTTTTAATTTCGCATACTTTATTAAGTTTTTATCTACGTATATTCCCAAACTACTTAACATTGTATTTTCTCCTTCGTCCTTTTTTGCCTTTTTATATGTATAGTTATATCGTTTTTTTCGAAAAAAATCAATACTTTCAGGCAATAAGTAACACAAAAGTAACACAACTGTAATTAAGGTTTTTAAAGGTTATATTTTTTCTTTCAAAGCCCCTTCTCTGTAAGCAATTAGCAATTGTTTTAAATCAGCAATTTCTTCTTTTAATTTTGTTCCAATATCAGTATCAGCAACTCTCTTTCTACTAATAACATTTTCCTTAAGAATTGTTTGTGTTTTTATGTCTAATCCCTCTTCAATCGCTTTATTTTTTGATTCAAATGGCTCATTCATAGCAAGAACTAATCCATGCGAATTATAAGTTAATGTATATCCTGCAATTCCAGTTGTTGATTGATAAGCTTTTGCAAATCCACCATCAATAACTATCAATTTTCCATTAGCTTTTACTGGATTTTCTCCATCTTTTGCTTTTACAGGAACATGACCATTAATAATATGACCATCTTCTAAAGAAGTTTCAAAATTTTCTAAAATCTTATCACATATTTTTTCATCATTTATCAATGAATAATATGGATTTTTATGTTCTTTATGAAGTTCTTTTTCATCTAAAAAATATCTTTCAAATGTTGCAGCTTTATTTTTACCAAAAAGTGGAGATTTTGGACCACACCAAAAATACCACATTAAATCAATCGCTTCTTGATTTGATTCATCTTTTTCACCAAAATATGCTTTATGCGCAATATTTTCAATGTTATCTAATAATTCCTTCCCCCTTAAATTTTTACCCATTAATTCAACTTTATCAAATTCTCCATTTTCTTTCATTGGAATACATCCATGGAATAGAATATTAGAATTAAATACTTGATATACATGTCCTTTAGCATATAAGAAATTAACATGTTTATTTAACTTCTCACTATGCATAAATGAAATCTTTAATCTTTCAACTACTTCGGCTTCACCTTCTGTTAGTTTATATGGATTTTTCTTATCTATTGTTGGAAAATTTTTATCATTTAATTTGTACTCTACTCCTCCAATAGTAACAGTTCCATTTTCATGATTGATTTTATCAAGCAATAATCTATCTTTCATCTTATATTCTGGATGTTTTTTTATTAATTGACCTTCAAGTTTAAATTGAATTATAGAAATTGCTTTTTGTATTTTTGATAAAACATATTTATCAGTATTACTATATTTAGAAACCTCTTTATTTCTCGGTAAAAATGGTTTACATGAATCATCTTTATAAGTTTCTGTAGCAAAAATAGAGATAGGTCTAATATTAATTCCATATCCTTCTTCTAATGTTGATAAATTATCATATCTACTACAAATTCTTACAACATTAGCAATACATGCTTCATTTCCTGCAGCTGCTCCCATCCATAAAATATCATGATTTCCCCATTGAATATCCAAACTATGGAAATTCATTAATTTATCCATAATTATCGGAGCACCAGGTCCTCTATCATAAATATCGCCAACAATATGAAGATGATCTATCGCCATCCTTTTTATTAAATCTGAAATCGCAACTATAAAATTATCAGCTCTATTTAAATCTATAATACTTTCAATAATTTGATTATAGTATTCTTCTTTGTTTATATCGTCTCCTTGAAGATGTATAAGCTCATCAATAATATAATCAAATCCTTCTGGCATCGCTTTTCTTACTTTTGAACGAGTATACTTTGAACTTACAGATTTAGTTACTTCAATAAGTCTATATAAAGTTATTTTATACCACTCTTTTAAATTAATATTTTGTTTTTTTACAATATTTAATTTCTCTTCTGGATAATAAATTAAAGTTGCCAAATCTTTTCTATCTTCTTCAGTAAGTGATTTTTCATAAATACTTTCTATCTTACTTTTTATTATTCCAGATCCATTATTTAAAAGATGAATAAATGCTTCATATTCACCATGTATATCACTTAAAAAAAGTTCTGTTCCTTTTGGAAGATTCAAAATTGCTTGAAGATTTATTATCTCCTCAGAAACTTCTTGAATATTTTTATAAGTTTTACTTAATTGATTTAAATACTTATCCATATCTTTTCCTTTATACTATCTTATTAGTATTTTCCTCCATTTTTGTTTTATTTATCACAGGCAAAATATACCTATTCTTTTACACTTTGCAATTTTAATAATTTATTGTGATTTTTTGATGAATAACAAATGTATTTTGTGGAAAAAATACACCCACAATAATAATAAAAAAGGAGTGATTTTTATAAAAAAGATTACAAACAATATTGAATATCAATCATATGTCGATGCTAAAACACCAAACTCACCTATTTTAAGAAATCTCATCTGTTCTTTCTTGGTTGGTGGACTAATTTGCAGTATTGGGCAAATCATTTTTGAATACTTTAAATTAAAAGGATTTGATGATACAAGTTCTTACACTATCGTTTCTATATCTTTAATATTTATAACTGCATTTTTAACATCACTAAATATATTCAACAAAATTGGAAAATTTGCTGGCGCTGGTTCTTTTGTACCTATTACTGGTTTTGCAAATTCTATTGTATCTCCTGCTATGGAATACAAATCAGAAGGATATGTTTTAGGTGTTGGAGCAAAAATGTTCACTGTTGCAGGACCAGTTTTAGTATATGGAATTTCATCGAGTATTATAGTTGGTATTTTTTATATGTTATTTAATTTCAATGGAATATTTTTAGTTTAAGGAGATTTATATGAAAAAAGTTGGTAAACAAACATTTTTATTATCTAATCCAGTTTATATAAAAGAAACTGCATCTATTGTTGGTCCCAAAGAACAAGAAGGACCACTCTTAAATTATTTCGATAAAACACTTCAAGATGAATTCTGGGGTGAAAAGACTTGGGAAAAAGCTGAAAGCAAATTCATAAAAGAAACAATAAATACCTTGCTCTTAAAAAGCAATTTGCCATCTTCAGATATTGATATGTGTTTTGCAGGAGACTTATTAAATCAATGTATCGCATCATCGTTTGGTTTTAGAGAAACTCAAATTCCATACATCGGATTATATGGAGCATGTTCTACCTTTGTTGAATCCATGATTATTGCATCAAGTTTTATCGATGGAGATTTTATACAAAATGCAATATGTAGTGCATCAAGTCATTTTTGTTCAGCTGAAAAACAATTTCGTTTTCCTCTTGAACTGGGTAACCAAAGACCACCATCTAGTCAATGGACTGTTACTGGATGTGGTGCAAGTTTGCTTTCAAAAAACGGAAACTCACCTTTTATAACATCATTTACACCTGGAAAAATTATTGATATGGGTATAAAAGATGCAAACAATATGGGAGCTGCTATGGCAGGTGCAGCAAAAGATACATTAATCACACATCTAAAAGATTTAAACAGAAAACCATCTTACTATGATGCAATTTTCACAGGTGATCTTGGATATATTGGTAAAGATATATTGATAGATTTATGTTCTATGGAAGGTTACAACATCAAAAACAACTATAATGATTGCGGTGTTCTAATCTTTAACAAAGAAACTCAAGATACTCACTCTGGTGGTTCAGGTTGTGGATGTATAGCAACAACATTTGCAGGATATATTTACAATTCTCTTAAAAAGCAAACATTTAAAAAAGTTCTTCTAATCGCAACAGGAGCACTTATGAATTCCACATCTAGTCAACAAAATGAATCAATTCCTGGTATAGCTCACGCCATCAGTATTGAAGTTTAGGAGGAAATTTATGAATTATATAATGATTTTAAAAGCATTTATTGTTGGAGGACTAATTTGCTCTATTGGGCAAATTTTACTTGATAAAACTAAACTAACTTCTGCAAGAATATTAGTTTTATTTGTAACTGTTGGAACATTTTTAGGTGGACTTGGAATCTATCAAAAATTAGTTGATTTTGCAGGTTGTGGTGCTACTGTTCCCCTTACAGGATTTGGTAATTTACTAGCAAAAGGTGTTATTAGTGAAATCCAAACCAATGGCTTTCTAGGCATCTTTTCCGGTGGAATTAAAGCCGCAAGCGGTGGTATTGCCGCAGCAATATTTTTTGGTTATATCGCCTCTTTAACTTCAAAACCACACATAAAAAAACAATAAAAAATATATTTTAAAAAAATATTTTTTCTCTTTTTCGTTTGTCTCTAAGAACAAAAAATGTTCGCAAAAAATACCGAACATTTTTTCGAAAAAAGTATTGACATTTTTATTTTCTATATGTAAAATAAAACAAACAAACATTCGCGAACATTTATTTTGTAGGAGGGCTAAAAAGATGAATATTTTTAAATTAGTAAAACCAACAGTTACAAAGGAAAAAGCAATTTTAGACAATAATTTTATACTTGGAAAAGATGAAACATTATTACCAAAATTCACAAGAATTTTTGGATCAAAATACTCAGTAAATGTTTACTATTTAAAAGTACAAAAACCTGAATTAAATTTAACTGATTCTTGTATCAATATTCATCTACCTATGACATTTAGAAAACAAAATAATCAAGGTTTATTAGATGTAATTTTATTAAAAATGTATACAACAATTGCCGAAAAAGAAATCGAAAATATTATGGAAAAAGCAAGACATACTTTTGGCTTCGCTCCAGAAGATTACGAAATCAAAAAAATGAAAAATCACCTTGCTCACCTAGATGAAGCAACACAATCAGTTTTAATAAACCCATACCTTGTTATGTATTCAAAAGAGATTATTGAATATGTTGTTTTTCACCAATTTTGTCATTTAAAATATAAAACACATTCAAAAAAATTCTACGAAATGTTAAAAAAATACGTACCAAATTATGAAACTTTAGCAAGACAATTACCTAACTTAAAATACTAATAAATAAGACTTCTTTCTTATTTACATAATATTTAAAGTGTGGTATAATATTGGACGGAAATCTTATATTGGAGGTCATGCGGAATGAAATATTTAGTTGAATCCGACAGACTTTTACTTCGGAATTTCGAACTTTCCGATGCGAATGTCTACCACCAGATGACAAGAGATCCAGATATACAATTATATGTACCCAGCGCATATGGAGATACCCCTCGAGAAACCTTCCGGTTAGTAAGAGATTATAATAAACTAATGGATGGAATAAATGACTTTTACCTTATTCTCGAGAAGAAAGACTCTCACGAACTCATAGGAGCAATCATTGCAACTGCAATTACCACTTCACCTCTTTGTTTAGATATGGCCATCATCACCCACAAAAATCACCGGAGATGTGGCTATATGTACGAAGCACTTACTCGTTTTAGAGAAGTACTTCCCAAAGGGACTGAAATGTGGTTTACCATCGCAGAGAAAAATATTGCATCTTATAGTACTGTGAGTAAGCTTCCTGGTGTAACAAACTTATGCCTTGGTGATCCCGAAGATCAAGTGGGATATCATCTATGTGTAATTGTTTGATCTGAATCGCAAGAAAAGACTATGAGGGCCTTCCCTTCATAGTCTTTTTCCTTTTTCTAATGCAAAAGAGACCAGCCACAGCCAGTCTCCACAACATTTTAGCAACCATAATTTTCTATTAGAAAAATCATCTTAAGCATGATGGTTTCATACTTTGTCAGATTGAATCTTCGCATAAACTTATCACACTTTTCTTTAAGCTCATCATCTGTATCTAATAAAACTTTAAAAAGATATTCATAATAGTATCTCATGATAACTATAAAATCTCTTTTAGCTTTTAAATGTGGCCATACCCGTTTCATCGGTAAAGACTGATACTTTTCATGAACTTTCATTCTATAACGAGCCTCTTCATAAATCGCATCTACTGTAACTGGCATACCACTTCTAAACACCTTATATGCTGCACATATAATTTCTACATGATAATTGGTATATTCAAGTTTATACCCAGTTAAATGCCGAGAACTCTCAGTATGCAATTTCTCTGGCACCTCAATTAATTCTCTAAGATTAAAGAACGCTTCAGCTTTGCTTCTAAACGCTTTTTCTGCCTCAGTTTCATCAGAAATAACAATTTTGTTTTTTAATTGTTCGCGATACGCCTCTCGATAAATTTCAATCATTTGAGTTTGTGTAATCCCAAATGAATCAGCTTTTTCGGCAAGCCGATACATAGTCTGATAAATCTCTTCTGTTGCTCTTTTAATTGCTTCATTCTCAATATTAATTGCTGTCTTTTTCTTCATAGTCATAACCTCCATATTGAGCAAATACATATTGTTAACATAAAATATTATATCATATATCTTACCACTTGTAAACAAAAAGACCGCCTAAGCTATACTTGACGGTCTCTTTTTATTATTTAACAACGATATTATAAATTTTTCCATTTACATATATTTCTTTAACAACTGTTTTTCCAGAAATAGCATTTTGAACTGCTTCTGTTGAATCAACAACTACTTTTACTTCTTCTTGACTTGCTTCTTTTGCAACTAAAACAACAGCTTTTACTTTACCATTTACTTGAACTGGTATTTCGATTTCATCATCTATTGTTTTTGTTTCATCATGTACTGGCCAAGGAGTTTCATTAATTGTTTTTGTTTCACCTAAAATACTAAATAATTCTTCAGTCATATGAGGAGCAAATGGATTTAATAATTGTAAGAATGTTTTATATTCTGCTTTATTAATTACTTTATCTTTATAAAATTCATTTGTCATTTTCATAAATTCTGCAACTGAAGTATTAAATTTCATTTCTTCAATATCTGATGTTACTTTCTTAATAGCTTTATGCATCATTTTTTCATGCTCTTTAGAATATTCATCACCATCTACTAAGATTTCTTGCATATTCCATACTCTATCTAAGAATTTACCACATCCACGAATTGATTCCATTGACCATGGTGCTGTTTGATCAAATGGTCCCATAAACATTTCATATACTCTAAATGTATCTGCACCAAATTCTTTTACTATATCATCAGGATTAATTACGTTTCCTTTTGATTTAGACATCTTTTCACCATTTGTTCCTAAAATCATACCATGTGATGTACGTTTTTGATATGGTTCTTTTGTTGGAACAACTCCGATATCATATAAGAATTTATGCCAGAATCTCGAATATAATAAGTGAAGTGTTGTATGTTCCATTCCACCATTATACCAATCAATTGGTGACCAATAATCAAGAGCTTCTTTTGATGCTAATGCTTCATTATTATGAGCATCCATATATCTTAAGAAATACCAACTTGATCCAGCCCATTGAGGCATTGTATCTGTTTCTCTTTTTGCATCTTTACCACAACATGGACATTTTGTTTTTATCCATTCTGTTTGTTTTGCTAAAGGTGATTCACCATTTTCACCTGGTTCATAATCTTCTATATCTGGTAATACTAAAGGAAGTTCTGTTTCTAGAATTGGATTCCATCCGCAATCTTCACAATATACCATTGGTATTGGTTCTCCCCAATATCTTTGACGAGAAAATACCCAATCACGTAATTTATAATTTACTTTTCTTTCACCTAATTTATTATCTTCAACATATTGAATTGCTTTTTCAATAGCTTCAGCACTTGGCAGACCATTTAAGAATCCTGAATTTACTGCAACTCCATTTTCAACATCTGTAAATGCTTCTTCAAGTTCTTCATTTCCTGTTTTATCTGAATCTTTAGGAATAATAACTGGTTTAATAGGTAATTTGAATTTTTTAGCAAATTCAAAATCTCTATCATCATGTGCAGGAACAGCCATTATAGCTCCAGTTCCATATGTGATTAAAACATAGTCTGAAATCCAAATTGGAATTAATTCTTTTGTTAAAGGATTAACTGCTTTAATTCCTTTAATCTCAACACCAGTTTTTACTTTATTAAGTTCTGATCTTTCAAAATCTGATTTTAATGCAGCTTTTTCTTTATATTCATTTACTTCATCAATATTTGTAATTTTATCTGCATATTTTTTAATAATTTCATGTTCTGGTGCTACAACCATATATGTTGCACCAAAAATTGTATCTGGTCTAGTAGTATAAACTAAAAGTGAATCTTCTGTTCCATTAATTTGGAAATTAACTTCAGCACCTTCAGATCTACCAATCCAATTTTTTTGTTGTGCTTTAATTTTATCTAAGAAATCAATATCATCTAAATCATCAATTAATCTTTGAGCATATTCTGTAATTTTAAGCATCCATTGTGATTTTTCTTTTTGAACAACTGGACTACCACATCTCTCGCAAACACCATTAACAACTTCTTCATTTGCAAGACCAACTTTACATCCTGTACAGAAATTGATAGGCATTGTAGCTTTATAAGCTAAACCTTTTTTATAAAGTTGAATAAAAATCCATTGAGTCCATTTATAATAATCTGGATCTGTTGTATTTATTTCTCTAGACCAATCAAATGAAAATCCAAGTGATTGTAATTGCTCTCTAAAGTGATTGATATTATTTTCAGTTGTGATTTTTGGATGTACATGATTTTTGATCGCATAATTTTCTGCTGGGAGTCCGAAAGCATCAAAACCTATTGGATATAAAACATTATATCCTTCCATTCTTTTCTTTCTTGCTATAATATCAAGTGCTGTGTAACTTCTAGGATGTCCTACATGAAGACCTTGTCCTGAAGGATATGGGAATTCAATTAATCCATACCATTTTTTCTTATTTGTAAAATCTTGTGAGGCATTAAATGTACCTTCTGAATACCATTTCTTTTGCCATTTAACCTCTACTTCTCTAAAATTATACGCCATAGCTTTCTCTCCCCTTTTTTCGTATTTTTCAATGTTAATAATTATATACCAATGATTCACATTTTTCAAGGCTTTCGTTCGTTTTTAATCACTTTTTTATTTAACATAATTTTATCCACACTTTTTATTTGCTATTCATTATATTTCTTAGTGTTTATTCACACATATTCCACTTTTTTGACTTTTATGTTAATCTATGTTATAATACACTTCAGTAACTTATTAACTATCACATTATGAAAGGAGCGTGCATAACCATGTACACTGTTGAATCACTTTATCGTTACTACAAAAAATTTGGTCCTGGACATTTCAATGATTTCATTGCCGAACACCCCGAATATCGTTCTATGGCAAAAGAAGTCATCAAAATGGACAATGACTCATGTACTGTAGCAGCGTAACTTCAACACTCCACACTCTATATTAAAAGTTTATAAGAGTTTAGCTCTGACCTGGTATGGTCAGAGCATTTTCATTTTAAAAACAAAAAAACTATATAGATTAATTCCATATAGTTTTATTTTATATTTTTTCTTCAACATTGTGACTTCTATCTTTTTTCTTTTCAAGAGTAACTCCCTTTATTTGTAATTCAGGATTTAATCTTGAAAGCGTTACTAAATCTGTTTTCATAGAAGTTACTAATTTCTTCAATGAATCAGGTCTATTTCCTAAAATCTCAGGAAGTATTTTTTGAACATATTCTTTAGAAGTTTTAAAACATTCGCCTTTTACTTTCTTTGATAATTCTAGATCTCTTGCTACAACTTCTTTTACTGAATGATAAAATGCATCATCTAAAGCTTCACTTAAAAGTGTATTATAACTTTCTGAAATTGGAATCGTTTGACCGTGCAAATTAACAAATTTTCCCTCTACTTCTGGTGCATATCCAATATAATCAGTTAACTTTCTCATAAACGGATTTACATTTCTTGATGCTTCAAAAAGCTTTGGATTTTTTTGTCTCGTTCTTTCTATAGCTTGTAATATGTTATTCATTTCTATTTCATCACTACCTAAATAAAAGACAAATTGTTCAGACCTTCTTTTCTTATTTGCATGCTCATCTGCACAAAATTTAAAATAATATTCTGAATCACCTAATTCATCAATAAATTTTCTTGCAAGCGCTGCAATATTTTCTCTCTTACAATTTATATATAGTCTATATTCATCCTTTGATTTATGACTACCATGAGAAATATGTCTATAGAAAACATCACCATTTAAATTAGATTGTGAAAAAACAAAACTTTTTTTATCTTTTTCAATCCTTTTTAATAATTCTGTTTCATTCCTAGCATTATTTCCAGCAACACTATTATCAATACTACAAAGTGCTACAAGAGCATTATATGGACTATAAAATTCTCCATTTTGAGTTTGATAAGAAAGACTTGCTAAATATTGTTCTATTGCAAACTCTAAAGTATCTGGTTTAGGTATATAATCTACTTTTACAGAATTATTAAATTTTCTAGCATCATCATATGATTTTGGCGGTCCAGACTTCACTCTATTTTCCGTTTTATATTTTGCTTCAGGAAGTCTTTTTTGATCACGCTTTAATATTCGATTAATAAAGTCGAAAAATCCCATAATATCCCCTTTTACATTCTATAAACAAATTTTAGCAAATAGTAATATAAAAGTCTATTTCAATTATGTTTCATTTTTAAAAAAGGCAAGAAAAAAAGGCTATTATCATAGCCATTTCGTTCTTTATATGTTCAAAATTTTATCATACAAATTTAATCAGCTAAATAATCATATGCTGATAATAATACGTTTTCCCAATAGTACATAGATTCTTTTGGTACTTTTCCTTCAAGCTCACGAGTTAATTCATTAATTTTATCTCTTCTGTATAAATCTGTGTTGTCAATCATGTTTAATACTTCCATATATTGATCAAATGAATTAGAAACTTTTTGAAGTTCCCCTCTATCATTATTAATCAAAGTATAAATCGGAAGCGTAGGTTCGTCTAATTTGGCAATTATTGGTTCTCCTTTTACTGAGTTTTTTCCAATAACAACGAATTCTTTGCCTACCCATCTTTTAGATTCTGTTCTGTCTTCCTCCAATTGATAACCTATTTGTGCTTTTTCCAATCCTTCTTTTGGAAAAAAGCAAAATGATCCAGCGCCAACTTTTACATTATCAACCTTACGATCAAATAATTTTACTGGTACTTCCATCAACATAATACCAACCCCTTTCTCTTACGGTTTATAGTATCATAGATGTTTTGTCAAAAAAATGGTTATTTTGTGAAAGTTAAGTGATGTCGATTTTCTTCAAAAACATCTACTTAGAGCTTAAAGTATTTATTTTTTATCATGTTTTTTATAAAAATGCAATAAAAATGATAAAAAAAATCATATTTTTTTCATATTTCATGCTATTTTCACATATTTTTTGTATTTTTGCAATAAAAAAAGAATATGTTTACACATACTCTTCTTCTATATAATCAATAATAATTATAATTAAGCTTTTTTAGCGATTTCAGCTAATTCAGCAAATGCTTTGCTATCTGAAACTGCGATTTCAGCTAACATTTTTCTATTAATTGTTACGTTAGCTTTTTTTAGTCCAGCGATTAATTTGCTGTATGTTAATCCGTTCATTCTAGCTGCAGCATTAATTCTAACTATCCATAATTTTCTAAAATCAGATTTTTTATCTTTTCTTGCAACATAAGCATACATTCCAGATTTCATAACTGCTTGTTTAGCGTTTCTATATCTGTAGCTTTTTGCTCCATAGTATCCTTTTGCTTGTTTTAATACTTTTTTATGTCTTGCTCTTGTTGTTCTTGCTGTTTTTACTCTTGCCATTTATATTCAACTCCTTTTCTTTCCAAATTCATTCTAGTTACCATATGGTAATAATCTTTTAATTCCTGCTTCAACTGTTTTATCAGCATATGCATTTTGTACTTTTCCTGTTTTTCTTTGTCTTGATGTTTTTGTAGCTAAACGATGTCTTCTATTAGCTTTTGTTCTTTTTACTTTTTCTGTAGCTGTGTAAGAATATCTTTTCTTTGCAGCTTTATTTGTTTTTAATTTTGGCATGTTAAATACTCCCTTCACATTTTAATTATATTTTTTTTGTTAAAATTACAAACATTGTTTTACCTTCTAAGAATGGCTTTTTCTCAACTGTTGATACGTCAGATAAATCTTCAACAAATTTATTTAAAACTATTTCTCCAGCTTTAACATTGTTTAATTCTCTTCCTCTGAATCTTACAGTAAATTTAACTTTGTTACCAGCTTCTAAGAAAGCTCTAGCATTTTTACTTTTAAATCCAAAATCATGCTCACCGATATTTGGTGTAACTCTTATCTCTTTTAACTCAACAGTCTTTTGATTTTTTCTAGACTCTTTTTCTTTTTTAGCTTGTTCAAATTTGTATTTTCCATAGTTCATTAATTTACAAACTACAGGTTTTGCGTTAGGAGCAACTAAAACTAAATCTAAGTTTTTCTCCTCTGCGATTTCTAAAGCTTTTTCAATTGGTAATACTCCGATTTTCTCACCTTCAGCTCCGATTACTTGAACTTCTTTTTCTTTAATTTGTCCATTAATAGGCAATTCTTGTTTTATAGTAAAACACCTCCAAAAAAAAATTTGACTTATTTTAAAAAGTCAAATCCACAAACTAATTCATATATAACATACTAATTTTCATTAATATATAGTTGAATTTTAACCTTATGCTCTTACTTAAGATAAGGTGAGAAGTGGATGCTTCTTCTTAAAACATAACTATATTACTACTTTTTCTAGCATTTGTCAAGCATTTTTAAATTTTTTTATTGTTTTTTATGTAAATTTTATTCTTCAGATACTCTTTTAATAACATAATTATCTGTTTGATAGTTAATTACTGTTAACCCAAGTCTTTCTCCATTAATTAATCTATTTTCAAAAAATGGTATTGGATTTACAAAACCATCAGTACCATTTAATATCTCTACAATATGGCACGCTTTTTCTTTTGTCTTTTCAACACCTTGGGCATTTGGAATAAACTTATGTTTTCTTGTCTCTAATTCCACTTCTAAAATACCTATCAAATCATCTTTATAATATACTTCATATTTTCTTACCATAACAAAACTCCTTCAAAAAAGACTTCTCAAAACTCGAGAAGCCTTTTAATATTATTTTTCAGTAACGTTCTTTTTTCCAAATATAGCTAAGAATTTTTCTTTTATTTTTTGGAAGAATGATTTTTTCTCTACATTTTCTGTAGGTAAATTTTCACCATTTTCTGTTTGAGAGTTTTCTACATGATCTGTATAATCTTCTATATCATTATTTTCAGCATATTGACTATATCTTTGTACTACTCTTGGTTTTGTAAAATCTTCTTTTTCTTCTAAATCAGATTCATCAGTAACAACAGTAGCAGAAGCATTATCAAATAATTTCTCTACACTATATCTATCTCTCATTTGCTCTTCTAATTTTTCTTGATTACGAAGCATGATATCATATAATTCTTTTTTTCTTTCTTCATTTTCGCACCAATATTTCAAATGTAAAAGCGCAATAATTTCTAAAGTATATCTTTTAAGTCCTTGATTTTGAAGTGGCACATAAGGATCTATTTTTATTTCTGCTGTTGGATCCTTATATTCAGAAAAGAATTTTTTTAACTTTTCAGGTACTTTTTCTCTATACTTCTCATTCATGTGATTGATTATATAATTAACTTCAGCATATGCGCGTATATCATCTCTTGTAATTACAACTCCCATTTGTAATCCTCCAATATCCTTTGTATTCTTAAATCTATTTTATCTTTCTACGTTATCTTTATTTACTTCGTTTCCAATTTCAGCTTTGCCATTTTCCATAACTTCATTAACAATTTCTTCAGCTGTTCTAGAATCTTTTTCTAGTGCTTTTTGTTGTTCATTAACTTTTTGACCAGCTTCTATTGTAGCATTTAAGTTAGTTTTTTCTGCATTTTCTAAAGAAGCTTGAAGCATTGCATTTTCATCTTTAGTTGCTGTGGCAGTTTCTGCAGAATATTTAGCAACAAGTACAAGTTTTTCTTCTACTGATGCCATTTTCTCTTCACCAACCCAACCTAAAAATGTATAATTAACTCCATTTACTGGTTCTTTTGAAGGTGTTTTTCCTTTAAATTTAACTTCTTTGCCTTTTTCAACCATTTGTTGTTCTAGCACTGTAATTCTATCATCATCTAAAAATATTACTTCAAATTGTTCCACCTGCAGTACCTCCTACTTATCATTTGTACTATATGACATATATATTATATTCTTAATAAAAATCAATTGCAAGTTTTTTATTTCATATTTATTTTACATTTTAAAAACAAAAAAAAGACACGATTTTCATCATGTCTTTCTATGAATTCATATAATTATTTATATTAATTCTTATTTTTTATTTACTAAATCTTTTAATGCTTTTCCAGCTTTGAATACTGGAGCTTTTGATGCAGGTATTTTGATTTCTTCTTTAGTTTGTGGGTTTCTTCCTTTTCTAGCTGCTCTTTTTCTTACTTCAAAAGATCCAAATCCAACTAATTGAACTTTTTCACCTTTTGTTAAAGCATCTGTTACAACGCTAACGAATGCGTTTACAGACTCTTCTGCAGATTTTTTTGTTTCTCCTGTTTTTGCAGCTATTGCTGCGATTAATTCAGCTTTGTTCATTTCTAAACTACCTCCTAATAGATTATAAAAATTATGTAGAATATCTATTATTTTGTTCTACAATAATCTTATTCGCCAAAATAAGCCAAAATCCTTCTTTTTTTAAAACTTTTTTCAAAAAAATATTTATTTTTCAATACTTTGCAAATTTGACAATCCTCAAACCCAGTATTTTCAATGCTTTCGTGAGTCACACTTTTTTATAACTTTTTTCAAAAATTTTTAAAAAAATTATAAAAAAACTATAAATTACTACGGAAATACCTATAGAAAGTATAACCAAAAAGTAAAAATTTATATCAAACTTTTTCAAAATCATAAAACCAACTTTTGAAAAAAATATCATTATTATAGAAAATAAAAAATACTTATATGTTATTTGTATAATATTCATTCTTATTATAAAGTTTTTAAATAATATTCTTCTCACTATTATAAAAGAAACTATTGCAGCAATAAAACTACTTATTACAGCTCCTTTTTCATATATTCCTTCTATATTAATTAAAATTACATTTAATATTACTTTTATTATAATAGAAGCAATTGATGCTTTTAATATTGAAAAGTTCTTATCCAAAGCTTGAAGTATTCCATTTATCGATTGCGTTAAACATAAAAAAATTATAGATACAGATGCCATAGCTAATAGCTCAAACCCCTCGTTTGATTTTGGAAATAAAAGCATAAAAATTTCTTTTGAATAAAATAACATACCCATCAAGCAAGGTGTAGCAATCATAGCAGTTAGATCTATTGCTTCTATTATTTTATTTTCTACAGCTTTTATATCATTTATCGCTCTTTTTTCTGATATTTCTGGAATAATAGCCGCTGATATTGAACTAGTAATTGATAATGGTATAGCAATTAAAACATCTACTTTAGATGAGAGTATTCCATACTTAATTAATGCTTCACTTTCCCCTATAACATTTTTTAATATTCTTACAATAGTTATAGAATCTACATTCTTTGAAAGTGATGAAAGTAAACT
>JAZSBZ010000018.1:0-7186 GCA_045602645.1 Candidatus Scatovivens sp. | reverse complement strand
CAGTCTTCATATTTTTTATTTTGGCTACACCTTGATTTAACTCATTTTCACCAATTACTAAAAGATTTTTTGCTTTTATTTTATCTGCATATTTCATTTGAGCTTTAAAGCTTCTTTCGAAAATATCTTTTTCAACTTTATATTTTTGTTTTCTTAATGCTTCTGTAAGTTCAATTGCTTTTTTAGCTTCTTCATCTCCAAGTGATAAAATATATAAATCTGGTTTAACATCACCATTATCTGGATTGTTTGCATTATACATTTCCATTAATCTTTCTACACCTGTAGCAAATCCGATAGCAGGTGTTGGTTGTCCACCGAATTCTTGAACTAATCCGTCATATCTTCCTCCACCAAGTACTGTTAATCCTGAAGTTTCATCAATAAATTCAAATACTGTTTTTGTATAATAATCTAATCCTCTAACAATTCCACTATCGATTTCATAGTTTACTTTAAGCGCATCTAATGTTCCTTTTACTTTTTCAAAATGTTCTTTACATTCATCACATAAATAATCAATCATCATTGGTGCGCCAACATTAAATTCTTTACATCTTTTTTCTTTACAGTCTAAGATTCTCATTGGATTTTTTTCAAATCTTGTTTTACATGTATCGCAATAATCATTTAGATTTTTACCAATAAATTCTCTTAAAACTTTTTGGTATTCACTTCTACATTTTGGACATCCAATACTATTAATATTTAATTTTATGTTAGGAATGTTTAATGCTTCAAATATTTGATTAGCCATTAATATAACATCAACATCTGCAAGATATGAACTTGATCCAATTACTTCAGCACCAATTTGATGGAACTCTCTTAATCTTCCTTTTTGTACATTTTCATATCTATACATTCCCATATTGTACCATAATTTAACAGGACTAGGCATACTTCCCATACCATTTTCAAGATATGCTCTTACAACTCCAGCTGTTCCTTCTGGTCTTAGAGTAATGCTTCTTCCACCTTTATCATCGAAAGTATACATTTCTTTTTGAACAACATCAGTTGTTTCTCCAACGCCTCTTTGAAACAATTCTGTATATTCAAAAACTGGCACTCTTATTTCCTTAAAATTATAACTTTCTAATACTTCTTTAACTTTCTTTTCTGCTTCTTGCCATCTATAACTTTCTGTAGGCAATAAGTCTTTAGTTCCTTTTGGTTTTTGTAACATTTTAACTTCCTCTCTTATTTTTTAAATATATCTTTAATCTTATCAAGTAAATCCATAATTATTTTCATAAATCCAGTTTTTTCAGTATTTGTTATTTGTTTTTCTTCTTCATTTGGTTCTACTGGTTTTGCTTCAATTTTTGGAAAGATTTCATTTAAAACAAGTTTATGTTTTTCGTTATATTCTTCATCTAGTTTTTTTAACTTATCCATATATTCTTGTTTTTCATTAGCATCAGACCAATAATTAATAAATAGAATTGACAAAATAATTTTTGTTTCTTCCATATATTTTCCAGCATAAAAATCATTTATTGTTAAACCTGGAGAATATGTTTTATCAGCTTTTTCTATAAACATATTCTTTAATTTAGAAGGAATTTTAGTTTTAAAACTATCTCCTAATAAATCTAATATTTCATTAATTTCACTATAATTCTTACTTAAATCTTGATTCATTTGTATACCTCTTTATATTTTATCTACCTTCATCGTGATCATCTTTTGGTCCTAGTTGATTTGGACTAGAATTATCTACTTCATCTAAATTCAAATCCTTAGCTTTATACATTGATTTTCCATCATCTAATAATGCTTTACTAGTTTTTCCAATTTTATCATAATGATTTTGAGTTACGCCACTTAATGTATTCATTTTCTTATCATAATCTAAATCTACTTGTTTAGTATCTTCTAGACCTTGTTTAACAACTTCAGTTTCACTAGAATTATTTAAGAAATCATCTGGTGTTAAAGTATCTGTAGCTTCTTGTGTTCTTACTTGTTCTGCAGTTTTAATAGCTGTTTTTGAATCTTGTATTTCTCTATTTGAAACAATACCATCTGTTTGAGCATCTTTACTAACAAGTTCACTACTTCTAAATGAATCTCCATTCATTTGAACTGCTGTTTCTTGTCCAGCCAAAATTAAATCTAGTTCTCTTTTTAATTCGTTTATAGAAGTAAAATCCTTAACTCTTAAATATACATTTTCAAGTTTTACAACAACATCTTGACCATATTTATCTGAATAATCTTTTACTGTTAATAAAAATGTTTCTTGATCTACTCCTGGTTTTGGTGAAACAACAAATGCTTTACTATTTTCAGGATTTTCTCTTAAATATTTTTCTGTTTCTTTCTTATCTTTTCCCATTATTGATGCATAATCAGTTGTTTTATTTTTTTGCTCTGGTTCTGATTTTGTTGCATCTTCTGCATTTTGAGTTGTATCTTCTATTGATTCTGGCGCTTTTGAATTTTCTTCTGTACCATCATCTCTATCCATCTCGTTTTCATCTGTTTTTTCTTCATCAAGTTCTTTATCAGCAGCTGAATTATCTTTTTGAGCCTTTTCCTCTTCTAATTCTTTTAATTTATCTGTACCTATCTTTTCAAAATCTTGAGCCTCTATTTTTGTAATAGGTAATTGTTCTCCTAGCTCAGCTTCAGATGATTGTGGAAGCATATATACTTTACAATTTTCTGCTTGAAATTTAATTAAACCTACAAGATCATTTTTAGCTAATAAATCTAAATATTCTTCCATTTTCTCTTGTGTCATATTTTGCATTCCTGGTCTTGTTGGTGTTTCTTCTAATAAGCCTCTAGCAAATTGTTTTGATATTTCGTCCATTAACAAAATGTCTAAATATTTTTCTGCAGTTTGTTGTAAAGTTGCCTCTTGTCCTTCTTCTTCATAAAAAGAAACATTCGAAAGAACAACATCTAACTTATTAATAATAACATCTGGTGTGTTTTCTGGATTAGCTTTCTTAAAACGAGCTAACTTTGTTGGTGTTAACGCTTTTTTAGCAGCGTCAATAACATCATCATAATCAAATCCTTCTTCATTCATTACTTCGTCCATTTGTATCCCATCCTTTTCTTTAGAAATCTTTTTCTCTTAATTCTAAGTATATATTTCTTTCATCTTGTATCATTGTAATTTTTCCATGACCTGGATAAACTATTGTCTCGTCAGGTAATGGCATTAATCTATTTGTTATTGAAGTTATAATATCAACAAAGTTTCCTGTAGGAAGATCTGTTCTTCCCCATGTTCCTGAGAACAATGTATCACCTGTAAATACTAATGCTTCTTTTTCAGAGTATAAACATAAACCACCTTTGGTATGTCCTGGAGTCGCGATTACTTTAAATTCAATATCACCAACATGAATTAAATCATTATCATCTACTCTTGAATCTGCTTCAAGTTCAGGTTTTTCCATGTTAATTATATAAGCAAGATTTATTGCTTCATTAAATAAACCTTCAGCATCATCTCTACTTATTAATATTTTTCCACCTTTTAATTTTTTTAATTCTGCTATGCCTCCAATATGATCAGCATGGCAATGTGTAACAAAAATATATTTTAATGTTGCTCCTAAAATATCTAAAACTTCAGCTATTCTTTCTGGTTCGCCTCCCGGATCAATAACCATAGCTTCTTTGGTTTTATCATCACACACTATATATGAGTTTGTTTTTAATCCAACTTGCGGTGTACTTACTTGAATTCTTTTTAATATCATTTGTAACTCCTATCCTCTTTTTCTATTTACATCATAAACACTTTCAACATTTCTAAATGATGATAGTACTTTATTTAATATACTTGTATTTTCAACTTCTAAAGAAATATCTATAATTGCTATTCCTTCTTTTGTTGTTCTTGTATTCATACCTGTTAATTTAATTTTTGAGTTTTCAACTTGTTTAATAATGTCTTTTAATAAACCATTTCTATCGTTAGCTAAAATTTCTATTTCAACTTTGTATGATCCATTAACATCATCAAACCAATATACATCTATCATTCTATTTTCTTCATTAAATAAATCATTAACGTTTACACAATCTTTACGATGGACCGAAACTCCTCTTCCTTTTGTAATATAACCTACAATTTCATCTCCTGGAAGTGGATTACAGCATTTTGAAAGTTTTACTAAACAATTATCGATTCCTTTTACCACAACACCTGTTTTAGAAGGTTTGCTTCTATTTGGTTTTGCATGTGCAAGTTCTTCAATTTTATCTTCAAAATCTTCATCTTCATGTTCTTTTCTGTATTCATCTAAAAGTCTTGCCATTAATTTATTTACTGATATACCACCAAATCCTACACTTGCATATAAGTCATCAAGTGTTGCGAACTTGTATCTATCCATTGCAAGTTGTAACCATTCTGGTCTAACTAGATCAGAATATTTAATTCCAATCTTTTTAACTTCTCTTTCAATAGCATCTTTACCTTTTTCGATGTTCTCAGATCTTTGAGCACGTTTAAACCATTGATTAATTCTTGTCTTAGCAGATGAACTCTTAACAAATTTAAGCCAATCTCTACTTGGTCCTTTTGATTGTTCTGATGTAATAATTTCAACGATATCACCATTATTAAGTTCTGTAATAATTGGCATCATTTTGCTATTAATTTTACATCCTACCATTTTGTGTCCAATTTGCTCATGAACACTATATGCAAAATCAATTGGTGTAGCTCCTTTTGGTAAAACTTTAATCATACCTTTTGGAGTAAATATATAAACTTCATCTTCAAAAAGTTCTGTTTTTAATGTATTTAAAAATTCATCTGGATTTTCAGTATTCTTTTGCCACTCTAATGTTTCACGAAGCCAAGCTAATTTATCATCTTTAACTGTAACTTCTTTTTTAGCTCCTTGGTTACTTGCTTCTTTATATGCCCAGTGAGCTGCGATACCAAATTCAGCTGTTCTATGCATATCCCATGTACGAACTTGAACTTCAAATGGAGTTCCTTTTGGTCCAAGTAATGTTGTATGTATAGATTGATACATGTTCTTTTTAGGAACTGCTATATAGTCTTTAAATCTTCCTGGCATTGGAGTGTACATCTCATGTACAATTCCAAGTACAGCATAACAATCTTTTACGTTATCAACTAAAATTCTAAGAGCAAATAGGTCATAGATTTGATCTAATGTTTTATTATCTCTTTGCATTTTTCTATAAATTCTATATAAATGTTTTGCTCTTCCTGTTACATCAGCTTTAATTCCTTCATCTTTAATTTGGTTATCTAAATCTTCTTGTATTTTTTCAAGAAATCTTAATCTTTCTTCTCTTTTTTTATCAAGACCTGTAACAATTTCATGGTATTCATCTGGGTGTAAATATTTAAAACTTAAATCTTCTAATTCCCATTTTAAAGAATAAATACCAAGTCTATTTGCAAGTGGTGCATATAAGTCTTTAGTTTCTTTAGCATTTGCAATTTGTCTATCTCTTGATAAAAATTTTAACGTTCTCATATTATGAAGTCTATCTGCAAGCTTAATTAATATTACTCTAATATCTTTACCCATAGCTAAGAACATTTTTCTGTAGTTTTCTACTTGTTGTTCTTCTGCTGTTGTATATCTTAATGTACCTAATTTTGTAACACCAGCAACCATTTCTGCAATTGCTTCACCAAATTCTTTTATTAAATCTTCATGTGTTACAGGAGTATCTTCAACAACATCATGTAGAAGTGCTGCGCATAATGTTTCATCATCAAGTTCTAGTGTAGCTAAAATATATGCAACATTAACAGGGTGAATCATATATGGTTCACCAGATTTTCTACATTGATTGCCATGATTTGTATTAGCAAATTCATAAGCTCTTCTTATTAAATTCTCATTACAATTTGGATAATTCTCTTTTTGTTTTTTGATAATATCTTCAATTGTTACTTGATTCACTTCTGTCATACTAATTTCCCCTTTATCATTAATATGATTTTCTAATATCCTTCATATTAATTTGAACGCTTTCTATACCATTAAATGTATTAGTCTCTAAAACTCCAATTACATCTATTTTATCACCAATTAGATATTCTTCAGAATAACTTCCCATGTTAAAACCTATTGCATTAATAATTGTATTACCATCTTTTAATGTTAATTTTAAATGTTTTCCTTCTGATAATGCTCTAATAGAATCAATTCTTAAATTTCTATAAATAAAAATTGGTGTTTTATTTGACTCCCCAAAAGGTTCTAATAATTTTAAACTCTTAACACTTTCTAATGTTATATCTTTTAAATTAATTTCTTTATCTATTTTAATTACAGGAATTATTTCTTCTGTATTTGCATCTTTTGCAATATTTTCAAAAACTTCTTTAAAGTTTTCAAAATTATCTTTTTTCAAACTTAATCCAACAGCCATTTCATGACCGCCATATTTCTCTAGATATTCACTAGAAGCACATAATGCAGCATGAAGATCAAATCCAGGAATACTTCTTCCTGATCCTTTAGCTTCATCACCTTCAAAACAAACTAAAATACTTGGCTTGAAATATAATTCTGTAATTTTAGAAGCAACTATTCCAATAACTCCATGATGCCAATCTTCAGCACCAACTACTAATGCATTATTTTCTTTTAAGTTTCCACTTTCAATTATTTGAATAGCTTCTTCAAAAATTCTTTTTTCTATATCTTGTCTTTTTTTATTGTATTCGTTTAATTTTTCTGTAATCTTATTTGCTTCAACAATATTTTCTGTTAAAAATAAATCTAAAGCATCTCTTTCATGTCCCATTCTTCCACATGCATTTATTCTTGGTGCAATTCCAAATGAAACAGTATTTGAATTTACCTCTTTATATGCAGCAGCATTAAGAAGCGCTTTAATTCCAGGCGATTTTGTTTGCTCTACAAGTTTTAAACCTAATTTAGCTATAACTCTATTTTCATCTATTAAAGGTACTATATCAGAAATTGTTCCTATACAAACAACATCTAGAAATTTTAAGTACTCTTTTTCTTCTAAATTTAATCTAATTCCTATTGCTTGTGTTAGCTTAAATGCAACACCAACACCAGCCAAACTATTAAATGGGTATTTACTATCTTTTCTTTTACAATCAATTACAGCTAAGGCATTTGGAAGTTCCTCTAAAGGTTCATGATGGTCTGTTACAATAACTTCCATCCCTAAACTATAGGCA
>JAZSBZ010000017.1:0-19705 GCA_045602645.1 Candidatus Scatovivens sp. | reverse complement strand
TTCAAATCCTTTATCAAAAGAATGTACTATAAAATTATCATACGTTTTAAATCGATAAATTGATATAACAAAATCATTAGTTTCTTTTTCAATTTCATCAAGCATAAAATTAATGATATCTGGACTTATCGTTTTTACACAAACCGTTTTCACAAAATTTTCTCCCTATTTTAAAGTGTACTTTATAATATTCTACAAATTATTTTTTGTTATTAAAAACTTCTATTTATTCCTTCTGATACAATCTGTGATACTGTTTCTATTAAGCTATCAATCTCTTTTGGTGTTACAACAAAATTAAACTTATTTAATTTCATTCTATTAACTAAATCATTTTCTTCTATTTTTAATTGACATGCATTTAATGTATCTACCACTATTGTTGCCGCATCTAAAACTGTCGGAATGCCAACACCAATAACTGGCACACCCAAAGTTTCTATAGAAAGTTCTTCTTGTCTATTTCCAACACCACCTCCAGGAATTATTCCAGTATCTGATATTTGAATTGATTTTCCAATTCTATTAATATTTTTTGAACACAAACTATCAATTGCTATAATCAATTTTGGATTTACATTGTCAACTATCCCTTTAACAATCTCTAACGTTTCAATTCCTGTTGTTCCAAGTACTCCGCGGCACAACAGCACTTACACTTCTTGTATTTTTATCAATTGCGTTAGGTAAAAACATTTTGATATGTCTAGTAATTTCTATATTATCAACTACTTTTGCACCCAACGAATCAGGCGTTGCATTTAAGTTTCCAAGTCCTACAATTAATATTTCATCGTTTTTACTTGCATGTTTATCTATTAAATCTTTTAATTCATCTGAAAATATTTTAATTAATTCTCTTTCTTTTTCTACCGATATATTATTTATCTTTTTAGCATCTATTGTTATATAAGTACCTTTTTTTCTTCTTAAAGCTCTTTCTCCATTTTTATTAGTTATTAATACTCTTGTAATTTTTGTATCATTAATAGATTCTTCTTCAGTCTCTATTCCATCAATTTCTTGCTTTAAATTATTTGCAACTTTAAAAACTTCTCGTCTTTCGACTGCCATATCTGTTCTGAAAAACATCTTTATCACCAAACCTTTCTAATAAAGATATTTTTTAACATTTTTTAAATTTTATGCATCAAAAAAGACTAGCCTCTTTAAATAAGCTAGTCTTAATTTCAAATTATTCTTCCCAGTTATGGAATACTTCTAATACATCATCTAAATCATCTAGATTATCAATTAATCTTTGCATTTTTTCAGCACTTTTTTCATCTAATGAAACATATGTGCTTGGTACTTGTTGTACTCCAGCTTCTAAGAAAGTTAAATTATTATTTGTTAATTCTTCTGTTACAGCTGTAAAATCATTTGGTGCTGTTGTTATTTCATATACTTCTTCTTCAGCTGAGAAATCTTCTGCTCCAGCTTCGATAGCTAACATCATAAGATCATCTTCTGACATTGGGCAACCTTCTTTTTCAATAACGATTACACCTTTTTTCTCAAACATATATGATACGCAACCTGTTGTACCTAAATTTCCACCTGATTTATCAAACACGTGTCTAACATCAGCTGCTGTTCTGTTTTTATTATCTGTTGAAGCATTAACGATAACTGCTACACCACTTGGACCATATCCTTCATATGTAATTTCTTCATAGTTATCTGCGTTTGTTGCTCCAGATGCTTTTTTAATTGCATTATTGATTGTATCATTTGGCATGTTATTTGCTTTACATTTTGCAATAACATCTTTTAATTTTGAATTACCAGCAGGATCTGGGCCACCTTGTTTTACTGCTATTAATAATTCTCTTCCTAATTTTGTGAATATTTTTCCTCTTGCTGCATCAGCTTTCCCTTTTTTAGCTTGAATGTTATGCCATTTGCTATGTCCTGACATGATCAATTCCTCCCTTTTTTATAAAATCATTTAATATTTTACCACACTTTTATTGTTTTGTGTAGTATTTTACGTAAATTTAATTATTGGTTAACAATATTTTCATCTGCTTTTAATTTATTTTCTATATTATTTTCCTTACGTAATTCTATCATTACATTATTAATGATACTTTCTTTAGGCCCTATTACTAAATCATTATATCCTTCTAATGAATTTAATTTTAGTACAGTATAATCATCATATTGATATTCTATACTTCCTCCATCTTTGTAATATAATTTACGACATTCTCCTATAGAAGCATCAAAAACAATCTTATTTAAGAAGTCATCTAATTTAACATCTCCATTTTCTATAGCGTAAGCAAAATCACCAATAAAATTACCTTTAGATATTACTACATCACCATAGTATGTATATATGTCAAAACCTCTTTCTCCATCATCTTCTAATACTAATTTTAATCCTTGTTCATCTCTACTATTAAATGTAAGTTTTATGTCTTTTACTTCTTCTAATATAGTCTCACTTCGTATAACTTCTGTTGGTTCATAATCATCATGACCCCAAGTTCCAAATACAACTCTTAAACCTTCATCCATTAATCTCATATCGATTCTATACATAGAATATATGCAGATTCCTATACATATTAAAATAGTGCATACTACCAAAATAATTTTCTTCATTTTTACCTCACAAAATAATTATATAAAACCTATAAATATTCCCATTAGAGCTGATAATACTATTATCTTTATTGGGTGAACTTTTTTAAGAGCCATTATTAAGGCTATTATAAAAATAACAACTGATTGCCAAAATTCATATGTTTTAACAACAGTTATAAAATCTGACTCTCCAATAAATACAGACATTGCTGTTGTAACAACTGCAGAACCAATTAAAGCTACTACAGTTGGTTTTAATCCATACATACATCCTTTAACAATTTTATTTTCTTTAAATCTATCAAATGCTTTTGCAATTATTAAAATTAAGAAAAAAGATGTAAATACAACTCCTATTGTTGAAATAATTGCACCAAATATATTTCCTACTTTAAGTCCAACAAATGTTGCTATATTAATTGCAAATGGTCCTGGACTGCTTTCACTAATAGCAATAAAATCTATTAACTCTTGCATAGTCATCCAGTTCTTTTTTATCATCTCTTCTTGTATTAGTGGAATCATCGCATGACCTCCACCAAATGTAAATGTTCCTATTTTTAAAAAGGATAAAAACAAATTTAAATAATTCATCTTGTCTCCTTTCTATCAACTCTTAATGTATATAAAACACCAATAATAGCTGAACAAACTATTAACACTATTGCATTCACATCAAAGAATAAAACTAATATAAATGATAATATCATTATTAAATAAGAAAAGATATTTTTAGGGCATTCCTTATACATTCCTATAAACGTTTTTAATATCAAAGCAATTACCGCTGCTCTTATTCCAAAGAATGCATTTTGAAAAATAACATTTTCTTGCAAAGTTTTTAATATTGTAGATAATAACGTTATTACAAGAAGTGAAGGACATATTAATCCAAGAGTCGCAAATAATGCTCCAAATACACCTGCAACTTTATATCCAACAAATGTTGCTACATTTACTGATATTGGTCCTGGAGTAGATTCTGATATAGTAATCATATCAGACATATCCTCTGATGTTATCCATTTTTTATCTTCTACAACTTCTTTTTGCATTAATGAAATCATGGCATATCCACCACCGAAAGTAAATATGCCAATCTTAAAGAAGCTTAAAAACAAAGATATTTTATCTTTCATTTAAATTCTCCTTATTTTATATATCCAGTAATTAGGTTTCCAAAATAATATGTATATATAGTGGCTACTGCAACATTAATATTAAAGAATAACAAAAATGTTAATAAGCCTCTAGTCATTTTTTCTTTTATTTCTATAAAACCATTTTCAAATACTACAGCAGTCATAATAAGTACCGGAAAAAAGTACCTAGGTTGAACTCCTATAACAAGTGGAAATGCCACAGGTGTCCATTGTACATATAAACTTGTATATACTAAAACTGCAATAATAATAAATATTCCAGCAAAGATAATTTTTGTAAATGCATCAAATTTAATCTTAGCATCTTCTGTTTTACTAAAGAATAAAATTGATAAAAGCGCAATACAAGGATATATTAATAATTCTGTAGCTTTTACATTATATGTTCCAAGTGCATCACCACAAATTCCTGATATGTATGTATTAAAATAAAAATTAATTGTTTTAAATAATATTGTACAATATCTAATAGGATGAGTTAATATAAAGATAACTTGATCTTTTGAATTAACTCCAGCATTAAACTCAACTAAAAATCTTGAACAATATCCAAGCCACACTAAATTTAATATTACTGAAATAAGTACAACAACAAATATGAATAATACTTTCTTTTTCATTGTTCCAAATTTTTCCTTTGGAAGTACTAATAATATTAAGCATAATGGTAAATATACTATTTTACATAGTGCAATTACGAATGATGATACAGCCATTATAATGTAATGTTTTAAACTATAGTTTGTTATATTATCATCATATTTTAAATGTAATATATATGCTATAAAAAACATACACATTGATATTACAAGTGCGTCTGATGACATTGTTGGAAGTACATTATTAGCAATTGGTAATAATGCTAAAACCATCATCAAATTCTTTTTATATGGCATAAATTTGATTGCATTATACAGTAAGAATATTGCAAGTGAAAAATTAAATAATCTTGCAGCATAACACTGTACTGATACTCCAAATCCCATAATTCTTGTTAAAAACATTCCAAAAGCTTGTGGTGCATGACAAATAGGTGCATATAGTGCCATAGTATTATAATCTAATAACACTTCACCTTCTGTTTCAGGAGCTGTTAATCTTCTCCAAGCATCATCATAATTTGTTACAGATCGAGTAACTAATTCATGTAATTTTGCATTTAACATTTCTGTTGCTCTTCCGTCTTCATCAACTTCAGAAAAAATATTACCTATAGACATTGCCATAGCTTTTCTTGAATGATGATCTTCATCTGGTATTTTTCCAAGTGGATTTACAATACACATTATAATACCAACTGGTATTGCTATCCATAAATATAATCGTTCTAATCTTACTCCATTATTATTTGCTTTTTTTAAAACTATCACAGCATATATTGCAGCAAATATAATTAAACAAAAATATACTACTCCATATGTTGATTCATGTGGAAAATTTAAAGAATGATCACCTGTATCAGCTGAATAATTTACTAATGCAACCCCCATTGTTACAAAAGTAAGAAGTAAAATCAAACCATAAAATTTCCAATTTTCTTTAAAATCACTTTTAAGTTTTTCTAACATAAGATTTCTCCTCTATTATAAGTACGACACTATAATATCATAAATTTTATAAAGACTAAATAGTTATTTGCAATTCTATTGGACAATGATCGCTTCCCATTACAGTATCATGTATAATAGCATCATTAATTTTATTTTTTAAACTATTTGAAACTATAAAGTAATCTATTCTCCATCCTATATTCTTTTCTCTTGCTTGTCTCATATAAGACCACCAAGTATATGCTTCTTCTTTTTCCGGATAAAGATATCTATATGTATCTATAAATCCTTCATTTAGTAATTCTGTCATTTTATTTCTTTCTTCATCTGTAAATCCTGCTGAAAAATGATTTGTTTTTGGATTCTTTAAATCAATCTCTTTATGTGCAACATTTAAATCTCCACAATAAATAACAGGTTTTGTTTCTTCTAATTTCTTTAAATATTTTCTAATCTCATCTTCCCAAACTTGTCTATAATCTAATCTTTCAAGTTCTCTTTTTGAATTCGGTGTATAACAATTTACTAAATAAAAGTTATCATATTCTAATGTAATAATTCTTCCTTCATTATCATGTTCTTCTATTCCTATTCCATAAGATACATTTTGGGGTTCTTTTTTACAAAATATTGCTGTTCCAGAATATCCTTTCTTCTCAGCACTATTCCAATAAGAATGATAACCTTCTAAAATAGAAGTAATATTTAAATCAATTTGTTCTTCTTGCATTTTTGTTTCTTGTATGCAGAAAAAATCTGCATCAATTTTATCGAAAAAATCTTTAAATCCTTTATTAACTACTGCTCTTAATCCATTTACATTCCAAGAAATAAATTTCATAAATACCTCCTATAAAAAAATCGTCATGATACAACGTGTCACGACGATTATAATCTATTTACTATGCTTCCACGTTTCCTTCAACAACTTCTGTTGTTTCAACATTCGCAACTTCTTCTTTAACTGTTGTAGCTCCAAAAGCAAATACTTTTTTAGTAACTTTTGCTTTCTCCTCGAATTTTCTGTTAAATTCTTCTCTTGCATCATTTAAAGAATCTTGCATCGCATTAAACATTTCTTCTACATCTTCTCTAGTAAAATCATATGTATTACTTCTAGCCATTGGCTCTAATATTTGAATATCATGTAAAACATTATTTACTCTTTTTCCTGCGTTCTCAATAAATTTTGCTCTTTTCTCTTCGTTTACTTCTCTTTGCATTTTTTCTTCTCCTTATTAGTATAAAATATTAATTACAACATATATAAAATATCATATAAAAAAGTTTTTTTCAAATGATTTTTTGACTTTTTTTCAAAAAAATAAAGACCTTAGAAAAGGCCTCTATTTTACTATTTTTACATTTTATTTGGCATTTTAATTCCTAATAAAGCTGCTCCTGTTTTTAATACATTTCCAACAGCTTTTGATAAATATACTCTTGCATTTTGAACATCTTTATCATCATCAATAATCTTATTATCATTATAGAAATTACTGTAATTTTGACTTAATTCTATTAAGTATCTTGCAAGTAAAGAAGGTTCATTTTTCTCTACAACATTCATTAATACATCTTCAAAATTATATAAAGTATTTAAAACTTTTAAACTTGATGGATCTTGTAAAAGTTCAAATTTAACTTCATTAACATTTGGAACATATCCTGCTTTTTCAAGAACACTTTTTGTTCTAACGTATACATATTGAATGTATGGTCCAGTTTCTCCATTAAAGTTTAATGCTATATCCCAATCAAATACTTGATCTTTGATTATAGTACTACATAAGTTATTAAAGATAACTGCTCCAATACCAATTTTTGTAGCTTCTTCTTCTCTATTTTCCATATCTGGATTTTTCTCTTCAATAACTTTTTGAACTCTATCAATTGCTTCTTGTAATAATTCATCTACTTTAATAACAGTACCTTCACGTGTTGACATTTTTCCTGTTGTTAATCTTACCATACCATATGCAACATGTTCTAATCCATTTAAGCATTTTTCTGGAATATCTAAATGTTTAGCAACTTCAAATATTTGTTTAAAATGAAGATTTTGTTCATATGCAACAACATATAAACATTTATCAAAATCATATGTTCTAGCTCTGTATAAAACTGCTGCTAAATCTCTTGTAGCATAAATTGTTGAACCATTTGATTTCTTTATCATACAAACGCCTAGCCCTTTATCTTCTAAATCAACAATTTTAGCTCCTTCTGAATCAGTAAGTACTCCACTAGCTTCAAGTTTATCTACAACTTCATCCATTTTATCAGAGTAGAATGCTTCACCATTATATGAATCAAATTCTACTCCAAGCATTCCATATATTTTTTTAAATTCTCTTAAACTTAAATCTTTGAATTTGTTCCATACTTCTACACAACAAGGATCACCATCTTCGATTTTCTTAAAATTATCTCTACATGCTTCAAGTGTTACTTCATCTTCTTTACATAGATTGTTAATTCTAACGTAAATATTCATGCATTCATCAATTGGGTTAGCTTCTAAATCGTATTCTTCACCCCATCTTTTATATCCTTCAATCATTTTACCGAATTGTGTTCCATAATCACCAAGGTGGTTTATACTAATTGTGTTATATCCTAAATATTTATAAATATTGTAAAGTGCTGAACCTATTACAGTATTTCTTAAATGTCCAATATGGAATGGTTTAGCAATATTTGGTGATGAATATTCTACTAATACAGTTTTTCCTTTACCACTAACATTTGAACCATATTTTTCTCCAGCATTTTCAATTTCTTCTAATACTGTTTTGGCAAGTAAAAGTTTATTGATATAGAAATTTAGATATCCACCAACAATCTCAACTTTTTCAATATTCTCATCAGCTTCAATTTTTTCTTTTAACTCTGCAGCTATTGCTGGTGGAGCTTTTCTTAAAGTTTTAGCTAATTTGAAACATGGGAACGCATAATCTCCCATGTCAGTATTTGGTGGTATTTCTATATAATTAACTATTTCATTTGCATCAAGTTCTGCAGCTTTTGCAATTTTTTCTGCAATGATTTTTTTGAAATTAATCATTCTTTTCAACTCCCTATTTATTGACAGGTACTACCTGTTTCTTTTTATTTATTATTATATCTTTAATCTTATAGTAAACCATCATTACACAAACACCTATTGATATCCCTAAAGAATCAATCCAAACATCGATGATATTTCCTGATCTTTCTGGTACAAGCATTTGATGAACTTCATCAGTAATTGCATACCATACTCCAATTGCAATTGAAATTATCATTTTTCTTCTATCAGTTAATTCATATGTATTAAGAAGCACTAAAAATAACATTCCTCCTAATGCATATTCACTTAAATGTGCAACTTTTCTTACATATGGTTCAACAACATTTATAATCGCTTCATCCTTTGTAAAAAGCTCTACAATCATTCTGCTTAATCCTGATGAATCATTTCCATTTTGACTTGATAAATTGAATACAAATACTGCCCATATTACAATCAAAATTGCAACTATTATTCTTTTAACAATTATTTTTCTAGGTGTTTTAATTGTTTTTTTATCATTAGACTTTTCTTTCATAGCCTTAAAAATTATCCTTCACACTTAATTTTATTATTAAATCCATGTTATCATCTTCTGCAGCTTTATTACGTCTTATTGCACCGCATTTCTTACATTTAGAAATTATAATATAACCTTTTTTATTATTAATTTCTAATCCTATCGGTTCTAATAATCCATGACATGTTTCTGCTCTATCTCCTGGATTAACATCAACATGTTTCGAATGCAAGCAAACCGGGCAATGGTTTCTGCATGAATAACCCAATTTAGGAACCTTATGCCCGCAATTTTCACATATAAATTCTTCATCAATAACTGTAAAGTTAGATAACATTTTTACTCCTTTTAGTGTTCAAAAATACTTCCACCAATAAATTCTCTTAATAATGAATTGTTTGGAATTAAAGTATCATCCATATTTTCAAAATATTTTAATAATGCTATTAATCTTCTTGCTTCACTATATTCTCTTGATGTTTCTGGTATTTCTTCAAGAAGTGGCATTGCATAATTTTTTAGTACTGCAAGCTCATATACAATTGAAGAATTAAACATTACATCTGCTTCTTCTTGGAATGGGAATATATTTTTTTGTTCTCCACTATTTACTGAATACCATGTTTTTAATGTATGTTCAGCTGAATAATTTCTAAATTGATGATCTCTAACAATTCTTCTGATTAATCTAGTATCAGTTGTTGAGATTCTATTATAATAGTCAATATTTAATACAGTTAAATCACTTATATAAACTTTAAATTTATTTTCTTGTGGTATTAAGCTTGTTAATCTATCATTTAAGCAATGAATACCTTCTATAATTAGTATTTCATCTTCTTTAAGTTTTAATGTATTACCTCTATATTCTTTAGTTCCTGTTGTAAAGTTAAATGTTGGAAGTGCAACTTCTTTTCCATTTAATAAATCAACAAGTTGACTGTTAAATAAATCTAGGTCTAATGCTTCAATACATTCAAAGTCATAATTTCCATGTTCATCTTTAGGATTGTTTACTCTTTCAACAAAGTAATTATCTACTGAAATTGTAACTGGTTTAATTCCATTTATTTTTAAACTCATTCCTAATTTTCCAGCAAATGTTGTTTTTCCTGATGATGAAGGTCCAGCGATTAATACCATTCTTACATTACCATGTTCTTTAATTTTATTTGCAATTTCTGCAATTTTCTTTTCATGTAATGCTTCTGAAATAAGAATTAATTCTTTTTCACCTTTTGGTTCTCTAATCTTTTTGTTTAATCTATATACTGTATTAATTTTCATTAATTTGTTTATTTCGTCATATTCATCCATTGCTGAAACAAGTTTTAATGAATCAACATTTGGTTGAATTTTTTCTGGTTCTGCAATACTTGGATATTTAACTAAAAATCCATTTCTGTATTTAACAAAATCAAATATTTTAGCAAATCCTGTTGAGATTGGCATTGTACCATAGAAATAATTATAGTAATCTTCACAATAATATAAAGATACTTTTTCTTTATCTATATCAGTTTGTAATCTACCTCTTACTGAAGCTTCTTTTTTATAAAATTCTTCTGCTTCTTCTTGAGTCATCATAACTTTTGTAATTGGTAAATCTCTTGCAATTAATTCTTCCATTTTAGCTTTTACATTAGCAATTACTTCATCAGTAACTTCCATGTTATCAACTGAACCATACATAGCATTTGATAATTGGTAGTTAACTGTTAATAATGCGTTAGGATATACTTCTGAAAAAGCTTTGCTCATTAAGAATAATAATCCTCTTATATAAATTATTCTTCCATCTTTATCTTGTCTATTAAAGAACTCTATTTCTCCATCTCTATTAATTGGAAAATTTAAAGATTCAATTGTGTTATTATATCTAGCAGCAATAATATCTTTTATTGGACTATTTTCAATTTGATCTTTTAAACCTTCTCTAATAGCAACTCCTTCTGGTATTTCATATACATTGTTTTCGTAAGTTATTCTCATAATTTTATCTTCCTTTCTGTATAGTATCTATGTCATGTTGTAAGTTAAAGTATTAATACATAAAATATATTAGACATCCGCCTAGTATCACAAGCAGAAACCCAAGTATTTTTAATCCTGATGTTGCTTCATTTTTATCACCAAAACTAAAATATTTTTTTACTATAGGTCGTGCATCATATATGAACTTAACGCCACATGCTAAGGCGACTATTCCAATAAAAAGTAAAAATACTCTCAATTTAACATCCTCTTTCTTATTTTTTAACGTATATATTTTATTATCTTTGAGCCCTTTTGTCAATTGCATTACAGTGAATTGTTTGTGAAATTCTATATCTCAATACGATTTTTGAACTTTTCATCAACAAGTTTTCGTAATGGTTCATTTTCTTTATTTTCAAGAGTTGGATCCTTATCAATAATTTCTATTGCAATTCCTTGTGCTTGTTTTAACATATCGATATCTTCGAATAAGTTAGCAATCTTAAATTCTGGTATACCATGTTGTCTTGTTCCAAAGAATTCTCCTGAACCTCTTAATTCCAAATCTTTTTCTGAAATTACAAATCCATCATTTGAACTTGTAATAACTTTCATTCTTTCTCTTATAATCTCTGAATTACCTTGATATTTTAAAATACAGTAAGACTGATACTCACCACGTCCAACTCTTCCTCTTAATTGATGTAATTGAGCAAGGCCAAATCTTTCAGCGTTTTCTATTATCATTATATTACTGTTAGGAACGTTAACTCCAACTTCAATAACAGTTGTTGAAATAAGAATATCTATATTTCCATTCTTAAATTCTTCCATTATTGCATCTTTTTCTTTTGCTTTCATCTTTCCATGTAAATATTCAACTCTATAATTAGGAAAGATATTTTTCTTATAGTTTTCATATATTTCCATTACAGACTTAGCGTCTATTTCTTCATTTTCTTCAACAAGTGGACAAACAACATAACATTGTCTACCTTCTTCAATATTCTTAACAATGAAATTATTAACTCTTTGTTCCATTCCTTTTGTAACAGCAAAAGTTTCAATTTTCTTTTTGTTTGGTGGAAGCTCATCTATAATTGAAATATCCAAATCACCATATAAAATTAGTGCTAATGTTCTTGGTATTGGTGTAGCTGTCATAACTAAAACATCTGGATTGTTTCCTTTTTCTACAATAACACTTCTTTGTCTTACACCAAATCTATGTTGCTCATCTGTTACAACCAAACCTAGTTTTTTAAATTCAACATTTTCTTCAAGTACAGCATGTGTACCAATCAATATATCTATCTCTCCATTTGCAAGTCTAGCAAGCATTTCTTCTTTTTTCTTTTTAGTTATTCCACTTGTTAAAAGCTCACATCTAATATTAAATCCACTTAAAATCTCATTGAAAGATTCTAAATGTTGCGTTGCAAGTATAGCTGTAGGAGCCATTATAACAGCTTGATATCCTGACTTAACAGCTTTATATGCTGCAGTTAATGCTACAACTGTTTTACCAGAACCAACATCTCCTTGAAGTAATCTATTCATAGGTTTATTTGATTCCATGTCTTTATCTATTTCTTCTAATACCCTTAATTGTGCTCCAGTCAATTTAAATGGTAATGAATTAATTACATCAGACATTTTAGCATCTTTATCAAATTCTATACCCGGTTTTTTAATTTCATATTTATTTTTTAAACTTAATAACGCGAGTTGCATTGAAAATAGTTCTTCGAATACTAATCTCTTTCTTGCCTTATTAAATGATTCAAAGTTATCAGGAAAATGAATTTGTCTTATTGCTGTATTAAAATCATAAAATTTATATTTGTCTAAAATATAATCTGGTAATGTTTCTTCTAATTTTCCTTCTACCTCATCTAATCCTGTTTCAATTATTTTTCTAATTGTATTTTGAGTTAAACTATATGTAAGCGGATATATTGGAATTATCTTTCCAGTATTTTTTGTTTGATTTGCAACTTCAAAAACAGGTGATTGCATTTCAACTTTTCCATAGCTTCTTGATATTTTACCAAAAAATTTATATCGCTCGTTTGGTTTAAAAGTATTTTTCAAATAACTTTGGTTATACCAAGTTATTTGGCAACTACCTGACTCATCTCTAACAATTAGTTTACAAAGAGTTAGATTTTTTCTTATTCTTATTTCATTCATTCTTCCAACAGGATATCCTGAAATTAATGCTTCCTCTCCATGAACAACTTCAGAAATAGTTTTAATATTTCCTCTATCTTCATGTTCTCTTGGAAAATAAGTTATAAGATCTTTTAAATTAAATATCCCCAATTTGTTTAAAAGAGTAGCACGGTTAGGTCCTACTCCTTTAATAAATTGTATTTCTTTTTCTAAATTTGTCATACTCAATCCTTTATTCTCTTTCATCATCATCTAAAGGTCTTTTTGTTTTTTCTACTTCATCTGCAAGTTCTTTTATTATTCTGCATTGTTCTTTTGAATATTTTTTTGAATCTTGAATTCCAAAATATTTTAGAACTGCATTTCCCCATCCAGTATGAATTAGTTTCTTAACTTCTTTTGGTTTTTCACCTCTAAGGCTTACTAAAGTTGATTTATCTATTTTACCATCTTTAATAATCTCATCTTTATTTTGTTCATATGTTCTCTCATCTAGTATATATGTAGCAGCACCATATGCAGGTTTTCTGTTTTTATCATATAATTTTTCAATTATATATTTTTCCTCGTTTGGTAAATAAAAAATAATATGTCCATCTTTTAAATATTCTTGACTATAGTCCTTATCAATATTTGAAATTAATTTCCATCTTGAACAAGGATCTGATACATATTTATTTTGAGGAACAGGATCTTCAGGTTTTGGTTCTCTTTTTCTTTTTGGTCCTTTTCCTGAATTCTTAAAATTATCTGCTGCATCTTTTAAGTAGTCAATTAATTTACTTCTTGTTTTAACATCATCTTTATCAGGGAATGTACTGTAAATTAAAACTAATTTTTGTCCATCATCAATTTCTGGTTTCTTTAATATTTCCCTTATCATAGCAATCGTAATTGTACCAGAATCATATAATCTTTTTGAATCTGTAGGTTTTAATTCGCCATTTGCAAAAGCATTTAATAATGCATCTTTACCAATAAATTCAATTGTTGTATCAATTGGAATTAATCCCATACGATATAAATCATATATTCTATCTTCTTCTAAAAGATCAAGATTTTCATCAATTAATAAATCAGCATTTTCTTTTTGTTCTTTAATTGATTTTCCTTCTACTTTTAAAAGTTTATATAATCTTCTATATTCTTCAAATTCTTCTGGTGAATTTTCTTTATCCAAATATAGTTCAACCATCTTCGTACTTGAAGCTATAGATTCAAGTGGTGTTTCTTTTACTTCATTTTCTTTAAGTAATCTTATTCCATCAACATTTATCACTTTTTTCTTTAATAATTCAGCAAGAACCTCATTAGTTACCAAATTATTTTTATATAAATACAATAATTCTTCATCTGGAACTTCTTCTTGAGTAGAAAGAGCTTCTTTTGCCATCTCTTCATCAATATATTCATTCTCAAGCATAAATCCTAATGATTCTGGAGCGTTTTCTAATATATATCCTACTTCTTGTGCTGTAAATGCTATTATATCTTTAAATTCTTCTGGTGATATATCTGATACATCACATCTTCCATTTACAATATCATTTGCAAGCTCTGAAATTTGTTCATCTGTATGGAATTCACCACCAATATAATGTCTATTTAAAGTATATACCCATTCTTTTAATTCACTATAAGTAATAGTTCTATTAAATCTTGGTGAATCAATTGATACTTTTGGATTATCTAATAATGTTCCTACTTTATCTGTAAAATCTTTTAATTCTCTAGCTTCTTCTTGAGTAAAATTCTCAAGTCCATCACCATATTTATTATAATAAACAGTATTTGCTAGCAATAAAACTTTATCTAATTCTATATATTGTGCATATTTTTTTACTGCTTCAAAGAAGTCTTCCCATCTAAATGTTTTTGCTTTGGCTTCATTTTCTTCAGCTTTCTTTTTTAGCCCTTCTTTTCCTAAAACTTTATCTTGATATTCTGCATTGTTTATATCAATTGTAGCACTATTTTCTATAATTCTTACTGCTAAAACATTTCCTAAGTTAGGATATTTACAACATTGAATTAAATCTGTAGGTTTTATATAACCTAAAACATTTTCAAGTCCAATTGTTTCTTCAATTCTTTGTAATAATGCGGCTGTTTTTTCTTTTCTTTTATCAAAGAAGTTTTTGTTTCCTATAAACTCTTGTGAACTATATAAATCTATTCTTTTTTTAGAAAGTTCGACATCAATAATATCTACTTTTCTTAAACTCTTCTTAGCTGTTTGAAATGCTTGTTGTCTATTAGTTTTTGGATAATTTAATGAAACTCTTTGTTGTGGAGTTCCTGAAAAAATACTCTTTTCTTCATTTATTTCTTTTTCAAGTAATCTCGCAACACGAAATACATATTGTTCTTTATCAAATAGATCAATATGTTTCATTATTACATTTAAGCTTTCATCGAAATTACCACCACGTCTAACCAGGTTTAACATATCTTCTTCAAATGCTCTGAATTGTTTTTCATCTGCATTATACCTATATGTTGCTCTTAAATCATTCCAGTTACATGGTATACCGATTTGTTTAATTAAATTTTTAAATTCAACCGCTAACATTTTTTCTTCCTTACACTAAATAATTATAGATTTTACCTACTTCTTGTTTAAATGGATTGTCGTTTACAAATACTTGTTTATTCTCAACCATAACACTAAACAATTCTTTTCTTTCTTCGTTCTTTGTTAGTAAAATTGCAGTATCTGCAAACTCATTTACATTAACTTCATTTATTACTTCTTCTATATCTTCGCCATATAAAACTTCTAGTTCATATTGGTTTTCATTTGCATATATATAAATTGCTTCTTGTAATTTATCAAATTCTATATTATCTGAATACAAACAGATATTATTATATGGATAAAACTTAGACTCAATATCTTCATCTATTAATTGTTGATACATTGTTGTGTCTCCGATTACTATTATATCATCAAAGATTTTCTTAAAATCTATTATTGATTTAATATCATAATCATTGCAATGATTAATCAAATTAAAGATTTTATATTCATTAAAAACTGTATCAATTATTTTAATTAAAATCTCATTCACGCCATACATAAAATTATTTTGTACAATTAAAATTTTATTACTTTGTGTTAGAGCTTGCATGCAAACATGCATTGTTACATAAGGATCCCCTTTATAAACAATCATTTTTCTTACATCAGAATTAATTACGTAATCAGCATTCTCATATGATTCAATAATTTTCAAAAACTCTTTAATTTTAATTTGTTTTTTGCTTATCTTGATGTCTTCTTTATTTGCTGCCATAATTAAGTCTTTTTTCTCTACAATTCTTTTCTTTAATTCAAATAAAATTTCCTTTAATAAGCTTGAGGTAAGCGCATAACGAGACGCTTCTTCCTTTACACTTTCAATTTGATTAATATCCATAAATACATCCTTTAAATAAATAAATTTATCCGTTTAAATTCTATCATATTTTGCTATTTTTTATCAAGCATTTATACCATTTTTTAACATATTTTTCTAAACAAAAAAGACAAATTACTTAAACAAGTAATTTGTCTTTTAACTATTCTTCATCATCTAAATATTCATCTTCTTTTTCTAGTGTCTCAGCCGCTGTTTTTGGCACATTTGGCATATGAACATTTTTTACAATTTTATTGTTTTTCAAAATCTTTTCAGGAAGTTTAACTTTACCCTTTTTACTTAAATCAGCAGTTTTATCTACAATACAATTTGCTTTCTCCATTAAATCTGGTACATAATCAATTAACTTATCAATTGCAGATGCATGTTCTATTGGAATAACTTTAATAGAATCTCTTAAAACAACAACAAAAGCCATTGGATTAATTGAAATTCCTGCACCACTTCCTCCTCCAAATGGAAGACGATATTGTACTTGTTCTTCTTTATCTTTTTTCTTATATTCATCTATTGTTTCACCCTTAAATTCACTACCACCAGCAGCAAATCCAAAGCTCACTTTAGATATAGGAATTATTACCATTCCATTTTTAGTTTCTATCGGTTCTCCAATTATAGTATTTACATCAACCATATCTTTTATATTACTCATGGCTGTTTCCATCAATACTTCTATAGGATGTTCATTCATATAAAATACCTCATTTCTTAATTACTTTATACTAGTATTTCCGATAGAATAATATTTATACTTTTATCTAAAATATTTTTCCAAACAAACTATATTGTCCATGTTTAACTTTATTATCTATTTTTCCATTAATAAACATAAATATAATACTCATTATAATTAAATACCAAGCAGCATCTTTAATTAATAAACTAATCAAGCAAAATACAATTACAACTACAACTGTATAGAATAGTTCATACATTATGTTTGTATTTTGTTTCATCATTGTATATTCGCCATCCCATTTTAATTTTGGTTTATTTAAATCTATAATCAATTTTAGTTTCTCACCTATAATATTTATTAATGTTAATTCAAAAAACATAATAAACGTAATTCCAAGCTTATGAGAGCACATATAATAGAATATACTTACTAATAATGTCGCAAATGTATTTACAACTACTCCAATTGAAATTTTTAAATTAAATTGCTTTGTTAAAGGAATTGGAATATATTTTGTTATTATTGCATTATTAGCTTCTCTTGATACTGCAACTATTGAACTAAAGTTCATCATATAAAATATTTGCCCTACACCTAAGAAAATTGCAAGGCCATTTGATGTTAAAGAGATTTCATTTAATACAGGCCATAAAGCAACTCCTAGCATCTCTGCAAATTTCATCAAACCAATTACTACACCAAAAATAAATGCTGGATATAGTATTGGAATAATTATACATTCTATAAAAAATATCGGCGTTCTTATCATCGTTTTTAATTCTTTAATTATATACGATAGATATACAGGCTTTTTCTTTAAATCATCAAATGTAAGATCTTCTACAACAGCCTTTTTCTTTGAACTATTTATATATGCTCCTATTGCTCCATCTAAATAAACTTTAGCCATAATATGAAGCATTATAAAATAGCACAAAACATTTTCAACAATTAATATTACTAAATTTTTAAATCCTAAGATACGATCATAATTAATTAATGATTGCATTATAGGTTTTAATAAAACAAAACTATCTGAAAGATTTTCAGCAATACCATTAGTTCTCATAACCATACTTCTAAAATCATTTCCAGTTATTTTAGATTCTGAACTAAATAACATAGAAATCAATCCTAAAAATACTGTAGCTAAAATAATTGTTATGTACATTACTTTATTTTTGTTTTTAATTTTATTTGTAAATTTCATTATTATTGCAACTATAAGTGATGTTGTCATTATTGGAATTACTGGTATAAAAATTAAAACCACAAGCATGTATATATAAAACAAGAAATTAACTCCTACCGTTAACCCATATACAATCATTGGAATAGCTAGCATAATAAATTCCATTTGATATTCAGAAATTATTAAATTAATAAGTTTTGCATGTAATAAGTCTTTACTCTTTATCGGCATTCTTAGCAAAACTTTTAGATCTTTAGAAAAATACAATACGTTTAAGCTTTCAAAAATACTCTTAGCAAACAATAATAAGAAATTCATCAAAAGTAGCATATTTACAAATGCATATGTTTGATTTATTCTAATTAGTTGTTTTGTAACAAAATAACTAAAAAATGACATCATGCAAGCTAAGAACCCAAAAACTATACCAAATGCTAAAAATGCAAGCATTGAATCTTTTTTTGTTTTAAATTTATCAGCACGTCTTGTATTTTTAAATACAACACTAACTAAATTATTGTTCATTTTCTTCTTTTCCTTCTATAATTTTTAAGAATGATTCTTCAAGTGATGTACTTGATTTTGCTTGTTCTTTTAATTCATCACATGTTCCAACAAAAATAATTTTACCTTTATCTATAACTGCAATTTTATCGCATATCTTTTCTGCAACTTCTAATACGTGTGTAGAAAAGAATACCGTATTACCTTTGTCTGCATGTTCTCTCATAAGTGTTTTTAAATGATACGAAGCTTTTGGATCTAACCCCGTCATTGGTTCATCTAATATCCAATTTTTAGGATTATGTAATAAAACGCTAATTATTAATAATTTTTGTTTCATACCATGAGAATAGCTTTGTATTCTATCTTTTAAAACTTCTTTTATACCAAATTCTTCAGATAATTTTTTTACAATATCTAATCTTTTTCTTGTAGGTACTTCATACACATCCGCAATAAAATTTAAGTATTCTAATCCAGTTAATTTTTCAAAAGCATCAGGAACATCTGGAACAAATCCAAATTTTTTCTTTGCTTCTATTGGATCTTTTCTAATACTTTTTTTATCTATTAAAATATCACCTTCATCGATATTTAAAATTCCCGTAATCATTTCTATTGTAGTTGTTTTTCCAGCTCCATTTGGACCTATAAATCCAAATACAGTCCCATTTTCAACTTTTAAATTCATGTTATCAATGACTTTTTCACCTTTAATATAAGATACTCCAACTTTTTTTATTTCAATCATATTTTTACTCCTCATTTGAACATATCATTACACATATTAATTATAATCTAACACTATTTTTAAAACAACAAATTTAAATTATTTTTTTACGCTTTTTAATTTTAAAATAAAACAAATAAAATCAC
>JAZSBZ010000016.1:0-7245 GCA_045602645.1 Candidatus Scatovivens sp. | reverse complement strand
AAAAGACATTGTTGAATATATAGAATATTATAATAACAGAAGAATTAAGAGCAAACTAAAAGGAATGTCTCCTGTAAATTACAGAAAACATTCCTGCTTAGTAGCCTAATTTATACTGTCCAACTTTTTGGGTTCAGTACACTTAAGTATTGGCTTTAGTTATATAAATTATTTTTTATTATTTTGTTTAGCTCTTTTTTGAGCTCTTTTTGCTCTAGCGGCAGCTTTTTTTTCTGCATTTTTTCTTGCTTTTCTTGCTTTAAACCATTCATATACTAAACCACCTTCGTCAAACCATTTATTACTATTTCCGAAGAATAAAAAGAATCCAACGAATACAATGATTCCTACTATTATATGTATAAAAATTGTTGATATTGTTATTTCCATAATCATGCTCCTTTAATTAAAAGAATTATATACAATAATTATATTATTTAAAGTGCTAAAGTGCAAGGAAAATAAAGGAATTAATTAATAATTTTCTGTTACAAAATTGTAACTTTTTTTCCAGAAAAAACTATTGATATAGGGAAGTAAATATAATACAATGTATTTGTAATATAAGATTTTATGATATAAGGCAAATATTATACATTTACGAAAGAAGGGAGGAAATATTTATGAGTCAATTAAATAATAACAATAATATAAATAAAACATTAAAAGACTCTGAGAGACTTTCTGCCCTTTTTAAAGAAGTAAAAGATATTAGGTATGGACGAGCTCTTCCAAAAGAAGATCCAGTACAACCAGAAATCAAGTTTAACCGTATTTACGTAGTAGATCATAGATTTAATGCAGTAGGTGCTGTGCTTGGAATATTATTTGTTCTTATATTTTTTATGGGATTACAAAATAACTATAGTTTAGCATCATCTGAAAGAGAAAGAGTATCTTTAAATAAATTTGAAACAAATAATAATCCATTAGATATGATGAATATTATATCTGTGAACATGAGTGAACTTACAACAAAAGAGATTTTAATGCAAGAAATTGAAGTTGCATATGCTGTTGAAGTTATAGAGACAGATTTATTACCTAAAGATGAAGAAAAAGTTATTCAAGAAGGTGCAAACGGAATAATAGAAAAAACATTAATAAGAACATATTCAAATGGAACTTTAATAGAAGAAAATGTAATTAATGAATATAGAAAAACAGAACCAATTACTAAAAAAGTTGAAAAAGGAACATCAGAATTTTTAGCAGAATACGGTATTCATTTAGGAGATAAAATATATACTAAAGAAGATACACTTATGCATACAAGACCAGATTCTGATTCAGATACAGTTGGTATAATTTCACAGTACATTGATTTAGTATTAGAAGAAGATAAAGATGATAAATGGTGTAGAGTTTCTATAGCGGGGCTTGATGGATATATTAAAAAGAAAGATTTAACAACAGAACATTTAACACCAGGTATAGCAAATGAGTCAAGAATTAAAAAGATTCAATTATCTGTAAATAAAGATATGGTAGTAAATAAACCAAGTGGCTTAACAGAAGATGATTTCAAAAAGATATTTGAAAGTAATTCTGGAGATAGATATGAAATATTTAAAAATAATGCTTCATTCTTCTATCAAATGGAACAAAAATATAACGTAAATGGATTATTTGTTGCAGCAATAGGAATTCATGAAAGTAATTGGGGAACATCAACAATAGCTCAAGAAAAGAGAAATCTATTTGGATATGGTTCATATGATGCTTCAGCTTATGAGTCATCAGTAACTTTTGAAAGTTATCAATATGGTATTGAGCTTGTAACTAAAGCGTTAGCAAAATACTATGTAAATGAATCAGGTACTCAAATAAATGATACAGAAGTTGCAACAGGAATTTACTATAATGGTTCAACGATTGCAGGAGTAAATGTTAAATATGCTAGTGATCCAGAATGGGCAAATAGAGTGTTTGAAATTATGAATGCATTGTATAATAATTTATAAAATCTAAAAAGGATTGATAGAGTGGAAAAAAAGGGAATAAACATATATATGGTTATAGCTATTAATATTGTTTTATTAATTATAACCATATTAGCTTATAATTACATATATCGTGTTGAACTAACTAGAAAAATGTATGCTGAAGAAGTTCAAAAGTTTGTTGATCAAAATAAATCACCGGTATTTGAAATAGGTAAGATAATGCTTTATAGTAGTGCACATGCTATAGATAATAGTGAGAATAATCAACTTCAAGATATAGATATTAGTCAATACACAGATATTTTAGTATATGTGAATAACGGCACAGAAAATTCAGAACTTACTGCAGAAAATACAATAAGTGAACTTTTTATAGATAACATTAAAATTACTTCTCAATCAAGTGTTGGAGAGAAAGTAATTAACTATAAAAATCCAGAGTATTGTGGGAAATATGTGGATTTAGAGAACTATAAAGATGATGGTCTTTTATTTAGAGTAGTAAATACAAATGCTAAAAATGAAGATGCTATTTATGATAATCCAGTATTTTATACTGATTGTTCAAACCCAATATCTTTAGGATATATAAATAAAAATGTTTTAACAAATTGTGCTGTAGCAAGTACAGGAGGTTCAATAGCTTTTGATGGTTCAATATTAAAAGGAGCACAAATCGATTTAGATACATTAGATGCTCAAATTTCATTTGCAGTACATATTAAAAATAATTATAATGAAGAATTTGTATGTAATGTAAATATCGATAATAAACTTAATACAGAAGCAAGAGAAATTGATTCGGGATATTTATTACAAGTAATAGATGAACACGAATTTAAATTCTTAAAAGTTTCAGAATAAAATCTAGCGAGCTTTATGCTCGCTATTTTATATTTATAACCTTTATAAATAGTTGCATTTACTTGATTTTTAGTCCTTTTTTAAGTATAATGATATTGTTAATGTGCTTATAGCTCAGCAGGATAGAGCAGTCGCCTCCTAAGCGACCGATGGTGGTTCGAGTCCGCCTAGGCACACCATTTAAAAATAGGAGTTTATTAATGGAAGAAAAATTTATGAAAGAAGCGCTTAAGGAAGCCCAAAAAGCATTAGCTATTGAAGAAGTTCCTGTTGGTGCTGTAATCGTAAAAGATGGTAAAATAATAGCGAGAGCTCATAATACAAAAGAGACTAAAAAAGATGCAACATGTCATGCAGAGATTTTAGCTATTCAAAAAGCATGTAAAAAGTTAGGTGCGTGGAGACTAATAGATTGTGAGATGTATGTTACACTAGAGCCATGTTCTATGTGCGCTGGTGCATTAATAAATTCAAGAATTAAAAAGCTTTATATTGGTACTGATGATAATAAAACAGGAGCGTGTGGCTCAGTATTAAATTTATTAGAAGATTATAAATTTAATCATAAAATCGAAGTACAAAAATATATATTAAAAGATGATGCTGAGAAATTACTTAAAGAATTTTTTAAATTTTTAAGGGAGAGAAATAAGATTGAAAAAAAATCTATTTAAGAAATGCGTTTTTTTTATTGCTTTAGCGATTATCTTAATGGTAGTAATATCTATAATGATTAAATATGAAGTAGAAGGAGAAAAAATACTTCCATATTCAATTAGTAAGATTTTACTTGTAAGTACAGTAGATGGTAAAGATTTAGAAACACCAGATTCAATTTGGAATATTGGTGTTACTCAAGTAAATGACATCTATATGTATATCGATAAAACGATGGAAACAGATGCTGTAATTAAAGAAGTTAGATTTGAAAACTTTAGAATAACTAAAACACCTGAAGTTGGTAAAGTTAAACTATTAAGACCAACAGGAGAAATTTCTAATTTGTACACTTATAGTGAGCAAGATTATTTAGGAAGTTCTATTACTTATACAGGTGGTGTTATTGATGATCTAAAATCACTTGAAATATCAAACACAGGAGGTATAGTTGGTTTTAGATTTGCTGTAGAAGATTTAGGTACATTTACATCAAGTGAAGATGTTGAAATAATTTATGATGGAAGATTGCTTTCAAATTTAGGTTTATCATTGAATCAAATTAATTTTAAAACTTGTTTTGACGTTATAATAACAACAAGTGAAGATGTAAGTTTTAAAGGAACTATTGATCTAGAGATGCCAGTCGAGAAAGTTATTGAAGAAGGATCATCAAGTAGAGAAATAACAGATTTTTCAAATGTAATTTTTAAAAGAATTTAATTTATTTTTGATTTAATTTCTTAATAAAAAACATGTAAAAAGTATTGCAAAATAAGGAAATCCATTATATAATTCTAAAAGAAAATTAAGTGGCTTTTCTTAAGGAAGGTATGCTTCAATAAAAAGCTATGAATCTCGTCAGGTTCGGAAGAAAGCAGCGATAAGTAGTGTATTATGTGATTCTGCATGCCTTCCTTAAGGGAAGCCATTTTGCATAAGATAAATATTTTAAAGGAGGTAACTATGGCATATACTGCTCTTTATAGAAATTTTAGACCATTAAAATTTTCAGATATGGTTGGACAAGAACACATAACTAAAACTTTAAGAAATCAAGTTATGTCTGGAAGAGTAGGGCACGCATACCTTTTTAATGGTGGTAGAGGAACTGGAAAAACAACATCAGCTAAAATCTTAGCTAGAGTTGTTAACTGTTTAAATCCAATTGATGGTGAACCATGTAATGAATGTGAGATATGTAAAGACATGCTTGATGGTTCATTAACTGATATAGTTGAAATGGATGCTGCATCAAACAATGGTGTAGATGACATTAGATCAATTAGAGAAGAAGTTAATTTCTTACCAACAAAAGCTAAATATAGAGTATATATTATAGACGAGGTTCACATGCTTTCAACTGGTGCATTTAATGCACTTCTTAAAACATTAGAAGAACCACCATCACATGTTAAATTTATATTAGCAACAACAGAACCACAAAAATTACCAACAACAATTCTTTCTAGATGTCAAAGATTTGACTTTAAAAAGATTCCAGAAAATGATATTGTTAAAAGATTAAAGATTATTTGCGAGGGTTCTGATATTAAAGCTGATGAAGAAGCTCTTAAAATAATGGCTGTTTTATCAGAAGGTCATATGAGAGATGCAATTAGTATTCTTGAAAGATGTAGTCAAGAGTCATCTGAAAAGATTACTACTGATGAAGTAAAAGAGTTAGTTGGACTTCCAAGTTTAACTTATATCAATAAATTAACTAGATCAATTTTAGAATATGATGCTATGAATGCATTAGAAGCAATTGACGAAGTTATAGAAGATGGAAAAGATTTATATAATTTCTTATGGGAAGTTATTAAATATATAAAAGATATTCTAGTTTATAAAACAACAAATAACTTATCTCTTTATTCACAAGAAGAAATTGTTGAAATTAAAAGATTAGCAGATATCACTGAAGAAGAGAGATTGCTTGACATTATTTATAAATTATCAGAACTTGAAGCTGATATAAAATGGTCATCACAAAAAACAATTATGTTTCAAACAGGGGTAATTAAAATTTGTAGAAAAGAGTCAAGTTCATCTACTTCAACAAGTTATGCTGGTGGAACATCTCTTGAAAAAAGATTAGAAATCTTAGAAAATAAATTAGCAAATATGAAAATAGGTCAAGATTCTACAATTGCTATGCAAGAGTTAGAAAATGGACCTGTAGTAGCAGAAAAACCAATTATAAAACCAGTTGCAGAAAAGAAAGAGACAAAACAAGTTCAAGGTGTACCAACAAATACACAAGGAATTTGGAAAAGAGTAGTAGATACTATTAAATCAAGTGGAAAAATAAGATTATATACAGCACTTTTTAATTCTAAGATTAATGTATTAAATGATTTAGTTTGGGAAATAGAATTTCCAAATGGTATTCAACCATTTAATAAAGCAATTTTAGATGATGTAACTAATCAAAATGAATTAATAAAAGAAATATTCAAATTAACAGGAAAACAAGTTAATTTAAGATTTAAAGATGGAAAAGAAAATAAGAAAACTGGTGGAGGTGGTAGTGATAAACCAAGACCAGAACCTAAAGATTTAGGATTTGATATCAATATTATAGAATAAATTTAAGGAGGAATATAAAATGGGTAAAAGAGGAGGATTTCCAGGAGGCATGGGTGGCTTCGGAGGAATGAACATTAATCAATTAATGAAAGAAGCTAAAAAAATGCAAGCTGATATGGAAAAATCACAAGAAGAATTAGGATCAAGAGAATTTGAAACAACAGCAGGTGGTGGTGCAGTATATGTAAAAGTTTCTGGAAATAAAGTTATTAAAGAAATTAAATTACAAAAAGATGTAGTAGATCCAGATGATGTAGAAATGCTACAAGATTTAATTTTAACATCAGTTAACGAAGCATTAAGAAAGGTAGATGAAGCACAAGCAGCTTCACTTGGACAATTTAATATACCAGGATTAATGTAATTAAAATACTAAAGTAAGAGGTAAAAGGATGTCATATTATTCACCTTCAATTGAAAAATTGATTGAAAGTTTTGAGAAGTTACCAAGTATTGGTCATAAAACTGCTCAAAGATTAGCTTTTTATATGCTTGATTTAAGTCAAGAAGAAGCTGAAGATTTTACAAATTCAATATTAAATGCAAAGAAGAACCTACATTTTTGTTCAAAATGTTTTAATATCTCAGATACTGATCCATGTAATATATGTGGTAATGTAAAAAGAGATCAATCATTAATATGTGTTGTTGAAGATGTAAGGGATGTAATTGCTATGGAAAGAACACATGAATTTAATGGAGTATATCATGTTTTACATGGTTCTATATCTCCAATGAATGGTGTTGGTCCAGATGATATTAAAGTAAAAGAACTTTTAACTAGAGTAATGGAAGGGAATATACAAGAAGTAATTCTTGCTACTAATCCAAGAGTTGAAGGAGAAGCAACATCGATGTATATATCTAAATTATTAAAACCATTAGGAGTAAAGACAACAAGAATAGCAAGAGGTATTCCTATTGGAGGAGATTTAGAGTATACAGATGAAATTACACTTACTAAAGCATTAGAAGGAAGAAGCGAAATTTAGCAATAATATTTAGTTTTAAGAATATTATATAATAGTTTCTTTTGAAAACTCAGTTTAAGGAGAGTCACTATGCAAAAAAACAAAAAAATAGTTATATTGGGTGGAGGTACAGGAACTTCATTCGTTTTAAAAGGATTAAAATATTTCCCTGTAGATATAACAGCTGTAATTACTGTTTCTGATAATGGAAGTAG
>JAZSBZ010000015.1:0-2741 GCA_045602645.1 Candidatus Scatovivens sp. | reverse complement strand
TATGGCTTGAAATAATTTATTTTTCAGTACTTTTAAAAATTGATTTAAAAAAATAAAACACTTGACAAAGTAATTTTTACTTTTTAATTTTTAAACAATTTTTTTGGATAAAAAATATTACAAAAAAACAAAAGATATTTAATTTGAAAGGAGCACTTTTCTGAAATGAAAATTTTAATGCTATCATGGGAATACCCACCAAGAGTTGTAGGAGGAATATCAAGAGTTGTTCACGACCTATCACATAAATTAATTCAAGACGGACACAATGTTACTGTTGTAACTTATAGAGATGGAAATGTACCATACTATGAAGACGACGGTGGTGTTGATGTTTATAGAGTTGATAATTTTATGATATCACCAAATAATTTCATAGATTGGATTATGCAACTTAACTTCAATATGATAGCAAAAGTTGGAGAAATCATTGCAGAAAAAGGTGGCTTTGATGTAATACATGCTCACGATTGGTTAACAGCTTACGCTGGTAAAACATTAAAAAATGCTTTCAATACTCCTCTAGTTTCAACTATCCATGCTACAGAAGCTGGTAGAAACAGCGGTATTCAAGGTGAAATGCAAAAATATATCAATGATACTGAATGGATGCTTACATACGAATCTTCAGAAGTTATCGTTAATAGTAATTACATGAAAAACGAATTACAAAGATTATTTGGTCTACCTTATGAAAAAATTAATGTTGTTCCAAACGGTGTTAACTTAAACCTATTTAACGGTATTGAAAAAGATTATGATTTTAGAAGAAAATATGCTATGGATAATGAAAAAATTATATTATTCATGGGAAGACTTGTTTATGAAAAAGGTATCCAAACACTTATTGCTGCTATGCCTAAAATTTTAGCTCACTACAACGATGCAAAATTAATAATAGCTGGAAAAGGTGGAATGATTGATGAATTAAGAGCTCAAGTAAATGCTCTTGGACTTGGAAATAAAGTTTACTTTACAGGATACTTAGGATCAAAAGATGTTCAAAAAATGTATAAATGTGCAGACGTTTCTGTATTCCCTAGCACATACGAACCATTTGGTATCGTTGCATTAGAAGCAATGTTATCTGGAACACCAGTTGTTACATCTGATATTGGTGGTTTAAATGAAATTGTAGATCACGGAATTAATGGTATGAAAAGTTATGCTGGAAATGCAAACTCACTTGCAGATTCAATACTTACTCTTTTATATGATCCAAAACTTTGTGATACAGTTACAAGAAATGCAAAACTAAAAGTTAAAACAGAATATAATTGGACAAAGATAGCTCAAGATACACACTTTGCATATGAAAAAGCAATTGCAGAAACAATGGCTTCAAGACAAGCAAAACAAATTGCTCAAGAAGAAGCTCAAAAAGAAATCAAGAAATCAAACGAAATTACAAACTTACTTTCATTCAAGAAAAGTCGTCAAGCATTTGCTTAAAATTAAGAATATAAATACAAAAGGAACAAATCAAAAAGATTTGTTCCTTTTTAGTTTTATTAAATAAACGATAATAAAAATAGCAGCACAAAATGTATTGGATAAAAATAATACAAAATTCTTTTTGTATCTTTCCCCTTTTTTCCATTATATAACAATATAAAAATAAGTGGCAATATTGTGCATACAATATATGTTATAGCTTCTATTTTTAAAATAAATAATCCCCTAGATGCATAATATGCAAGCACCAATAAAGAAAACATGCATGACATTAAAATTTTATTTTTTCTAAACATATAAAAAATTAATACCATTGCAACTGCATACCATCCATATTCAATCTTCATGAAATATGCAGCAATCATCAATGCTATATCAATTGCAAGAGCTAAAAATTTATTATTTAATTTATCATATATGGCTATTGCAAATAGTCCAAACACAAAAGCAAATAATATATTTAATAATAGCCAATCACCTGTTAAATATCTAAACATCATAAATGGTATCTGTGATACTATTGCTGCGATTACAATTCTCTTCATATATTTATTTACATCTTTTGTATGCACATACCCTTCTGCAATCATAAATGCAAAAAGTGGCATTGCTATTCTTCCTAAATATATAGTTGCAAAATTTTGAAATTCAGGAATAGCATACTTAATATGATCTAGTACCATAGATATCATTGCTATAATCTTAATAACAAAAATACTCATATTTCTTATCCTAATAATTCTTTTACAACTTCATTTATTGTTCTTCCATCAGCACCAGCGCCAATTCTAGCTTTAGCTTCTTTCATAACTGGTCCCATATCTTTCATAGATGTAGCACCTAATTCTGCAATAACTTTTTCTAGTTCTACTTTAATTTCTTCTTTAGATAATTGTTTTGGTAAATATTCTTGAAGAATTGCAATCTCACTATTTGTTTGTTCAATTAAATCTTCTCTTCCACCTTTTTCAAAATCAACTAAAGCATCTTTTTTACCTTTAACTTCTTTAGCAATTATTTCAATTATTTTATCATCTTCAACAACAATCCCTTTATCTTTTTCGATTTGTAAAATTGCTGCTCTAACCATTTGAACAGTATTTTTTCTTACTTCGTTCTTTTCTCTCATTGCTACTTTTAAATCTTCCATTAATTTTTCTTTTAACATATAAATTCCTCCTTACAACATGAATAATACCACAAATTTAACTTTTAATCAATAAGAATTTAAATCGTATCACCTGCATCTAATTTTTTTACTTTTTTATATAATTCTTTATCCTTTT
>JAZSBZ010000014.1:0-11866 GCA_045602645.1 Candidatus Scatovivens sp. | reverse complement strand
CTATATTGCTTATCATTACTTGAATGAAATACCTCTTTACCATCTTTTAGCACTATAATATCGTTAAACTCAGTATTCTCATCTTGTGCTATTACATAGTTTTTATAGCTTATTCTATGAGAATATGTGTAACTTAATTGTTTTTCTATATCTTTCAATAATTCATCATCTGTTATACCTAATTCTTTTATTAAATTTTTAATATTGCCTTTTATACTATTTTTTTTCATATCTTACCTCCAAATAAAATTCTTGCCATATTATATTTTTTCCTTATTCTTTTCTTTTTACTTTTTTGATAATATAAACATCTTTCAAAGATCGTTCCATTTTTCTTTCTTTTCATTGTTGCACTAAACTCAATAGGTTGTGTAAAATCAAATTTATATTTATCTTCTATTTGTTTAGTTTCTTCAAAACTAACCATTACTTCTTGAGTAGATGGTGATAATGAATTATAAGTTTTCCCATTATCTGTTGAAATTTGAATATTTGATAAACCAAATTTTATTTCATTATTCATCTAATTTTTCTCCAATTACTTCAATTTTATCTATAGGTGCTTGATTACATTGTTTTAGTTTATAAAATCCTACTCTTGTTCCATAACTAACTTTTACTTTATTTCCAATATTTTCTTTTGCTTTTTCTATAATTTCATTATCTTCTGCACAATACTCTTCTTGTTCAGTTTCACTTGTTTTTACATATATTGCAGTTGATCCAAAAAAGTTTTTGTCTACACTTGTAATTACACCTAATGTAGTTCCTGAACTTTTATCTAAAACTAGCACAGGTAATAATATCATAGAATCTATTAGAAATACTATTGCAGCACCAAATATAATTGATATAATACCTTCAAAAATTCCATCTTCTATAAAAGCCATAGTTGTTAATACTAACCAAATTATAACTACTATTATTGCTAATGCTAATAAAACATACATTATTTATTTCCCCCTATTCCTAATTCTATTAATCTAATTGCAAATTCTTTTTCAAATCCTTCTTTTTCAAACTCTTCAATCATAATTTTTATTGATTTAGCTGAAAATTTAGCATTTTTTCTCATTTCCTCCAATTTTTCTTGTTCCTCATCTGTTTCATATAACATTTCTTCTAATTCATTAATTTTTTCAATAATTTCTTCTCTTTTCATATTTCCTCTTATAAATTTTTAATTTTTTCTAATAATTCTAAAACCTCATCATTTGTTAAATAACCTATAACATCATTTGTAATAGGTGTGTCATAGCATAAATCTCCAATGCTATTTTTATTTTTTGGATTATACCTAATAACTGCTAGTTCAAACAAATCTCCTTCAAACCCATAACTGCCAAAATGTTTAATAACACTTGCACCATAATTATTTTCAAATCTGAATCTATGAGAATAACTATATGGACTATAAAATTTAAAAGCATTGTCAAATAATTCTTTCCCTTTCCAATTATTTAATTCATATTGTTTAAAGTCATCATATATTAAATCATGTTTCATTCTTTAACTCCTTAAATAATGCCATCAAAACATTTACAACTATTGAATCTCCAGCTAGATGATATAAACTTGCATTGCTTTGATTTTTTGCACAATTTTCATAATCTTCATCTTTTACACCCATTAGTCTAAAACATTCTTTTGGTGTTAATTTCCTTATTCTTAAATTATTCATAGCTACCTTTGTACTACCTCTTGTACATAATGTTTCACTTACTCTTTCTTCTTTCCATGTTCTTGTATCATGTTCTTGATAACCCTTTTGATACCATTGATAATAGTTTTCTTTTTCTACTACAACACCTACATTTTCACCACCCATAGTCGAAAGTGTTTGTGATTTTCCTTTTTGAACTGTTCCCCTGTGATACTCCATTCTACTTGAAATATCTACACCATCACCTTCTTCAGCTTCAAGATAACCTTTTGAATTAGCATTTTTTATGGCAATATATGTATTATTACTAGCATTAATTCTTGTGCTTATAGTTTTCGCTGTTCCATTATTATCAATTTTTCTATTATAAGTATCTACAAAATTAATGCCATTTTTTATGGTATTTGTTTCTAATGTTTCTTTTAATGCTTTATGTAAATTTTTAATATTATAATTTTCTTCTAAATTATCACTAACATAATTACTTGCGTCACATCTTCTTGAACCTTCATTAGTATTTAATGTACTTGCATAAGTTTTATTTATTAATGCTTCATTATTATTTCCAGTCCATTTTTGATTATCAGCACTAATGTAATTTATCATTTTATCGCTTAAATAATATTTTTCATCTACATTATCTTCTAACATATCTTTTAGTTTTAATTTAAGTGTTTGTTTTGGTGGAAATGAGTAACTATAATCTCCAAGTATTGATACCATAAAACATCTATTTCTAGTTTGTGGTATTTCATAATCAGTTGCAATTAAGTCTTGCCAATAATTTTTATAACCCAATTCTTCAAGTTTTAATTGCCATTTATTAAAATCATCTGTTGCACCTTCACCATGAACCTGTGGCACATTTTCCATTAATAGTATTTGTGGAAGTGTTCCAAGTTCTTTACACTCATCAAGAATTCTTTCCACTTCCCATAGCATACCTGAACGAGTAGATGTATCATTCATTCCTTGCCTTTTGCCTGCTAAGCTTAAATCTTGGCAAGGAAATGAGTAAGTCATTATATACTCATATTTGTCAGTGTCAACTAGGTCTAAATCTTTGCCTTTAACTTGTTGTATATTTACTAAATTATGAGTTATTGCTATATTTTCAAGTATCGTTTTTAATTGTTCTTCATTTAATCTATTAATTTGTTCCCTACTCATAGGTTCATTATAATTAGCTGATATTCCTAATTTATACAAATAATCAACCATTTCTTCTTTTGTTCTATTTTTGTTAAAAGTCAAATTTTCATTAGTAAAATGTATATCTTTATATGCTTGAATGCTCTTTACTGCCCATTCACATATTTTCCAATGTTCAAATGGCACACCTAAATATTTCAAAGCTAATGCTTGTGATCCATATCCTGCAAACAATTCAATTAATCTAATTGGTTTTGTTATTTGATATTTAGGATATATAGCATCAAATATTGTTAGTTGATTCATTATTCACCTCTATAAAATCAAATAAACTTGTTTGTATGTTTGTATCAATTCTTAATACTTTATAGCTTTCTTTAAAGTATTTACATACAAATTTTCTTTGACTATCACTTATTAGTTTTAATTCTTTTTGAGTATCCCCTTTATAACTACCATAAGGGCAACCCATACAACCTGTTCTTGTTATATGCTCATATACACTTGGTATTTCTATGTTGTATCTTTTGTATATCTCATTTTCCATTTCATCAGTTAAATCCCAAAGTGGTGTAAATTTTCCATTTTTATTAAGACAAGTTTGATATTTAGATTTTCTCATAAAACTTTCATTACCACGAACACCTAATATTGCTTTTAATCCACTTTTTTCTTCAAAATCTTTAGCAGGTTTCTTTTTTAAATAAGTACAACATTTAGGGCTTACTCTATGTAATTCACCACTTAGTAGCAATTTACTAGCTTTTTTATTAAGATGATATGTAGATTTATGTTCTTTTCCATCTTTACCTATAAACTTTCTATCAGTAATTCTAGTCATAATACTTTTACACCTACTACCTCTTTGGTATCTATCTATAAAATCATCTTGCATTTTACTAAAACAAGGTATTCCATATTTAGCTTTTATTTCCATAGGTTTTAATTTTGGGTATAAAACTATATTGCTATTTTTAAGTATTCTATCTCTTATTTGATGGTGTTCCATATAAGTATTAATACCTACTATTTTTATTTTGTTATCTTGCAATATTTCTTTAATAAACCAGTATAACAAATGACTATCTTTTCCACCACTATAAGATAAATAGTATTTATCAAAATCTATTTTTTCTTTAAATCTTTGCATTAGTTTTATTAAATAATTATCTATATCATCAGTATTTTTTAATAATTCCATCTTTTGATCTAAATCTATTTTAGAATCATTAAGTTTTCTTAATTCTTCTATCGATAACATTTTTATACCTCCTAAATTTTCAAAACTTCTAATAATAGCCCAATATATAAATTTTTAGATTTAGGTATTTTAACATCTTCATCATCTAATTTTATTTTGTAAATTTTATAATACTTTCCTTTAAACTTTTTCTTCTGTTTTCTTGATACATTACATCTTATTGAATCTACTGATGTATTAAAAAATTTAGCTGCTTCTTTATAAGATTCAAAATTAATATAAGGAAAGTCATCATTATCATATACTGCTAGAAAGTATTTATTCATGTTCACCTCTCATATATCTTGTAACATTAGCAGACATAGGTTTAGATACTTTTGTTTTAACAGTATTAGGTGTCTTACCTGATTTAATTTTTCTTATTAAATATCTATCACTTTTTAAATCTTTAATTTGTGCTTCATATTCTTCAATTTGTATTTTTAATGATTTCATTTCTAAATCTAAATTAAATAATTTAGATAATAATTCACTATTTTGGTTTTCTAATTCTTTAATTTTAGCTATTTTTTCCTTTAAAGATTTATCAGATAATTCTATTAGATTTTCAAGTTTTAATATCTTCTTTTGTTCTTTATCAAGAATATTTCTTTCTATTTGATTTTGTATATTCAAATCCTTTAAATTGATAATTTCTTTATTAAGTTTGCTAATCTTATCATTTAAATAACCTATTTTAGATTTATAATTAAGCATTTTAACAATACCTAACTTTTTTATTTTCTTAACCCAATTCCCCCAAATTAGTTTTAATTTTTTCATTTTAATTCCTTTCATAAATTGCTGCAAAAGTGTTATAAAAAGACTTAAGAAAAATAACACTTCAACAGCTGATAAATAGAAGAGTAAAAATATAAGATAACCTATTAAGTCTTTTATATTAGTAATAGTTATGTCTAAATTAATGTCCCCTGATTTATTTCTAATTTTTTTATTTTCTTTTTTCCTCTAATATCTTTCTTTTAAGTTTATTCATAAATTTGATCTTTTTACTTTTATAATTAACTTTGCCACAATTTTTACAAATTATTCTTTCAGTACTTAAAAGAAATCCTAATTCATAACCACAATATTTACATTTACTAGAATGTAACCATTTTATTTCTTCTTTCACCATAATTATGACATCCTAATATAATTAATAAACCTTTTAAAATCATCAAATTCTTTTTGATCCTTTTCATCAATTTCTTCATTAGTTATTTCTTTATTTAGCCATATAGGTTTTATATTAAATTTTTTTGCTCTATTTATGATATATACATCATTTTCACTTTCTAGTGTTTCTCTTGCAACTACTTCCTTTACTGATTCTAATATTCTGCTAAATGTAGGAAAATATCTATCAGTAGCTATAATTCTATTAATTGCTTGTCTTATTTCTTCTTCATCATATGGTCTTAAATTATAATTCCATAATTCATATAATTCTTCGTTTGGTTCTTTGCTGTAATTAAAACATAATTTTACAAAATCTTTTTTATTCATTTTCTTCCCACCATTTCTTTTTATTATCTTTTTTTATTCTTTGTTCCCATGTTCTAACAGCTGCTTGCCAATCTCTCATCTTATTTTTTCCAACATACCAATTTTTACTTTCATAAAAGTCATAAAAAGCATTGGCATTTATGCCATTTTTTCTTTCAGTACAATACTTATTAATCTCATCAATAGTTGGTTTAATGAATTTGCTTTCTTTCTTTATACTTTCTTTCTTTATTATTCTATTCTCTACTATATTATTCTCTACTATACTATTCTGGTTAAACATTGGTTTAACATTGGTTAAACACCCATTATTTAATTCATATTTTTCATTAATTAATTTCAACAATTTTAATTCATCTACATATTCAGTTTCAGTGATTCTATTCTTATCTAAATAATTATTCTTATTCCAATCAGTAATAACCATTACTCCACTTTCAAATGCTATAAAATATCTTTTAGCTATTAATACTTTAAAATCATCATCAGTAAAGCCATTCATTTTTTGTAATCTTCTTGGTTGAAAGAATCCTCTATCATCAGCACTCATTCCAGCCATAAAATATAATGCTTTGCTTGAATTAGGTAAATCAGTAAATTTATCACTATCAGTTATTCTTTTATCAAACATTCTTTTTTGTGCCATTTTATGCCTCTACAAAAGTTCTAAATTCTCTAATATCTTCTTCACTAAAATATAACTGATGGTTTTTATCTATTTTCTTTGCTAATTTATGATCTAACTTTAATGCTTTTAAATCTCTTTTAAATCTTCTACTAACATACAATTCAGCTTCTTCTTCATTTGCTAATTTATAACCAAAATGATTACATATTACTATTTGTTCTAAATCACTATTATTTAAAACTCTTATATCAGATGATATATTGCTAAATGCAACTGATTTATTTCCTTCATTGTTGTTATTTTCTAAATGTCTTGGATATGCATAAGGTAAATCTCTACATATTTGTTTTTTTGATACATATTTATTTGTGTTTTGTTTTAAATAATTTAATAGTTCTTTTTGTCTATTATTTAATTCTTTCATTTCTTCCTCCATATACTAACCAAAACACCCTAATTGATTTTCTTTTCATAAAGTTGTATAATATTTATGAAAAAGATTTCCAATGTCTTATTCTTTTTTTATTTTTCTAAAAAGAATTTTCTGCTTAATTTAATTGACCATCTTAATGCCATAATTGTTAATCCTGCATAAACTATTTCAAACATAAGTACATTAAAATCAAATCCATTCTTTATAAAAAAGTTTATTGTCATGATTAATAAGATAAGTCCAGTAATAATTGCAAATATGTTTTCCCATTTTACTTTCCACATTTTCATTTTTCTTCCTCCTTTATATTCTTTCTAAATAATTCCCAAAAATCTTTGTTATAGTGTAATGTCATTACTTCTATATCACCTATTGTCCATTGAACTACACCACTTAATTTTTTAGAAATTATTGACCTATCCAATTGCAGTAGTCTAGCTAAATCATCTTGAGTTTCCCCTCTTCTTTCCATTTCTTTAACTATCTCTGGAAATAATATAAATTTCTTCAATGTTTTTTCTCCTTTCTTTTAGTATTTAAACCCATCACATTTTTTTGAAATCACAAAAAAAGCAATGTTTTTAACATTGCTTTACACTAACTTTACATAACATATATTATCGGAAGTAAATGCAATGCTAAAATAATAAAAATATACTAATCAATTTTTACTTTTATTTGTTAGGCTTATTACTCTATTCCTAACTTGATTTAAGTTTACCACATATAAAAATATAAGTCAATTACCAAAGTGCATATTTTACACTAATTTAAAAAATATGTTTTTTTAGTGCCATTTTCCCTAGAAAATAAAGGGTTTTTTATTTTACACTTAAATTTTAATTATATAAAATATTTGTATTTTTATAAAAAACCTTGTAGCTTTTCTATATTTAAAGATGTTTTAAATGTTGCATATAATAAACTAATTCAACACAAAATATAAGAGTGGTTTTTTACCACTCTTTTTTATTTTACTAACCATAAATCTTCCACTACTCTATCGCTGCAATCAAATGTGTCTAGTATTCTTCCATTCTTCACACAGACCAAATGGTTGAATAAAGCACAAATAACTGTGTTATTTTTGTATTTTTGTGCCACTTGATATACTTTATAGGGTACATTATAAATTCGCCTAAAATGGGTGTCTAAATAGTCCCTAACAAAGTCTTTCTTATCAAGTAGTGTTCCTTTTGCCTGTGCTAGGTCGCTTAGTTCATTATAAACTGCATCCCAGCTTCTATTTGTTGCACACGATATTGCTCTGATTACACAGTCATCTTCATTTAATCCCAACGGATTCGCATTATAAAAATCATACATTATCTCATTGAGTTTTGAAGTGCTGTCATTAACTCTTGCTTTTGTTGTGGTGTTTCGGCTTCTTCATATAATACTTTTATAAAATCTTCTAGTGATTTTATCATATAGTGAAATGACTTTTCTGATTCTTCTCCATGTCCGTATCTGTTTCTAGTTTCTTGGTATCTTCCATATTCTCCAGCCATTCTATCTAGTTCATCTTCACCTCTGTATTTTGCATCATATCCTTGTCTACCGTATCTATTTCTACCATATTCTCCGTATGATCCATCGCCATAGTTTCTATACACTTCTCTACCATAAGAGTCATATCCTGCCCTTCTTCCATATTCTCCTTGATTCATGTTTTTTACCTCCTTTACATCTTTGTATATATCTACCAGTTTATATAAAAGTTCTACATTTTGTGTATTTAATCCTTCATCTAGTATTTTGTTAATACTTTCAGTCATCTTTTCTGTAACTCTATTTTCCATTATTTACCTCCTTCCTTAAAAGGTTAAATATTTCTTTATTTTGAATTATTATTTTTTCAAAGTATTCTTTATCTTGTTTTTGCAATTCTTCCATTAAATCTTTATTTTTATAATCTTGAAATAATATTTGCAAACTTAGTGCCTGTAATAAAAGACCTAATTTGTCATATATATTATTCATTAACTATTACTTCTTGATATGTTAAATGTTGCATTAGTAATAATTGGTATTTCAGTTGTAACTGGAGTTGCTGGTGTCGATGGAGTTGGTACTGCTGGAACACTTGCTACTGTTATGCTAGATGTTCCACGAGGACAAATTCTCAATTTTTTATTAAATGAAATTGTTTCGTAGTCATCAGCTGCTGCTAGTGTTACTGCTCTTACTGTATCTGGTATTAGTATTCCATCTTCGTATAGTCCAATTGCCACCACTCCTTCTGCTGTTGCTGAGCTTACACTGGCACTAAAGTTCACATTATAGTATCCTGTGTATCCGTTACCAAATATTTTGAATATAGGATTGCCATCTTGATAGTCAAGCCATCCCCCATTGCAACAAAATGCACATCTTGTTCTTATATCTGTATCATCAAATACTATAGGGCTTGTATTACTTACTAATGGTGTAGGTTCATTTATTATTGTTTGTATCATTATATTTCTCCTTTCTAAAAAAGAGAATAAGACTTGCTTATTCTCCATGAGTCGCTTTTTTATTAAATTCCGACTTATAATTGCAAGTTCCTGTAATCAGGTTAGTAGTGATCTACTTTATGCTATTAAAATAATTGATTTGTTGCGAAGTTTCCATTGCAACCACAACCATAACTTGGTTGGCATTGAAATACAGGTGTATTTCCATATACTGCTTGAGCTGGAATTGGGCATGCACGAAGTTCAGCTATTAATTGATTAGCAGTTGTAGCATTGTTAGCTCTTAATTCTGCTGTTTGTGCTATTTGACTTGCAGCTAAATCTTTCATTAAGATTTCTCTTTGTAAATCAGCAATCTTTTCGTTTTTAGCATCAATCTTGTCATTACATAATTGATCTAAAATTCTTTGAGTTGAAGCTGTTTGATTTGAGATTATATCTCTTATTCCATTACTTAATGCTTCTCTATCAGCACAGTTTTCGCTTATAACTGTTGATGTTAAATTTGCTAATCCAAGTCTATTTTCACAGCAACAATCAGCAAATTGTCTGCTTAAGTCAAAAGCAGTATTCATATTTGCCATTTGTCTATTAGCAGCTGCAATTTCAGCATTATATGCTGTAGTGTTTATTGCACTTGTAATATCATTTCCTACATTACATAGTTGATTAGATAAACCATTGATTCCACTTTGTACTGATTCTACTTGATTGCTTAAATGTAATGTGTCAAATCCATTATTTGTATTTGCCATAATGTCTTTTTGTCCATTACTTAACCAAGCATATCCGTTATCGAATCCACCATTGCCACCAAAGAATCCATTGCCATTACCATTGTTCCCCCATATCAATGCCAATAGCACGATTAACCATATTGCTGAATCTCCACCAAATCCACCAAATCCTGTTCCACCAAATCCACCCATTACAGGATAAGGATAAGCAAAACCACCACTATTATTAGTAGCTAGGTCTATTGTTGGAACAATTCCTGTTGAATTTCCGTTCATAAATTCCTCCTTTCATAATATTTATATCAATTCTTTTGAGAATTAATACCACCCATCATATAATCCCATTGTTGTTTCATTTGTGGATTAAAACCACTTGTTATTTTGTTTAGATATTCATTAGGATCCATTTTATTTTGTTTTGCTTCTTGATATTCTTTGAATGCCTGTGGGCTTATTCTCTTTAATTGGTTCTCCAGTTGTTTCATCATACCATTCGGTATTTGTTGTATCTTCTGATTCAACAACATTTGTAATATGTTCATCATACTTTTTCATCTCTTTCTTTAATTCATTAATTTCACTTTGTAATAGTTCTATTTGTATGTCTTTAGCATCTTTTGGCACTATTTCATTTAGTTCGTATGTTTTTATTTCCCCTTTTGTGTTCTTGATCCATACCACACTCATGTCTTTACTAAAGTATGGAGTATCCCCTACTACCATTTCTTTTTGCACATCTTCTATCGAACTAGCATATTTAATTAAATCTCTATTGGCTGGTGCTAGTTGGAAGTTTTGTGTTAGATTTGTTGGCTGTGTAAGTGGTTGCTGCATTTGCATCTTGATTCTTTCTAGTTCTGCAATTTGATTGTTTACCCTATCTAGATTAGCTTGATTGTTATAATACTGTGTGTTATACATATTTCCTCCTAAAATAAAAGGAGTAATAATAGATATTGTGTATTTACACTAACAATTGGCTCACTGCCTTTTTGTGATTTTTTCATCTATTATTCCTCCTTTGTAATTTAATATTACTAATTAAAATAGATACTAATTGATACACTTTTTAGAGCATAAAAAAAGAGGAACTCATTTATTGAGTTCCTTTATTTTTTTATTTACAATTTTTAATATTTTTCTTATACCAGCTTCACTATAATGATATTTTATTGATAGACTTACTGCCATCTTCTTTTCTATATAATATTCATAACAAATATTATATTTCAAACTATTTTTATCTTCTACTTTAAGTATGATTTCATTAAATAATTCTTTTGGCATTCCTCTATACAATGGTTTGTATATCTTCTTTACCAATTTAGATGTTACATAGGATAATCCTACACCTAATAATATTGGCACAAATATACTTATATGTAATGGTAATGTTATTCTATTTAATACATAATATGTAATATTAGATACAACAAAACAATGTGCCATATTCTTTAAATGAAATGGTCTACCAAATGCTTTTTTAGATAACCAAAATGAAGTTAATATAAAAATGCATTCTATTAATGTATGATTCATTCTTGCTACAAATAATACTATTAAAACGGTTGATACATTCCATATCAAACTAAAAGCAAAATAAAGACTTATACTTATTTTGCTTTTCTTATCGAGTTGTTTGAAACTATGCAAGCTTTTCTGCAATTTTATCGGCAAGTTCTTTAAGTTTGCTTTCATCTGCAAATAAGAACCAGCTTCCTGGAAATTCACCCATTTTTCTACACCTCCTTGTTTTTCTATTTTGTACCATATTATTAACATAATATAGTAATCTATATTCATTATTAGATTATATAAAATCTTATAATTTTGTATATCATAATCTCTTACTATACTACTTAAAAATTGAATAATAATATTAATAACAAACACTTTAATTATTCTAGTAATTTTTACTCTTTTAATTAAAAAATAAACTAATAATAATAACATATTAAAAATTTGATAAAATTGTTGCCAATTAAATAAAAACATTAAAATTGTTATTATTATATTAATTGTAGGTATTAAAAATGTTATTCAAT
>JAZSBZ010000013.1:0-6059 GCA_045602645.1 Candidatus Scatovivens sp. | reverse complement strand
TAATAAAAAAGTCCTTTTTGTTATGAATTCTTTAATTGTTCTAGTTTTTCTTTTATCGTCTTCAAATAACTTGTACTTGATTTATTAGATATCATTTTTTCTTTCTCTCTTCTTTGGCAGAAATTATCAATTTCACTTATTGCAATATCTACATTTGATTTATTTACTTTATCTTCAAAAACTTTAAGGGCAGTATTAATATATCCGCAGATTGCACATGCTGCCATAGCAACAAAGTATGACTTTTCAGGTAATTTTGAATTTAAATATAATTCCATAACAAAATCATCATCTAGTTTTTGTGGATTAGATAGAATCATTTGTTCGGCCACATAAACACTGTTCTCATTTACTGTCTTATAAACTTTTGTGTTTTCAGGAATAGTTACTTCACATAGAGTATCACCTCTAATTAACCATCTAAAGACGCATTCATAAGTTGAAAAACAAAATCCTCCCATTTCAGCAGGTTCTGTTGCTTCTAGATTGATTTTTTTATTTGATGTTACAATTTCATCTATTGGAAATCTTTTTCCATCACTATATTCTTTAACTGTTTGAATAACTCTAAAATATTTATTAGAACTAGTTACTTCACTTTCAATAATCTTTTTTGACATATTAATCCTCTTAATTTTGAAATTATTAAAAAGGAGCAAATTTTATGTATTTGCTCCCATTAGTTTTATACGTTTTTACCACAACATTGTTTGTATTTTTTACCACTTCCACATGGCGTCTATTTAAAACTACCGTGTAATTTTTTCCTTTTAAAGTGGGCTTTCTTACTCAAAAAGTTGAATAGTTTACTCATAAATTGTAATAAAGTTATGTCTATTTTTCTAACATTGCAGTTTAAGCGTATCTAAAAACGTATCTAAACATATTAATTTAATGTATCGTAATATCTTAATCTTACGATATCTTATGCTTTAACTTTTTTATTAATATATATAGTATATCCTAAACACATAGCTATTAAGATAATACTGCTAATTATACTACTTTCACCTGTAGAAAAAATACTTAGTGAATTAAATACTCCATGGAATATAATGCCTGGAATTAATGATTTACTTTTATAAAATATAATTACTAGCATATATCCAGTTGCCATTGCATAGCATACTTGCATAAGTGTAGGTATTAAATCAGCACCATTTAATAAATTAACGATATGCCCTATTCCAAAAGTAATAGAACTAACAATAATAGCCAATTTAACATTATCATTCTCCATCATTTTAAATAAGAATCCTCTAAAAATCATTTCTTCTAAAAAGCCAATATTTATCATTGTAAGTATGTGAAATATAATTTCACTAGTTGTATTATTTATATGAATGCCTCTTCTTAAATTAAAAAGTGAAATAATAAATAAAGGAATAAAATATAAATATTTTTTTGAATCATTAGGTTTAGTAATGCCATAATACTTTACTCTCTTAAGCAATATAACCAAAACAATTAAGAAAATAGATAATATTGTATTAATAACAACTGACTGATAACTTGTAATTCCAAAGTTTTGTATTATATATGAATTAGTGGCAATATATAAAATAATTAATGCAATTGTAAATAGTGTTTCATGTTTTTTAAATACTTTTTCCATTTTATCAACTCCAATGATTATTATAACACAAATTTTCGAATTATTTTGTTCGTAATATTACTATATTGCGATTGAATAAGTTTCGAATTTACAAAAAAATGTATCTAAAACGTATCTAAAGTGCTTTTTTTGATAAAAATTACACATTTTGTTGAATTATAAAAACCCTCGTAAAGCCTTATTTTGCAAGGGTTTTTGGGATTATTTGCCGTGGCACATTTTATACTTGCGTCCACTGCCACATGGACATGGATCATTTCTTCCAACTTTAGGTCCATCGTTTGTAATTGGTTTTGCTTTTTCAGTGCTATTTGAAGAAGGAATTGCTTTTTCACCTTCAACATTCATTGCATTTACTATACTGTTATCTAAGGATGCGTTTGTAATGTTTACAGTAGATTCTCTTTGAACACCTTTTCCTGATTTAACAATGTGAAGCATTATTTTTGCTACTTCTAGTTTAATTTGAGCTATCATTTCATCAAACATGTCTCCACCTTCGAATCTATATTGTTCGATTGGGTTCTTTTGTCCATAAGCTCTTAAGCCAATACCGTTTTTTAATTCGTCCATATTATCAATATGTTCCATCCATTTTGAATCAACAACTTTTAATAATACAACTCTTTCAACTTCTCTTAGTTCTTCCCCATATTCTTTTTCTTTTGCTTCATATATAGCTAAAGCTTTTTGTTTTATTTCTTCTAATATTTTTGCGCTACTTAATTTTGGTTTAGATAGTTCTTCGACATTTGAAATATTAAGAGTTACTTTAATTTCATTTAATAAAGCTTCTTTGTTTACTTTATTTGATTCGATTTCTTGAGTATAAGTATCAATTACCATTTCACATGCAGCTTCAATCATGTCTACGATATTATCTCTAATATTATCACCATCTAAAACTTTTCTTCTTTGTGAGTAGATAATCTCTCTTTGAATATTCATAACATCATCATAACTTAATGTATGTTTTCTTATTGAGAAGTTTCTGCTTTCAACTTTGCTTTGTGCTGTTTCAATTGTTTTTGAAATTAATCCGAATTCAATTGGTAAATCTTCAGGTACGTTTCCTTTTTCGAAGATTTTTGTAATCATATCTCCACCGAAGATTTTTAGTAAATCGTCATCTAATCCTAAATAGAATCTTGTTTCACCAGGATCTCCTTGACGACCACTACGGCCACGTAACTGATTGTCAATTCTTCTTGATTCATGTCTTTCTGTACCAATGATTTTTAAACCACCAGCTTCAATAACTTTTTCTTTTTCTTCTTTAATTTGATCATTATATTTATCAACTAAAGCTTTGAATTTTTTTCTAGCTTCTAATATTTCTTTGTCATCAGTTTCGTTAAATGCTGTTGCTTGATCAATTAAACTTTCTTCATATTTTTCTTTTCTCATTTCTTGTTTTGCAAGATATTCACTATTACCACCTAGCATAATGTCAGTACCACGTCCTGCCATATTTGTTGCAATTGTAACTGCACCATATTTACCGGCTTGTGCGATAATTTCAGCTTCTTTTTCATGGTTTTTTGCATTTAATACTTCGTGTTTAATACCTTCTCTTTTTAATAATTCACTTATTTTTTCTGAATTTTCAATTGATACAGTACCAACTAATACTGGTTGACCTTTTTCGTGTGATTCTTTAATATCACTAATTACAGCTCTAAATTTACCAGCTTCATTTTTATAAATAACATCATTTTTATCTTCTCTTGCGATAGGTTTATTTGTAGGAATTGCAATAACGTCGATATTATAGATCTCTCTAAATTCATTTTCTTCTGTCATTGCTGTACCTGTCATACCACCAAGTTTTGAATACATTCTAAAGTAGTTTTGGAATGTGATTGTAGCTAATGTTCTAGATTCATCAGCAATTTTTACATTTTCTTTTGCTTCGATAGCTTGGTGAAGACCATCGTTATATCTTCTACCATACATGATACGTCCTGTAAATTCATCAACTATTAAAACTTCACCGTCTTTAACAATATAGTCTATGTCACGTTTCATTATTCCATATGCTCTTAGTGATTGATTAATATTATGAACTAAATCTGTATTTTCAATAGCGTTTAAGTTTTCTAAATTAAAGTGAGATTCAGCTTTTTCAATACCTTTTTGAGTAAGTGTAGCTGATTTTGCTTTTAGGTCTACGATATAATCATATTTTTCGTTATCTTCACTTTGTTCTTGGTTTTTTACATCTTCTTCAATAATAACTTTAGCATTTAATCTTTTTACGAAGTCACTTGCTTTTTTGTATAAATCAGATGATTTGTTTGCTCTACCAGAAATGATAAGTGGAGTTCTTGCTTCGTCAATTAAAATACTATCAATCTCATCGACAATAGCGTAATGTAACTCTCTTTGAACCATTTCTTCTTTACGAATAACCATATTGTCTCTTAAATAGTCAAATCCAAATTCGTTATTTGTTCCATATGTTATATCTGCGTTATATGCAGCTTGTTTTAAGTCATGAGGCATTCTTCCATAGATAAGACCAACAGATAGACCTAAGAATTTATATACTTTTCCCATCCATTCACTATCTCTTTTAGCTAAGTATTCGTTTACTGTAACAACGTGAACACCTTTTCCTGTTAGAGCATTTAAATATACTGGTAATGTAGCAACTAATGTTTTACCTTCACCAGTTCTCATTTCTGCAATTCTACCTTGGTGAAGTATAATACCACCTATTAATTGAACATCAAAGTGTCTCATTCCTAAAACTCTTTTTGATGCTTCTCTTACAACAGCATAAGCTTCTGGTAGAATGTCATCTAGTGTTTTACCACTGTTTAATAATTCTTTAAAATATGCTGTTTTTGCAGTTAATTCTTTATCTGAAAGTTTAGATATTTCTTCTTCTAAACTATTGATTTTATCAACTATTGGTTGAACTCTTTTTACTTCTCTTTCGCTATAAGTTCCAAATAATTTATCAAAAAGTCCCATTTATAATTTTGCCTCCTATTTTTCATTTATCTTTCAAACTATATCATTTTTTATTCAATTTTGCAACATGTTTAAACTATTAATATTAAGAAAAGACCCACATCACATTTCTGTAACGCGGGTCTATCTGTGACTCAGGAATGCTCCTTCGTCATCAAGTTCGATTCAAGGTATATAGATCAGTCCTTAGATCTAGCACGCTCTAAGCGTTTTGCTTCGATATAAGAATCTATCTCTCTAACTTTGTCTTGCGAATAGATTTTATTCGCAGGGATGTAGAACTTAGGATTCAAAACCAAATGACCACGATAGCCATCTTGTCTGAATTTTAAAGTGAGCTGTCTGCTCTTGATAAGTCCGTACTGTTCCCTCTTGTAGGTACCGACAAATTTGAGAATTTCTGCTCCAGGCAAGTTCTCAGCCGGTACGTCGAGTTTTACCAAACATTCAAATGACTTGTTCCTAACACAGTAATTGTTGCAAAACATTCTTTTAAGAGGAATACAAAGTGTTACCTCGTATTCTCTGTTAGACATAGCAACTTTTACCCAGATGCCGGAATCCCTGTCTTCATAGTAATGCGTTCTTCTCTTAGCCAAAGTCGTTCCTCCTATTATACGCAGGGCCAATAGTTACATATCACAACCTTATTTGGTGAGTTTTAACCCTCCAGAAAAAGGATTTGTGATGTTGGTTGACTTGAGCGTTGACAATAGAGGTACTGTAGGTTTTGATTCTTCTTCAAGTTGCTTTTTCAGCTTCTTTTCTTTGGATCTTGCCTTCAGATTCTTCTTATTGTATCGCTCTTCTGGTGGGATGTAGAACTTCGGATCAAGAATGAGTGTTCCGCTTAATTGAGGTTGTTTGAACTTCAGTTCAGCACGTCTCATCTTAATGAGGCCTAAATGGCCGCGGACATATCCTCTTGATATGCGAATAGTTACAGTATCTCCTACCAGCTCTTCAGGTGGTACCTTAAGAGTAATCTCGATCGTGAACTTCTTGTTAGTGAGTTTGATCGTGTTGCATCTTAAGATGCTTGTCGGGACAGTGGCAATGGCTTCGTAGCGATTTTCGGTGACCCGATTAATTGTCACTTTGACGCCGCTTACTTCATCTTTGCAATACCGTTGCGTTTGTTCCATTGAATCTCTCCTTTGCATTACACAGTATTAACTGCTTAATAATTGCTGATCATAACGAGTACAATCTTTTCAATTATAACTTAAATGAATCAAAATGTCAACGAAAGCAGCTGAATGCTTGAATTTAAGCTGATTCTATGTTATAATTTTATCTGCACGCACATTGAAATTCAATTATCGGAGGTGACTATATGAATGCATTTTACAGTAAAGATGGTATAGAAATATACCACCAGGACAACATTGAACTTCTTCGGTCACTTGATGATCGTTCAGTAAATCTCATATACTGCGATATCTTGTACAATACCGGGAAAGTT
>JAZSBZ010000012.1:0-16385 GCA_045602645.1 Candidatus Scatovivens sp. | reverse complement strand
AAAATTTTCTGGTGATAATAACGAGGAGGAAATACCTGTTCCCATGCCGAACACAGAAGTCAAGCTCCTTAGTGCCGAAGATACTTACGAGTTACCTTGTTGGGAAAATAGGAAGTCGCCAGTTTTTTTATGCCTTTTTACTCATTTGGGAGTAAGCTAATATATTAGTTATGTTCGAAACAGAGAAAGGTACCATGAAGATGTCACGATTTTAAGCACTTTAAGATCGTGACATTTTTCTTTTTATTGATTAATTAAGAAATTACATATATAATCTTTAAGTAAAAGGAGATAATTATGTATAAATATTTATTATTTGATTTAGATGATACTTTAACCAATGATTATGAGAATTGTAAAATAGCGTTTACTGTTACATTAAATTCTGTTGGAGAAGAATATTCAGACGAAAAGTTTTTTAAATTTAGAGAGATAGATAAAAAAACATGGGATGATAGAGCAAATGGTAAACTAATATCACCTTATGAAGATGATAAAGTTAAAATGACAGAATGGGTTAGAGCTAGTAGATTCATGAAATATTTTGGTGAGAATTCTTATTCATATGATAAATTTGTTGAATTAAGCAATTGTTATATGAATGGTATGAAAGAACATGTTGTTTCAAGACCATATTCGTATGAGATTATTAAATATTTATATGAAAAAGGATATAAAATTATTATAGCAACAAATGGTCCTTTAATTCCTTTAACAGTAAAAATAGATAAACTTAATATTTCACAATTTATAGATACAGTTTTTTCTGCAGAAGAAGTAGGATATATGAAACCATATAAAGAGTTTTATGATGGAGTATTAAAAAAAGCTAATATAGATAATAAAGAAAATATTTTATGTATTGGTGATGATTTAAATAAAGATATTAAAGGTGGAATATTATACGGTTTAGATACATGTTGGTGCAATTATAAAGATGAAAAATATAGTGAATTTGTTCCAAAATATGAAATAAAAGATCTAAAAGAACTTGAAAAAATACTATAATTAATAAATTTGCGCGAAAATGCTTATTTAAGAGAAAAATGTTTATAACAAATAAAGTTATTAGATTTTAAATATAAAACGGCTTAAAATTGATTTTAGGACGTTAAAATAATAAAAAAACTAGAGTTAAGACACATAAAATTATTATTTTTGTATTTTGTAAACTTTTGTCAAAAAATAAATTTTTTGCAATTTTTGACTAAAAAAACATTAAAATACTTGAACTTAAATACTAAAATGTGGTATACTTATCTCTGGTTAAAATATCTTATATAGGAGAGATTATATGAAAACAAATTTAAGAAAAACAAAAATAGTTGGTACTATTGGTCCTGCTAGTGAAACAAGATTAGAAGAATTATTTGAAGCAGGTTTAAATGTTTGCAGAATTAACTATTCACATGGTAGTTATGATGAACAAGAATGGAAAACAAATGAAATCATTAGAATTAGAAATGAAAAAGAATTACCAATTCCAATGATTCTAGATATGAAAGGTCCAGAAATTAGAACAGGTATGTTATATACTGGAAAAAATGAAAAAATTAAAATCGAAGATGGACAAAAATTCATGTTATTAAATGAAGATGTTGTTGGAGATGAAAAAGGTGTATCTGTAACATACAAAGAATTATATAAAGATGTTCAACCTGGAACAAAAATATTAATAGATGATGGTGCAATCGAATTAAGAGTTGATCAAGTTATTGATAAAGATATCGAATGTACAGTAATTCATGGTAATCCTTTAGGAAGTAGAAAAACAATGAATTTACCTGGAACAATCATTAGATTACCAGCACTTGCTGAAAAAGATATTAACGACTTAAAAGCAGCTTGCGAACATGAATATGATTATGTAGCTATTTCATTTGCTAGAAACTTAGATGATATAGCACAAGTAAGAAAAGTATTAGATGAAAATGGTGGAAAAGATATCAAAATCATCACTAAAGTTGAAAACGTAGAAGGTTTATCAAACATGGAAGATATCGTTAGAGTAGCTGATGCTCAAATGATCGCTCGTGGTGATATGGCTACAGAAACAGACTTTACAGAACCACCTGTAATGCAAAAAAGATTTATTAAATTAGCTAATAGATCATATAAACCAGCTATAACAGCTACACAAATGCTTGAATCAATGATGTCAAATCCATTACCAACAAGAGCTGAAGCATCTGACGTTGCAAACGCTATCTATGATAGAACAAGTGCAATCATGCTTTCAGGAGAATGCGCTATGGGTAAATTCCCATTAGAATGTATCCAAACAATGGATAAAATCGCAAAAAGAGTTGAACCAGAAATCAACTACTGGAAGAGATTTGATGATAAAGATAAAATAGTTTTAACAAACTTAGAAGATAATATTACATATTCTACATGTATTATAGCTAAAAATACAAACGCTGATGCTATCGTAGCTTATACTCATACAGGAGATTCTGCTAGAAGATTATCAGGTATGGGAGCTGGATGCCCAATCTTAGCTATTACAGATAATAAGAGAACATTCCGTCAATTAGGATTAGCATGGAATATTCACCCAGTATATGTAGATCCAAAAGATTCAATTGATAACACAGTTGAAGCTGGACTTGAAAAATTAAAAGAAAAAGGAATATTAGAAGCTGGAGATAGAGTTGTTATCTCAGGTGGACGTAACTATGTTAAAAATGCTAAATTAAGCAAAATGATTGGTGGATACGTAGAAATCTAATTTTAAATATAATTTTTAGAACTTCTTATTTATATAAGGAGTTCTTTTTTTATATGAATGTCAAAAAAAGTTTGTATTATCAAGCAATCCGTGTTATAATATTGAACAGCACTTGTTGCTAAATTAAAGCTTTGAATAAAGTTTTTCTGAAAGGAGGCTTGGTTAATTTCAAAGTTAACTTAATAGGCAGATTGGAGTACATAACCCCAATGAAAGTATTCCCAGAAGGAGGGTGTAAGCATGAGAGACGCATTTAAAGTATATTTATGTGCGTACAGTAATGAGGTTACTGGCTCGAAATTCATGCTTGTAGTTGAGCGGCCTGATGGAAAGAAGTACCATATCTTAATTGATGATGGATATTTCCAGGAACCTAACTACAGGTATTTGAATTACGTCGAAGACCTCAATCCGGATAATATCGATGCAATAATTTTAACGCACAATCACATCGATCATACCGGACTTGTTCCAAAGACTGTAAAACACGGTTACAGAAACAAAATCTATATGACTGAGATTACTCAGGAGCTCATCCCTGGATTTTGGAACGACTGTGCTGAGCAGCAGGAATCTAACGCACAAGAGATGCGAGAAAAATTCCCTTTCGAAGCGGACAAATTTCATGCTTTGTATCATACTGAAGATGTTGATCGAGCTATGAAACTTACTGAAGGTGTTCCGTATCGAAAATCCATTGAGATTCTTCCGGGCATTAAACTTACGTTTTGGGAGAATGGTCACATTCTTGGAGCAGGCATGATTTTGCTTCAGTGTTCGTATCCTAAGATGAAGCCTTTGAACTTCTTGTTCACTGGTGATATTAGACTTACGAATTGCTTCTATAATGTACCGAGATTCCCGAAATGGTTCAGAAACATGGAACTCATCATAATCTGTGAATCTACGTATGGCACGACGAGACAAGAAGACATTAAATATTGTTTCAAAAACAATATGCTTGAAGCATTTGCTAGAAAGCAGAATGTATTGATTGGAGCGTTTGCTCAGGGTAGAATGCAGGAAATGCTCTACGAGTTCAAAGGTATGCAAGAAGAAGGTTTGATCCCTGACGACTATGAGATTTGGCTTGATGGCCCGCTTGGAATTGAAACCACATTCAAGTATCAGAGAATCCTTGAGTGGTACAATCCGCGTAAACGGGACTTCTTGCCGGAAGGACTCAAGTTCGTTAATCCGAAGACTCGCGACAGCATCTTGTCCGACGGCGTCAAGAAGATTATTATTACCACATCTGGAATGCTTTCCAATGGACCGGCTCGTGTCTATGTACCAATGTTCTTGGAGCGAAAAGACGCTCTTATTCATTTGGTTGGATACGCTGCTGAAGAGACACTTGCTCGCAAATTGCTTGATGCAAAACGTGATGATGGTGTTCAAATCGGTAGTCATTGGTACAAGAAGAATGCGGTAGTAAAAACCACAAGAGAGAAGACATCCCACGCAACAGAAGATCAACTTATCGAATTTATCAACATGTTCTCGAACGTAGTGTTCCTCGGTGTAAATCATGGCAATACAGATGTGAAAATATCTTTTGCTAATGACGTTGCTGAAGAATGTGAAAATGTTCAGGAAATTGGTATATTCGACAGGGAGCATATGTTCTGCTTCTACAGGGTTGGTTACAAGAACGAGGTGATCGGCCAGAATATCGTCGTTAAACCGATGCCTGCTGGATTGATCAACAATAGCCGACCGCTCTTTGGAAAAGAGGTTGCAACCCGTGAAAAGGTGAAGAAGCCTCGTAAGGATTCCAAAAAGAAGAATAAGCAAACAAGGCATGTTCAGAGGAAGAAACCTCACAGGCCTGGTGGCAAGAAAAAAAGGAACTATAATAACTAAACCAAGGCTCAATGGGCGGTGATTTGTCACCGCTCATTCTTTTGCTCTAAAGTGCCTAGAAACAAGTATTTTTATTGACTTTTTTTATTATAAATAATATAATATTAAAGGTAGTTAACATAACAAAAAGGAGAAATATGGAAAATAAAAGAGTTTTACTAGGAATGAGTGGTGGAGTTGATAGCTCAGTTGCTGCTATTTTATTAAAAAATCAAGGTTATGAAGTTGTTGGAGTAACTTTAGATTTATATTGTAAAGATGAAATTGCTAATGAAAATGTAATTCAAGATGCTAAAAGAGTATGTGATAATCTTGGAATAGAACATTACGCATACGATTTTAAAGAAGAATTTAAAAAACATGTTATTTGTGATTTTATAAATTGTTATTCTAATTGTAAAACTCCAAATCCATGTATTGAATGTAATAGATATATGAAATTTGGTGTAATGCTAAAGAAAGCTCAAGAACTAGGTTGTTCATATATTGCAACAGGGCATTATGCAAAAACAGAATATAGTGAAAAATATTCTAGATGGGTCTTAAAAAAATCTAATGCAGGTAGAAAAGATCAAAGTTATGTTTTATGGAGTATTCCAAAAGAAATTCTTGAGTTTGTAAAATTTCCACTTGCTGATTTTGAATCTAAAGATCAAATAAGAGAAATAGCAAAAGAAAATAATTTACAAACTGCATCAAAACCAGATAGTGAAGATATATGTTTTATTCCAGATGGAAATTATAAAAGATTCTTAGAAGAAAATTCAAGTATTAAGCCAAAACCAGGAAATATAGTACATTTAGATGGTAGAGTACTTGGAAAACATACAGGACTTTATAATTATACAATCGGTCAAAGAAAAGGATTAGGAATTTCAAATCCAGTTCCACTTTTTGTTCTTGGATTTAATAGCGAAAAAAATGAAGTTATTGTTGGAGAAGAAGACAAGTTATATAGTAAAGAGATTGAAGTTGAAAATATTAATCTTTTACTTGTTGATGAAATAAATGATTGGATGGATGTTTCAGTTAAAACAAGATATTCAGCTAAAGATGCAAAAGCTCAAATAAAACAAATTGGAAATAAGATTAAAGTAATTTTTGAAGAACCACAAAGAGCTATTACACCAGGACAATCAGCAGTATTTTATATTGATGATATTGTTGTTGGTGGTGGAAAAATAATTTAGGAGAAACAATGAAAAGTAGTGAGGAGATAACAAAATCTATAACTAAAAGATTTCGTAAAGAAATTTGGAAGATGTTTGTTAAAGGTATATCTGAATATGAGATGATACAAGATGGCGACAAGATTGCTGTGTGTATTTCTGGAGGAAAAGATTCTATGCTTATGGCTAAATGTTTTCAAGAGATTCAAAAACATAAGAAAATGAATTTTGAACTTGAATTTATAGTAATGAATCCAGGTTATAACGAAGTAAATAAGCAAAAGATTATTGATAATAGTAAAATATTAGATATTCCTATTATTATGTTTGAAACAGATATTTTTAGCAGAGTTGTTAATATTGAAGATAATCCATGTTATTTATGTGCAAGAATGAGAAGAGGTCATTTATATGAAAAAGCAAAAGAACTTGGATGTAATAAGATTGCCCTTGGACATCATTTTAATGATGTTATTGAAACAATATTAATGGGGATGTTTTATGGCTCTCAAATGCAAACTATGATGCCAAAAGTTTGTAGTACATCACATCCAGGAATGGAGCTTATTAGACCACTTTATTTTGTTAGAGAAGATGATATTATTGCTTGGGCAAAATATAATGATTTAGAATTTATTCAATGCGCTTGTAAATTTACTGAAAAATATGAAATGAGTCAAAATCCTGGTGAAGTTTCAAAAAGAGAAGAAATGAAAAATCTTATAAAAGAAATGAAAAAAGGATATGACAAGATAGATATAAATATTTTTAATAGTGTACAAAATGTTAATTTAGATACAATTATTTCGTATAGAAAAGGTGACGAATATCATCATTTTTTGGATGATTATGGAAGTAAAAAAGAAGAATAAGAAGAGGTAAATTCGTATGAAAAAGGCAAAATTAGATGTTTTTGGTATGACTTGTAGTAGTTGTCAAGCTCATGTGGAAAAGGCCGTAAAAAGCGTTTTAGGTGTGAATAAAGCTAATGTAAATTTGCTTTCAAATGATATGCTTGTAGAATACGATGAGTCAAAAACCAATGTAGATGAGATTATTAAATCAATAGTTGATGCTGGATATAATGCAAAAATAAAAGAGAAAAAAGAAACTAAAAATGTTTTAGATGATAAATTAAAGAGTATGAAGAAAAGATTAGCTATTTCTTTTGCTTTTTTAATTCCACTTATGTACATAGCAATGCATCAAATGTTAAATTCTATGTTTGGGATTCCAGTTCCTGGATTTATAAAAAATTTATTTTCAGGTCCAGAGAACGCATTAAATTTTGCTATAGCACAAATTATTTTTCTTGCACCGATTATATGGTTAAATAGAAGTTATTTTATAGTTGGTTTTAAAAGATTAATAAAATTATCTCCTAATATGGATTCATTAATTGCTCTTGGAAGTTTTTCTTCAATTGTTTATGGAATTATAGCAATTATAATGATAATAAATGGATTTAAATCAGGGGATTTAAGTATAGTTGAAAGATATTCTAAAGATATTTATTTTGAATCAGCAGGAACAATACTTACATTAATTACTTTAGGTAAATATCTAGAAACAAAGTCAAAAGGTAAAACAAGCGAAGCAATAAGCAAACTTATAAATTTATCTCCAAAAACAGCAACTGTTATTAGAGATGAAAAAGAAATTGTAGTTAATGTAGAAGATATAAAAGAATTTGAGACTGTAGTTATTAAACCAGGTGAACTTGTACCTGTTGATGGTACTATTACAACTGGGACAACTTCAATAGATCAATCAAGTATTACAGGGGAGTCTATTCCAGTTCAAAAAAATGTTGGAGATGAAGTAATAGCTGGTACTATTAATAAAAATGGATATGTTACTATAATGGCAACAAAGGTTGGAGAAAATACAACATTATCTCAAATCATCAAACTTGTAGAAGAGGCGAGTAATTCAAAAGCTCCAATATCAAAAATTGCAGATAAAGTGAGTGGTATATTTGTACCTGTAGTTATTTTAATTTCTATATTAACATTTATTATATGGTTATTAGTAGGACAAACAGTAGAGTTTGCAATTACATGTGCAATAGCAGTTTTAGTTATTTCTTGTCCATGTGCTTTAGGGCTTGCTACTCCTGTTGCTATAATGGTTGGTACTGGAAAAGGTGCTGAAAATGGAATATTAATTAAAGATGCAGAAAGTTTAGAAATGCTTCATAAGGTTGATACAGTTGTACTTGATAAAACAGGAACAATTACAGCTGGAAATCCAGAAGTTATAGATATACTTACTAAAGAAGATATTAATAAAGATGTAAAAGTAAAAGAGAAATTCTCATTTATAAAAAAACTTATAGATAGATTCAAAAAAGAAGATGATTTTTTAGTTGTAGCAGCAAGTCTTGAAAAAGCATCAGAACATCCTTTAGCAGATGCAATTGTAAATGCTATTTCAGAAGAGAATATTGAACTTAAGGAAGTTGCTGAGTTTGTTGCAGTTCCTGGTAGAGGTATAAAAGGAAAAATTGGTAAGACAAATTATATAGCTGGAAATGCAACTTTTATGAGAGAGAATAAAATTAATTTAGAAAATATAAAAAGTAAAATAGATATATTTTCTAAAGAAGGTAAAACAGTTTTAATGTTTGCAAATACTAAAGAATTAATTGGTGTTATTACAGTAGCTGATAGTATAAAACCAACAAGTAAAGAGGCAGTAGAATTATTAAAAGAAAAAGGTTTAGAAGTTATCATGCTTACAGGTGATAATAAATATACAGCAAATGCTATTGCAAAAGAAGTTGGTATTGAAAAAGTTATTGCAGAAGTATTACCACAAGATAAAGAAGAGGTTGTTAGAAAACTTCAAAATGAAGGTAAAAAAGTTGCTTTTGTTGGGGATGGAATTAATGATAGTCCAGCTTTAGTAAGAGCTGATGTTGGTTTAGCTATTGGTTCTGGAACAGATATCGCAATTGAATCGGCAGATATTGTTTTAATGAAGAATGATCTTCGTGATGTTGATACAGCAATTAGTTTAAGTAAAAAAGTAATTAATAATATTAAGATGAATTTATTTTGGGCATTCTTCTATAATGCAATAGGTATTCCTGTGGCAGCGGGTGTGTTTTATTTAGGCTTAGGCTTAAAATTAAATCCTATGATAGGTGCTGCAGCAATGAGTTTTAGTTCATTATGTGTTGTTACTAATGCATTGAGAATTAGAGATTTTAAAGCAAGTTATAAAAAAGATATTATTGATAATTTTGATGATGATAATTATAATTGTGATATAGAAGTTGAAGAGGAGAATGAAAATATGAAAACAATATTTATAAATGGAATGGCTTGCAATCATTGCAAAATGACTGTAGAAAAAGTTTTAGGTGCAGTAGAAGGTATAGAAAAAGTAGAAGTAAATTTAGAAGAAAAAATCGCAAAAGTATCTTTAACAAAAGATGTTGAAAATGATGTGTTAAAATCAGTTGTTGAAGAAGCTGGTTTTGAAGTAGTTGAGATTAAGGAGTAAAAATGGAAAATCAATTTTCAAGAACAGAATTAGTAATTGGAAAAGAAGCACTAGAAAAATTAAAAAACGCTAAAGTAGCAGTCTTTGGTGTTGGTGGTGTGGGTTCATATGTAGTTGAAGCTTTAGCAAGAGCAGGAATAGGTAGTTTTATAGTTGTTGATAATGATGAAGTTTCTATTTCAAATATTAATAGGCAATTAATTGCTACTCATAAAACTGTAGGTAGAGCAAAAGTAGATGTGGTTAAAGAAAGAATTTTAGATATTAATCCAGATTGTAATGTGGAAGTATATAAAGAGTTTTTTATGCCAGAGTCAAAAGACTTATTTGATGAAAATACTACATATGTTGTTGATGCAATAGATACAGTTACAGCTAAGATTGATTTAATATTAAGAGCAAATAAATATAATGTACCTATAATTTCTTGTATGGGTACAGGAAATAAATTAGATCCAACAAGATTTGAAATAACGGATATAAATAAAACTTCAGTATGTCCTTTAGCAAAAGTAATGAGAAAAGAGTTAAAACAAAGAGGAATAAAGAAGTTAAAAGTTTTATATTCTAAAGAAGAACCTATTAAACAAGAAATAAAAGATGGGGGAAAGAGAACACCAGGAAGTATTTCATTTGTGCCATCTGTTGCAGGATTAATTATTGCTGGAGAAGTTATAAAAGATATAATTAAATAAAAAAGAATAACCGGCCAGAGAAAGCTCTGACCGGTCTTTTTTGGTTTTGCGATTGCAAAATCTTGCTGTGTCTTATGGTTGACTACGTTTGGCTACTGTGCTTTTCCAAACTTTGTCGAGATCGTGTTCACTCATGATCTTCTGTTTAAGCAATGCTTCAACAATGGCTTCCAGAACATCCCTATTTGTTGTAAGAATGCTATTTGCACGATCTTCAGCTTTTTTGATAAGCTTATCAATCTCGTCATTGATGATGTCAGTTGCTTTTTCAGAGTACATAGGATAGTTGCAGCTGTTGAGGTAAGTTCGATTCTTGATAGAATCGTTACCCATACCAAGCTTGGTAATGATATAGTGGGCGAGCATAGTTGCATTTTCAAGGTCTGCGCTAGCACCGCTGGTATAGTCATGATGGAACATGCTTTCAGCGACGCGGCCCCCAAGATTAAATGCAACATCGTCGATGTAGTAATCTGTGTTTGCAAAAGGTACGACAGTGTCGTCTTCCTCTGCAACAGTTACACCGAGATAGTTTTCTGCTGGCATGATAGAAACAGCTTGCCAAGTATAGCGAGTGAGTCTACCAGATGCTTTACCTACGATATAATGTCCAGCTTCGTGGTATGCGATTTCTTTACGAGTTTCGATACTCATCTTGTCCCACATTTCAAAGAAAATGTCAAAAGTTCTCAAGACGCAGGTCTTGTCGACTTTTTTCTTGCCATGACGCTTAGCATATACCATTGCTCTATCAATCAAATCCAATGTTTTGTCAGGATTTTTCTTTTCAAAAGCAAAGCAGCTAGCAATCATAATAGCATAGTTGACCATATCTCGAGAAATGGTTACCTTATGGAATTCAGATAATCCGATAAGTTTGTTTTTAATCATCGGATAGACTTTATTAGCCATAGGTTCTTTGACAACAACTTTTTCGAAACGTCTCGAAAGTGCGCCATCTTTTTTGAAGTACTTTTCATACTCTTCTTCGGTTGTTGCACCGAGTACGATAGTATCTCCACGTGCGAGAATCGGTTTGAGTGCATTCGCAAGGTCCATTTCGCCTTCGAAACATGAACCAGCACCCAGAATTGTGTGAACTTCGTCGATGAACAAGATAATGTCATCGTTATCCATTAGGAAATTAATGAGCTCCATGATGCGTTCTTCTGCATCGCCACGGTAGCTTGTACCAGCGATAAGAGCGTTAACATCCAAGACAACGATTTTGAATTTCTTGAACTCTTCAGGGCATTTGCCACTGTTGATGTCATGTGCAAGCTTCTCAATCAATGCTGATTTACCTACACCAGGTTCGCCGACGATGACGGCATTACGTTTGTTTTTCTTGAGCATGATATTCCAAAGGATATCAACCTCTTTGTCACGACAGAGAATCTCACAAGGAGCTTTACCGTCGATTTTCTCATTGAGAGTACTCAAGAATCCAGCAAGCGGGAATGGAATTACTCCAAAAACAAGAATGCGGTCAGGGTGAAAATGCTTCTTTGCAACGTCGTAGTTGCAGTTGAGGTCTCTAAAAAACTGTGAAAATGCCTCGTGATCTGTCATAAACATCGCAGATGTAATATGCAGAGGTTCAATGTTTTGAATATTGAACTTTTGGAGGATTTTGATAAGCTCTTCAAAGACTTTCTCAACATCGGGATCTGCTGGAATAACGAGTTCCTTGCCAGTGTTATCAGTGAATGTGAACACTGTAACAATTTCAGGTTTTTCGTCATCATTGGTCTCGGGAATTTCCGTAACGGTATCTTGAGTAGGTGCTACTGGTGGTTCTTCTGTAGATGGTTCCACAGAGGTTTCAGTAGGTGCTGTTTCTGAACCGTCTTCGGAGTTAGCTTTTTCAGCTGCATCTCCGGTAATAGTTTTTCCGTTATCCTTACCAGCATGCGGTGGTTCAATCTCCATAATCAATTCGGAAAGACTTTCCTCAATATCTGAAGTGAGGGGTGGGTCTTCTAATCCGAAGAGATAGTTCTCAAGTGCGCTGTAGACTGAGTTTTCCTCAGTAGAATTAACAACGCCCCAAAGAAGGAGAGGGAAGTTGACCGATTTGAACTTCCGGTTTTCCATCTCTGCTAAAATGTCGTTAAACATTTCTGTTGCAGATGCGGTTAACTTCTGATCAAAATTTGCCATAAGAATCGCCTCCTTAATTGCCTTACAATATAGGTTTTGGGCTTATATATTATATTACGGCAAATTCATTATGTCAATTAAAATGATGAAAAAAGTTTTATTTATTAACTAAGTCAAAATATTGATTTTTAGGATTTTTTATAATATAATGCTTCATGTAATAAAAAGTATTGGAGGAACATTATAAAAAATGTCAGAATTAATTTTATTATTAGTATTAATATGCGCTAATGCATATTTTGCAGCAGCAGAGATTGCGTTCATATCTTTGAATGATGCAAAGCTTGATTTACAAGCAAAAGAAGGAAATAAAAAAGCAAAAAGAATAAAGAAAATATTAGAAAATCCTAGTAAATTTTTAGCAACTATTCAAATAGGAATTACTTTAGCTGGATTTTTATCTAGTGCGTTTGCTTCAGAAGCATTTGCTGAAGATTTAGCACCAATATTACATGGATGGATGCCATTCTTACCAGTTGCAACATGGAATAGTATATCAATTGTTATAATTACTATTATACTTTCATACTTTACATTAGTTCTAGGAGAATTAGTACCAAAAAGAATTGCTATGAAATACTATGAGAAAATAGCATTTAGTTCTGTAGGAGTTATTAGAGCAATTGCAACATGTACATCTCCATTTGTTAAATTCTTAACATTTTCAACTAATGTGATATCTAAATTATTTGGTGTTACTGAAATAGAAGAAGAAACAGTAACTGAAGAAGAAATTAGAATGATGGTTGATGTAGGTGGAGAAAAAGGCATTATTGATAAAGAAGAGAGAGAAATGATTAATAATGTTTTTGAATTCAACGATAAAGTTGTTTCTGAAATTATGGTTCCAAGAACAGATATATATGCTGTAGATATGAATTTATCTATTTCAAAAGTAATTGAAGAAATTACAGATGATGATGATTTCAGATACAGTAGAATACCAGTATATGATGAGACAATAGATGAAATCAAAGGTGTTGTTTATATTAAAGACATTTTACTTTCAACAAAAAATAAAAATGTAAAAATTAAAAACTTAATTAAAGAAGCATACTTTGTTCCAGAAACAAAACCACTTAATGAGTTATTTAATGAATTAAGAAAAAATAGAAAACAAATTGCTATCGTTGTAGATGAATACGGTGGAACAGCAGGTGTTGTTACAATGGAAGATATTCTAGAAGAAATCGTTGGTGAGATCTATGATGAGTATGATGAAGTTGAAAAAATTTATGAAAAATTAGATGAGACAACATTTAGATTAAGTGGTGGAATGTCAATTTATGAAGTTGAAAAAGTATTAGATACAAAAATTCCAGAAGGAGATTATGATACTTTATCAGGATACTTAGTTGAATTATTAGGAAGAATACCAGATGAAAAAGATCGTTCTGAAATAGAAACAGCAGATGTTTTATATAAGATTGAAAAAGTTGAAGATAAAAGAATTGCTAAGATTAAAGCTGTTAAAATTGAAAAAGAAGAGACAGTAGAAGATGAAGAAGCATCTGAAGATGAAGAATAATTAATAAGAAATTAAAGAAAATATGGTATTGTTTCAATATCATATTTTTCTTTTTTATAGATATAATTATTTAGGAGGAATATATGAAAGTTTTATTAATAAATGGAAGTTCAAAAGAAGGTTGTACATATACAGCTCTTTCAAAAGTTGCTGAATCTTTAAATGAAGAAAATATAGACACAGAAATAATTAATTTAGGACCAAATTCAGTTAGAGATTGTGTTGGATGTGGAATGTGCATAAAAAATGCTAATTTAAGATGTATATTTACAGAAGACATTGTAAATAAAATAATAGAAAAAGCAGAAGAGTCTGATGGATTTATATTTGGTACACCTGTATATTATGCTCATCCAACAGGAAGAATTTTATCTGTTTTAGATAGAGTATTTTATGCTGGGAAAAAAGCATTTCAATTTAAACCAGGTGCAAGCATAGCAAGTGCCAGAAGAGGTGGAACAACTGCATCAGTTGATGTATTAAATAAATACTTTACAATTAGTCAAATGCCAGTAGTATCATCGTCTTATTGGAATATTGTTCATGGTAATACTCCAGAAGAAACTGTGCAAGATTTAGAAGGTATGCAAACAATGTATAATCTTGGAAAGAATATGGCGTGGCTTTTAAAAAGTATTGAAGCTGGAAAAGAAAAAGGAATTGATAAACCAGATAACAAAGTAGTAAAAACAAATTTTATAAGATAAAAATTAAGCGGCAGCAAATGCCGCTTTTTTAGTTATTTAGATAAAATTTATTTCTTTGATAAAGCTTTTCTTGAATATCATTTAATGTTTCTCCAAATCTTTGGAAGTGAACAACTTCACGTTCTCTTAAATATTTTAAAATATCAACAACTTCTTTATCGTCTTTGCATAAATCAATTAATTTTTCATAAGTTGCACGAGCTTTTTGCTCAGCAGCTAAATCTTCTGTTAAATCAGCAATAGGATCACCTTTTACTTGTAAAGAAGCTGCTGTGTAAGGGTAACCTGCAGCAGCTTGAGGATAAACACCCCAACCATGATCGGTATAGTATGAGTCAAGGCCTGCAGCTTTCATTTCTTCAGGTGTAGCGCCATCTGTAAGTTGATGAAGAATAGTACCAATCATTTCAAGGTGAGAAAGTTCTTCAGTACCAATATCATTTAATATTGCTTTTCCTTTTTTATCTGGCATACTAAATCTTTGTGATAAATATCTTAATGAAGCTCCAAGTTCTCCGTCAGGACCACCATATTGACTGATAATTACCTTTGCAAGCTTTGGATTTTTATGAGTTATATTAATTGGATATTGTAAACTTTTTACATAATGATACATTAATAAGCACCCCTTTCCCAAGGCCATGGATTTTCAATCCAATTCCAAGATTCTGTTGAATCAAGATTTGTTAGTGGCCCAAAGTTTTCTTTATAGATTTTGGTTAATGATTCATATTTTTGACTATATTCATTATGAAGATATAATGCTTTTTGACAGCATGGATGAGTATCTAAATATAATGCTAAGTCATTAATTGCAAAATCTAGTGACATTATTTCAGAAAGAAGAGACTCTTTAGTATAATTTTTGCATTCGCAATTAGTTGCATTCATCTTTTTTTCCTCCTTGTTTTAAATAATTTATAAATTTTATAGAATCATCAGGTTCATAAGGACTAACAAGTTCAGGGAAGATAGTACCTCTACAAAGTCCAGCTGGTGGAGTGAATGTTTCATTTATCATTTGATTTGGAACATAACAATAGCCATAAATATAGTTTGTTGGAAAGCCAGTTTGAACACTTTTTCTTTTACAATTTAATGAATTTGGACAGCATCTTGTTGTGTTTTTTTGATAACAATTTTTACACATAATAACCTCCTTAAATGTTTTATAGTTTATTATATGAATAAATGATTTGAGAGTTGACATAAAAGTTGATAAAATCTGTAAAATGTGGTATAATTAAGGAGTATGGTGTTTTTTAAATTAACATAAGCTTAAAAGTGAAAGGTAATATAATTTATGATCGAAAATAACCAAAGATTAATAACGTGTTTAGAGCTATTAAAAAAGAAAATTGAATCTAAAGAATTTAAAGATGATTTAAGTAAAATGCATAAAATTGATGCTAATCATTATAGTAAATTTATTCAGAATCAAAACTTGTTAAGTGCTATTGAAAACATTAAAAATAAGGAGTTTGAGGCGCCAAAATATAAAGATGTATTAGTACTGACAGTTGGTAATCCGGATATTATTTTTAATACTATGCTAGAAGCATTAAGATGCAGAGTAAATTTAACTATAATAATTCAAGATTTTTGTTTGGCGCAAAATATGTTTTTAGTTCAAATATTTAAAGATATTTTAGAAAAGCAAAAATTGAATTTGGTATTCGATATAAAAAATAACCTAAAAGATAAAGAAATTATAAATGAATCAAAAGGATTTGAAAAAGTAATTTGCATAGGTGATAGTAATTTATTCAACAGACTAGCAAATGTTATTAATTTAACATTGTATCCTTATGGAATATTTGAAATATACACCAATTCGGAAAAATTTAGTGAATTAAAAGAAACTATATATAAGGTTTTAGAAACAGAAGAATTTGAAGTAGAAGAGTTCGATGATTTAGTACTAGAAGATGCTTTAAGACTAATAAATAAAACAGGATATGGCTTTTGCACTTTACTATTATCAGATGATAATACTATAATTAATGAATTTAAAAA
>JAZSBZ010000011.1:0-34094 GCA_045602645.1 Candidatus Scatovivens sp. | reverse complement strand
AATTTTTGGGTATTGTTACTATTTCTGCTATCAGGATTAGTACTAGGAGGATTACTTGGAGAATTAGCAAAAAGTGTTAACTGGTTATGGTGGCTTGCTTATGGTAATGAATTTGGTCTTTCTAGTCCAGTAACATTAGATTTAAGTATTTTAAAATTAACATTTAGTTTTATGTTTAAAATAAATATAGCTAGTATTATTGGTTTAGCAATAGCAATATTCTGGTACAGAAAAGTTTAATATAAAGATTACAAAAAGAAAGGAAGAGATTGATGAATAGAAATAGACAAACTGAAATATTAGGTGGAATATTCACAGTTATAATACTTGTGTTATTGCTTTTCTTAACTAATGTTGAAACAAATAAGTTGTCATTTATAGAAAGTGCTGTAAGTTCTATTGTAAATCCAGTCCAAAGAGTATTTGTAGATCTTAAAAATAAAATTGAAGGCAATAGTGTTTATTTTACAAATATGGATGAAATTATTGCTGAAAATGAAGAACTAAAGAAAAAGAATAGTGAGCTAGAAACTCAACTTAGAGAATTAGAAATGATAAAAGCTGAAAACACACAATTACAACAATATATGCATTTATCAGATAAATACGCAAATTATAACACTATTCCAGCATATGTAATAAATAAAGATGTTAGTAATTACAGTAGTACGCTTGTATTAAATGTTGGATCGGATGAAGGTATAAAAGAAAAAATGACAGTTATAGCAGATAAAGGTTTGGTTGGTCATGTTATTTCTGTAACACCAAATACTTGTAAAGTTCAAGTTATAATTGATTCAGCAAGTACAGTTAGTTCAATGATCAGTACAACACAAGAAACAGTAATTTGTAAAGGAACACTTGAAAATGATCAAGTTTTAAGAGCAAGTTATATACCAACTGGTGCAGAATTAATTCAAGGGGATAATGTTTATACATCAGGTGTTGGTGGTATTTATCCAAAAGGAATCATAATTGGTACAATAAAAGAAATTATTACTACAAGTAATATTACAGATAGATATGCTACTGTTGAACCAGCTGTTGATTTTTCAAAAATAGATACGGTACTTATTATTATCGATGAATAGAAAGGAAGTAGTAGATGAGAAAATCAGCAGTTGTAATATGTTTAATATTAGCGTTTTTTGTAACGTTTTTCTTACAAGTTAATATATTCAGCTTATTTACTATTGCCGGAGTATCACCAAATTTATTTGTAATGCTTGTTCTTTTTATAGGACTTTTTGCAAATCAATTTTTAGGAATTTCTTTAGGTGTTCTATTTGGTCTTATACTTGATTTTGTATATGGTAGAGTTATTGGAACGACAGCAATCATGCTTTGTGTTATTGGTTATTTAGGATCTTACTTTGATAAGAATTTTTCAAAAGAGAATAAATTAACAATAATGTTTATGGTAGCTGGTGCAACATTAATTTATGAATTTGGATTATATTTTTTAAATTCAATAATACTTGATTTTAGTAGAGAATATTTTGCATTTATAAAGATAGCTTTAATAGAATGTTTATATAATATTTTACTAGCAATTATTTTTTATCCAATGGTGCAAAAGTTCGGATACTTAATAGATAGAACATTTAAGAAAAACAATATCTTAACAAGATATTTCTAAGTAAAAAGAAATTGATGTATAGATAGGGGTGAGATAACTGAGACAAAAAAGTGAATTAGAGAAATCTAATTTCAGGTATAACATGCTGACGGCAGTGGTATACTTAGTTGGTATAATTATATTAATGCAGCTTTTTAATTTACAGATTGTAAAAGGTGCAGATTATAGAGAAAATTCAAATTCAAAACTAACGAGGGAAGCAAAAATAGAAGCTGCCAGAGGAAGTATACTCGATAGGACGGGCAGTGTCTTGGTTAGTACGGAGATGAAGTTCTCTCTGGAGATGTATAATGCAAAGACAGAAGATGATCAACTTAATAATTCAATATTAGTTATGACTAATATTCTAGAAAGTAATGGAGATTCATATGTTGATACATTTCCAATTAGTATAGATCCATTTAATTTTAATTTTGAAAATGAAGAAGAGTTAATGAAATGGAAGGAAAAATATAAAATACCTGAAACAGCTTCGGCTGAAGAAGCATTTTATCTTTTTAGAGATAAATATAATATAAAAAGTGAAAATGTAAAAGAAATCAGACAAATTTTAGCAATTAGATATGCGATAACAACAATTGGATACTCGACGACAAGATCTATGGAGATATCTAAGGATATTTCAAGAAATAGTGCAGTTCAATTACAAGAAAATTCGCAAAGTTTAACTGGAGTAAATATTAAAGTTGAACCTACAAGAGTTTATCATCAGGGCGAACTTGCATCACACATTATAGGATATGCATCTAGAATAAGTCAAACAAACCAAGAAGAGTTTGAAAGACGCGGTGATACTTATGAATATGATGTTGATGACAAAGTTGGTCAAACAGGAATTGAAAAGACTTTTGAAGAGTATTTAAGAGGAGAAGATGGTGAAAAACAAATCGACATGTCTGTTGATGGAACAGTAACTGGGGAATACATTTCAAAAGAGGCAATAGGAGGTGCTGATATAGTTTTAACTATAGATGCAAACCTTCAAAGAATTGCAGAAGAATCATTAGAAAGAAATATAAATAGAATAAGAAATGGAGAATTAGGAGATCCTGCTCCAGCACAAGGTGGTGCTGCTGTTGTAATTAATGTAAAAAACGGTGAAGTTTTGGCAATGGCAAGTTATCCGGATTATGAACCGGGATTGTTCTATAAAGGTATTTCTACAGAAAAATATAATGAATACAATAACAATCCATATCATCCGTTATCAAGTAAAGCTACTCAAGGAACGTATGCACCTGGTTCTATTTTTAAAATGGTAACAGCGATTGCTGCTTTAGAAACTGGTGTTACAAATCCAAGAGAAAAGATTAATGATAATGGACCATATTATGGAATTGTAACTGGTGATACAAAGGATCCGGCGTGTTGGTATTATAATGATTATGGTAGAGGACATGGACCTTTAAATATATCACAAGCGATTCAAAAATCTTGTAACTATTTCTTCTTTGAGGTAAGTCAAAGAATGGGAATTGAAGCAATTGAAAAATATGCAAGATATTTTGGATTAGGAAGTAAAACAGGAATTGAGCTTGTTGGCGAAAATTCCGGAACTTTAGCAACTAGAGAAGTAGCACAACAAAAGAATCAAGTTTGGTCAGCTGCACAAACAGCATATGCATCTATTGGACAAGGATTTAACAGTTTTACACCATTACAAATGTGTAAATATCTTGCAATGGTAGCAAATGGAGGAAATAAACTAGACGTATCAATTGTAAAAAGTGTTATTAAATCAAATGGAACTCAAGTTTCTAAAAACGAAATAGATGAATTTATTAATAATAAATTAGGATTAACAGAAGATGAAACTGAAGACCTTCAAATAAATGAAAATACAATGCATACAGTATTAGAAGGTATGAGGTCAGTTACAGAGGGTGAAGGTGGTACAGCCTATACAACATTTAAAGATTTCTCAATATCAGTTGGAGGTAAAACTGGTTCTGCAGAAGCAGGACGTAGAACTGATGGATGGTTTGCTGGATTTGCTCCATATGAAGATCCTGAAATTGCAGTAGTAGTTTTAGTTGAAGATGGACATCATGGATTTTTTACAGCAGAAATCGTAAAAGAGATAATCTATGAATATTTTGGTATGAACATAGTATCTGTAACTGAAGATATGTCAGCTTCAGTAGAAACAGAATCTTTTAGATAGAAGGAAGGGTAGATTAATGCTAAACAATATTAAGATAAGCCAAACTACAAATGAAATAATATTAAACGTAAGTGTAATTGCCGAAATTAATGAAATATTAGAAGAATTACAAACGAAATTGCCTAAACTAAGAGATTTTTATCAATCTTCTTCAATACCAATGAGAGTTACAGGAAGATTGTTTACTGAATCTGAAATTGAAAAAGTAAAAAAGGAAATTCAATCTGAAATTGATGTCGAAATTAAGTTTGATGATGTTTCTGATTTGCTTGGATTACATGCTATTAAAAGAACATTTGAAGCAGATACAGATATTTCTGAAACTAAGTTTATACAACATACATTAAGAGCTGGAAAAAGGGAAGAGTACCCTGGAAGCATTGTTGTATGTGGTGATGTAAACTCTGGAGCAGAGATAATAGCTGGTGGAAACATTATGATATTAGGAGCTTTAAGAGGTGTTGCTCATGCTGGTGCAAATGGTAATACTATGGCTATGATATCAGCTAACTATATTGATGTTACTCAAATTAGAATAGCAAATTTAGTTAGAGAAGTAGGCGAAAGGATTGATAAATGCCCAATTTGCAAGATAGAAAAGAATGAAATAATAATTGTTTAGTTTATAAAATAAGTAAAAATAAGGTTATGATTAATATATGATCATAGCCTTTTTTTTCGTCTAAATTCATTATTGAGCTTTGAAAACTACTATCGTTTTCTAATATTGTTAAAATATTTGCAAATTTGATGTATGTATCTAGTTTTTGTACTTTTTCTTGTGTTAAATAAGGTTTTAAAGCTAAAAGTAGTTTGTTCCTAGGGGAATCGGCGTTTTGGCCTAATTTGCTCATGATTTGTTTGATTTTTAGAATTGTATCAATATCTAATGAAAAGTCAGTAGTATCAGTGGTTTTAGCAGACGAAGTGGATTCGTCTGCAATTTTTCCAAGATCAATATCTTTATCTTTTAGTATTTCTGAAAATTTAGTTATTAAATTTGAAAAATCTTCATTCATATATTTATTCTTCCTTTTTATTTTTTGCACCAATATCTGTGTTTTCTAGTATTTGTTGGGCTTTATAGAGATTTTTTTCTAATTCTTCTTTATCCATTTTTGAAATTTCAGTTAAAATTTTGTTAATATCCATGTTTTTCAAAGCATTTCCTCCTTTTTTTATAAGTATATGCATGAAAAAATGAATGTTGATAAAAACTTACGGATTTCCACAGAAGCGGGGAAAATTGTGGAAAAAGTCGATAAAAATCGAAAAATGTAATGTAAACTTAATATGAACAAAAAAATAGTAGAATGCTTTTATTTCCGTAGAAAAACGGGTTCTAACCCTTGAAATGGGCGGTATTTACAAAATTCTTAAAGGAGAGTAATATTTTATATATATAATTATAAAAGTAAGGCGTATTGCGTCTAATTCGAAAGAAAAGGAGTATTTTATGGGAACAGTAAAAACTTTAAAAGGCAAGCTAGTTGTAATGCTGATCGTTTTTATGATGTTATTTTCTAACTTCGGTTTCACTATTTCTGCTTTAGCAGCAAATGATGAATTCGAGGTTATTAATAATTGGTTCTTCAAAAAGGACGAAATCAAGTTTGATGCGTACTTTGAAGATGAAGATGGAAACAAGCTTACAGTAGCAAACAAAGATGTTAATGAAAACATCAAATTGGTACTAGAAATCTTTCCACAAGTTGAAGGTTTCTTGAAAGAAGGTAAGATTGAGGCAGTTAGTGCTGATGGTAGTGAACTTGGATTTAAGTTTGCTTCAGTTAGCCAAAACTTGTTAGAGTCAACAAAGACAGAGACAAACATTTTAGATGCTTTTTCTGGAGTTGAGGCTGATAAGGAAGAAGCCAAAGAAGAGGTTGTAGAATCTGAAGATGATGTAGCTGGAGTTGATAATGCGGCTAAAGAAGAAGTTGTAGAAAATGATGCTACAGAAAAAGAAGATAATACAAACAATAATGCAATTCAAAGTATTTTGGATAAAGTAAGTGATGGCATTGTTAAGGTTGATGGAAACAATATGAAATCCGAATCAAATCCACTTGCTTCTATTTTAAATGCATTTGGAGAAGAAATTTTTGTTGAAGATAGTGTAATCGCAAAAGATGAAGAAGCAGACGAAAAAACAGTAAAAGACAGCATGGTTAATGCTTTATATGATATAGCGATTTTATCAGATAGTGAAATTTCTTTAGCTAATATCGTTGAAGATACAAAGATTGAAGTTGAACTAGAATATATTCATGACGATATTATTAATGTAAATGATTTATTAGAAGATATTAAATTACAATTAAGTGGTACTTTTATAAATAAAAATCTAAAAGAAGTAAAAGTTGGAAAAGAAAAAGAAGTAACAGTTGGATGGGATTATAGTAAAGATATTGCTGTTAGCAGTGAGTTTAGTAAATTCTCACCTTTTGCTGTTTTAGATGTAAAAGGCACTATTGTTCAAAATGATATTACAATAAGTAGAATAGTTGAAGAAGAAAAATATTTACCTTTAAAATCTACAACTATTGAAGTTGATGTTCCAAAAATAAATGATGAAGCTCCTATTGAAATAAATGTAGTTGCTAATAAAACTAAGGCAACAAATGGAGAAGATGTTGGTGAAACAACATTTACAAAATCTAACTGGAGTTATGATAAAGAATCTGGGAAAATAACAATTAAAGTTGTTAATAAAGATGGAAATACTGCAGTTAATTCTTTCGGTCAAGATGAATATGTTATTATTTATAGATTTAAAGATTATGTAGAAAGCGAATCATATACTTTAGATAATAATGTAACAGTAAAAGCTGTAGAATATAGTTCTGATTCAGAAACTATTACTAAAGTGATAAATGAAACAAAAGAAGTTGCTGTTAAAAAAGATGAATTGTTAACAAGTTCAGTTGGAACAACAGAAGATAAAATTAGTAAAGCAAATATTAATGCAAATTATAATTCTGGAAATGTAATGTATGAAACAGAATATAAGTCATTAATTAGTGTGAACATATTAACAAGTGATATATTAGAAAATGTAATTATTGATACAACAAATGATAATTTTAAAGGATCACAAGGTTTAGATTTTAAAATTCAAGATGTAAGAGTTAAGAGAGTAAGATTTAATTTCGTTCAAATCCAAGAGATTTTATCAGCAGGTGGAGAAATTATTATTAGAGATAGTAATAACGAAATATTACATGTTTTAAATAAAGAAGTTGTAAAAGAAGAAAAAGATTGTTCATTAAGATTCAACAATGTAAATGGTGGATTATTTATTGAACTAAACAATATTAGAAGAAATGGAACTATTGATTTTGAATTAACAAAAGCAATAGGAAGATCTACATTAGATAGAAGAATTTTTAAAGATGTTACTCATATTGAAAGCTATGTTGGAATGAGTTTAAAATATTTAGGAATGAATGAAAGAGTTGAACTTATGCCAATGGCTGCTCAAAAAGAATTTGAGGAAAGTGAAACAAGTGCAAATTTATTAGTAAGTAAGAAAACATTTTCAGTTACAAAAACAAATGGAAATGTGGAATTCAAAATCGAATTAAATAACGATAAGTTAACAAGTGATTTATATGCAAATCCTTCATTTGAAATCGCATTACCAATATATGTAACAGATGTAAAATTAAACAGTGTAAATATGTTACATGGTGAAGAATTTGCAATAGAAGATTTTAGTTTGTATAAAGCGGCAGATAATACAATGAGAATAAAGGTTGATTTATCTGGTGTTCAAACAAAATTCGCTACAAGTGAAATTACAAACGGTACAAATATTATTATTAATGCAGATGTTGATGTAAATGAATATGCACCAGCAAAAGAAGATTATATTAAACTATATTATTGCAATGAATCGGTTGCAAGATATCAAACTCAAGCAAATTGGAATATGTCAAAACATGTACCTGATAATTGCTTAAGTGATAAAAATGGTTATGATGTTACAGCAATAAGATATGATGCACCATCTGGAATGATAGCAGTTAATTCAATCAAAAATTATGATGGAACAGGAAATATTATAAAATCATTTAATCAAGGAGAGGTTACAAAAGTTGTACCAACTAAAGGTGATGCTCGAATTGCAACAATGGAATTAGCAGTTGTGAATAATACAGATACTGACGCTGAAGAAATGGTGTTAATAGGAAGAGTTCCATTTGAAGGAAATAAAGATGTAGAAACTGGAGAAGATTTAGGTACAAATGTTACTACAGCAATGAAATCTTTAGTTGTTCCTGCTGACTTTAATTCAAATGAAGTTACTGTATATTATTCAAGTAATCCAAATGCTGATAGAGATTTAAATAATGAAGCAAATGGATGGAATACAAGTTTTGCACCAATAGAAAATGTAAAATCATTTATGATTGTTGTAAACAATACATTTAAAGCTGGTTCAGTTCTTAAATTTGAATATAATTTTGAAATTCCAGCTAATTTAGGTTACGAAGTTAAGATATTAGGTTCATTTGGAGCTTTTTATAACAGTATAGATAATAATTTAACTTTATATAAATCTGAAATTGCTGATAAAGTAGGTTTAGTAACTGAAGAAGGTGTTAAATATGAGGCTACAATGTCTGTTGATATTGGAGATGGAAAAGATATTGGAGAATCAAAATATTTAATTTATACTGTAAAAGTAACTAATACAGGTAGTATAGATTTAAAAAATGTTAGAATACAAAATGAAATGCCAAATTTAGGAACAATACAAGATAAAACAAAAGTTGAAAATGGCGTTGGAATATTTTATATTGATGAACTACTTGTTGGAGAAACTAAAAAAGTTGATATAGAAGTTAAAACATCAAAAATTCCAAAAGATTTAGCAACATATGCAAAGACATTTAAAAATATGCGTGAAGAAATGGATGAAAATGGTAATCCAAAATACTATACATTAGATGCGAACAATAAAAAACAATATATAACAAAATTACCAGATGAATTTTATATAGAAAATTATGCAACAGTTTATGCTGAAAATACTCAAAAAGGTATTAAGACAAATACTGTTAAGAATAAGTTAGTTCCTTCTTATTTGGATATTGTTGTTGATCACTTAGATACAAACGTTCAATTTAAACCTGGTGATGAAATCAAGTATTTAATGGACGTATATAATCAAAGTGATGAAACAATTGAAAATATTGTTGTTGAAAATGTTATGCCAAAAGAATTGAAATACTTAAAATTTGAGCAAGTTGATACAGAATATGAAGATGTGTTTGATCCAGAAAAAAATACATTAACGGTTTCTGTAGGAAATCTTGAACCATTAAAAACAGCAAGATTTTTCGTATATTGTGAAATTTCTATACAAAATGTTGGTAAAACTGTTGTTGGAAATTCATTATGTGTAACTGCAGATAATGACATTAAAGAATATAGTAATGTTCATAAATTAGCATTTAGAGGACCAGAATTAACAGTTATTCAAGAAACAAATGCGGAAGATAATACTGTGTTTGAAATGGAAAAATTTGAATTGTTAGTAAATATTAATAATAAAGGTGAAGCAGAATCACAAAAATTAGATTTCAAAATTGAAATTCCTTCAGGAATTGAAATTCTTGATATTACAAGTGAAGGAAAGAGAATGATAAATTTCTCTGAAGAAAATAATATTATAACAGGTAACTTGTTCACGTTAGAGGCACAAGATGATGCAAGTTTAATTATTACAGCTAGAGCGAAACCATTACATGAAGAAGAATCGAATGCTGTTTATAATATTGATACAACTATTATTGAAGCGTATATAGGAGAATTAGATGTAAATGAATTAAAGGTTATAGTATTAGATAAACCAGATAGAGATTTAACAGATGAAGAGAAGAAGGAAGAAGAAGAAAAAGACACGGTTATAAATCCAGAAGCTGGAGATGACTATAAACAAGATATTCATAATAATAATACAAATAACTCAAATAATAATACAAATAACTCAAATGATGTAAACAATTCAAACAATTCAAATAATACAAATAATACAGATAATACAAATAACTCAAATAACTCAAATAACTCAAATAATACAAATAACTTAAATAATAATACAAATAAACCAGCTAATAATTCGTCTTCAAATAATACTGAGAGACCTATAGAACAAGATAGAACTTATAAAATAACTGGTAAAGTATGGGATGATACTAATAAAAATAATATAAAAGATTCAAATGAAGACGGTGTACAAAAAGTGCATGTAACACTTTATGAAGGATCTACAAAATTATTAACAGTTTTAACAGATTCACTTGGTAAATATAGATTTACAGAAGTAAAAGAAGGAAATTATACGGTTGTATTTGAGTATAATGGAAACAAATATGTAGCAGCTCAATATAAATTATCAAATGTATCAGAAAATGAAAATTCAGATGCAATAGAGACACAAGATGGAGTTGCGGTAACAGATAATATTCTTATCAATAAATCTGATTTAGAGATAGACTTAGGATTACAAACAAGAGATGTATTTGACATTGCGGTACATAAATATGTTTCTAAAGCAATTGTGAATACTAATGGAAAAGAAAAAGTTGAAAACTACGACAATGAAGAAGTTGCTAAATTAGAGATAAGATCTAAAGAATTAAAAAATACTAAAATAAAATTAGAGTATAAAATAGTGGTAACAAACGAAGGTGATGTTGATGGTAAGGTAGGAAAGGTAATTGATTATCTTCCAAAGACATTAACCTTTGATAAAGACGAAAATTCTGGATGGTCACTAGATTCAAACGGATTATTATCTAATGATATGTTAGAAGATATGACAATTAAACCTGGTGAAAGTAAAGAATTGAAATTAGTCTTAAATAAAGTTATGACTGAAGATAATACTGGTACTATAAGTAATAAAGTAGAAATACAAGATGTTTCTAATTCTAAAGATCAAATCGAAAATGCAGAAAATAATATATCAACACAAGAGATGATCATTACTGTTAGTACAGGTAGAACAATTAGTATTGTAGTATTAATAATAGCATTAATTGCTACATCAGTTTTAGTGTATAGAATTAAAACTGGAAAAATAAAGAGAATTTATAAGTAAAGGGGGGATATATATGAAAAATAATAGAATGATTAAATTATTAATAAAAATATTATTAACAATTTTGATAGTTGTAGGAACATATATATATCAACCTAATATTAGTTATGCGTTGGAAGGTTTCTTTAATGCTCCAGTTGAGAACGTAGGTAAAATCAATACTATGGCTGAAAGAATCACTATGGACAAAGTTCAAATACATGAACATAGAGGCTATGGTATTATTGCTAATGGTTCAGCAACTGAAGTAAAAACATATGAACAAGCCGTTGGAAATACTGGTATTTCTAACATTCAATCTATAATTAATCAATATATGAGTCCTGCGACAGGTGACTGTGCAATTGGAAGTGAACCAGGCTTGGGATGGGTTGGTTCGCTTATGTATAACACATCTATATTCTGTCAAGAAAATGGTGTACCATTTCCAGGATTAAAAGCGAGAGTATTTAATGGATTCCACGTTCATAAAAATACAAACAGAGATGAAGAAGGAACATTAATTCAAGACTTTGTTGAGTGGTGTCCACCGCTATCTTGTGGTAAACAAATTACAGTTTATTTGGAAGACTATAAAGATGACGGTATAATCCTAAGAGAATCAAAAATGTCTGAAGCAGATATTTATTACATGACAGGATTTAAATGGGTACTTGGTGATTTCCAAATGTATACATCAACAAGGGTTGATTATTCAGCTTCTCCTCGTAATTTTAATACAATTGAATCTTATATTTTTACATATTCGCTAAGAAATTATTATAGAAGCAACCCAGCTCAATTAGCATTATGGAAATATAAAAATGGTACAGGAACAGGTGATGCGGCTGCTAATGCATTATTTAATTCAGCACATGCAGTTAACGAATTATGCAATCCTATAAAACCTCAAATGTCTGTTACAACAACAACAGACGCTAATGGATTAACATATTCTACAGGTACAGTTTTAGAGGGAGACAGTTATAAAGTTGGTCCTATTAAGATGAATGGTTACAGCTATGGTTGGACAGAAGATATCAAACAATTCTCTGGAGATTCTAGTGTTAAAAATCCAGAAAATGCTGATATTTTAGCTAATAAAGATGCAACACAAATAGAATTCTTTAAAGGAATCGTTGCAGGTATAATTGAAGCTAAAGTTAAATTAGATAATGGTACTGAAATTGTTTTAGATAAAGACAACATGATTGTTGAAGGTGGAACAACAAACTCTGGTAGTGCATATTATTCATATCCAACTATGGCACAAGGATATGAGTATCCAACACCAAATAGTAAATTCTATATAGTTTTACCTATTTCAGAGTGTGTAGGTGCTACTAAGATTGAAAGAATAACAATGACATATAAATGGCATACAGCAGATGGAAATGGTGGAGATCTTGATGGATATTATCAAGAGTTAAAATGGGAATCATACAGTAGTATGTCATTAAACAATAATACAACATATCACTGTGATAATAGTTATGGTGGATATGCATGTGTAAATGACCATTTAGCTCCAAATGACAGAAGTTGTTATTATGGTTATGGTTGGGATGATTACAACGTAAACCAAAAAGCACACGATTTCTGGTGTGGACAATCTGGATATTGTTTTGATGGAAAAAGTGGACAACACAGACACTGTGGTGGAGATTGTGAAGAGTGTTATGGCCATAGAGGTAGCTTAAAATGTAATTGTCATACAGAACATTCTAGTAGTTGTAAGAAAAAATATTATACATGTGATCATGAATGTGATGATGATTGTGCGCTAAACGACGATGGTGAGTGTAAACATATGGCTAAATGTGATGGAGATTGTACATATGATTACTATACATGGGAAAATTGTCCATATGGAGGAACAGAAGAACATGATCCATGGGTTAATCAATATAATGAAGGATGTTATAATACTGATTATTGTAGTTATGCAACTTTAGATTATTGTCTTCACGGACATCAAAATGGTAAACATACAGGTTCTCATAATTGGAGTTATGCGGCTCATATTGAGGAATGTTTTGGTCCAGAAGGAGAAGGTACAAGATGTAATGCTCACCCTGATGCAGACGGTGGTGGACATAGAAACTGTGCTACATTCGATTGGAAATGTACAAAGAAAACTCCTGTAGATGTTCAAAAACTTATATATGTAAGTGATTCACAAGTATATGAGCATAACGTAGAATGTTATTTAGAAAATATTCCATTAATTACTAAAGTTGAAATTGATAAATACGTTTATGACGTAGAACATGCTAAGAGTGGAAATGGAATAAATGATAATACATTTGGTCCTTCAGAAGCAAGAAGACGATTAGAAGAAACAACAAAAGAAGGCAACCCTGTTTATGTAGAAACAGATGACTATGTAACATATAAAATAGTATTGAAAAACTCATCAGCATTTGGCGTTAAAGTAAAAATAGATGATATTCTTCCAGAAGAAGATGCAGCTACATTTATAAGTGCACGTGTTGGTGGAAAAGAAATTACTAATATAGATGAATTAAGAGATACAATAATACAAATTAGTGCTAACTCAGAAGCATCATGTACTGTTACAATACAAATGAAAGCACTTGAAGGCGTGTATGAAAATCAATCTAGATTAATAACACGTAATTCAACAACAAAAAATGGTGATGACGATATTGATTATATTAGAACTATTGATGATGATGGTCCAATTGTTAACCACATTGAACCAACATGTCAAGGAACAACAGAAGCTCCCGATTGGGAATCAAGTGATTGGGTAATATTAAATAATTATAACGTTATAGTTGATAAATATATTTACCAATATGACGAAGCTATGTTAGATATAAATAACACAGCTGGTTACACAGAAGCTCCTAGTGTTACTGAATCTGCTAATGGTGATTCTAATGTAATTAAAGAGTATGAATTAAGAGTAAATAATTCTTCATCAAGTAAAAAAGTTAGTGATGGAAATGTTGAAGATACTGTAAGAGTAGTAAATACAGCATTAGATACATTTAAATATAATCATCCATTAAGAGTGGAAAAAGGTGAAAAAGTAACTTTTGCGATTAAAGTTATAAATGATGCTAAAGCAGTTGCTAAGAGCGAAGTTACAGGTAATAAACCAGCAACACAAGTTAAACCTAAACTTGTAATTGATACATTAGATCCAGGACTATCATATAGTACTCATACAGCTAAAGTATATAATGCAGATGGATCAGAAAAATATGAAACAATTACTGGAGCTGTTTCTGTATCAGGATCAAATATAACATTTGATGATAGTATAATATTAAGTGAAGGTGAATACATTATTGTCTTCATGGAAGTTAATGTAGATGATAGTAATATGTCATTAGATAGACTTTCTAATGAAGCAGAAATAAAAGAAATTGCAAACGCTAACGATGTTGATGTTTCTGAAAGAAATATCGCAGAACAAACAACAAGTAAAGATTATGTTGTTCTTAAAGACTTAATTATAGCTGGTCATGTATGGGTTGACTTTAATAAAGATGGATTGATGAATGATACTTATGATACAAGCAGAAAAGAATTAACGGGTGTAAGTGGTACAGGTAGAAAATCAGATATCTTAGTTACATTACATGATGCAGGTACAAAAGAAGTATTAAGAGAAACAAAAACAGATACTGAAGGTATGTTTACATTTGGTAGAGATACTGGTGGAACATATTATCCTACATTCGATCATACAGAAGATGTTGTAAACTCATTCAATAATACAACATTATATGATAGAGTGGATAAAGCTAATAATAAAGACAACTATGGTAACTACTCAGGAAATAATAATTATTTGAAATATTATATTCAATATTCTTATGATGGTATGATTTATAAGAGTACAGAAGAATATGCAAATCAAAAACATTTAAATGCAAGTACTGGAGCAATTTCAGATATTAAATATAGAATTGACTCAAATGCGGCTGAAATACCAGAAGATAGAAAGAAATTTAATCAAGAACATGAATATATTTCATACAATCAATCTTTCGATATGTCAAAAGCTGCAAGTAGTGCATTAAAATATAATAAAGAAGGACACGCTTCTTACTTAGTAGAGGCTGAAGATAGAGTAATTAAAGCTACAAGTTTCATCGATGAAACAAGTGGAGTAATTGATAATATCTGGCTATATGACTATAAAGGAGTTGGAAATCCTGAAACAGAATATTTAAAACATATTAACTTAGGTTTAGAGCTAAGAGAAGATGTTGATATTGCTCTTTCAAAAGATGTATATAGTTTAACAACTATTGTAGATGGTGAGATGGTTGAATACAGATATAACTTATTATTAGATGAGTTAAATGGTGATGGACAAGGACATGATTACATTATAGATAAACCATATGGTATTGAATTATACGAATCAGATTACAAGAAGAGAGTTGACCAATATGAATCTGAAGCTGTTAGAGCACATAAAGGTATTGATAGTGAGTTAAACGTTGATGTAACATATAGAATTACTTTAAACAACGTACCAACAACAGATGATGATACTGTTCCAGGTGCGGATGATAAGAAACTAGATGTTAACATTCATGAAGTTTTAGACTTATATGATAAGAACTTTATGCCATATTCTGAAGATAAAATTACAGTAAAAATTAAAAATGATAATGGTTTCTTAGAACCAGTTGAAAGAACTATTTCTGAAGCTTGGTACTTTAAAGAAGGAGCTGAAGGAACTAAATATAGAATTTTAAATGCAAGTGAAGTTGCACTTGGCACTGAAGAACCATTCTATGTTGAAGATCCAAGTGGTACATATGGAAAAGTACCAATGACAGTATCAAATACATCAGAATTTGCACAAGCAAATAATGATTACGATTCTGCAGGATATCGTTCAATGTTTATTAGAACAAACTCAAAAGATGAAATTGTTTTATCTGAGGGTGAGAAATTTGACATCTATGTAAGATACACATTAGATAAAGATGCTGCAGAAGTTAAAACAACAGAGTCAGCATATAATGAGACAAAGACAGAGAATAGTATTGAAAATAAAACAATAATGATTGATGGTAAAGAATATACATTTGCTATTCAAACATTTACAGAAACAACAACAGATACTGCTATTCTAGAAAGATCATTAAATATTGCTGAATGTGCTGCAAATAAATTAAATCCAAGAGGTACAGAAAATATTGCACAAATAAATGCATATTCTGTATACTATACAAATAAAGATTATCCAGATAGTATTGCAGCGTTAGTTGATAAAGATTCTAATGCTGGTAACGTCGGAGATGGAGAAGGTATAGCATCTTCAAACAGTACATCTGTAGATAATGTAGCTTTATATGAAGATACAACATATAAAACAGGTATTGAAATAATTGCTAACAATACTGAAAATGACCTTGAAGTATTAAGAAGAAAATACGGTGGTACAACAATAACTGTTGAAGAAATAATTCCTAGAGAAATTGAACTTAAGAGAAACATTTCTGGTAAAGTTTGGGATGATTCAAAAGTAGAAGCAACAGAAACAAATGAAGGTAAGATATACCATGGTGATGGTTCAAGTAAAACACCAGCAAACAAATACAACGAATTCTTTGGACAAAAGGATGCTGGTGGAAACTTAATTAATGAACCACCACAAACAAATATTAACGTAGAGAAGAACTATGATGTTGCAACAAGTGAACCACAACGAAAAGAACAAGTAGACTTAAGTGTAAGAAATGCTAAAGCTGAGTTTATTGAAATTGTTCCAATACCAAAAGATCCAAAATTAGCTGAAGATGATCCAAAACAAGAAATGCATTACTATGAACAAGTATTAACTGACGTTACATGGACACAAGATCAACAAGCAAGAACTAATGCAAATGGTGAATATAATCTATATGGTTTAACACCAGGTAGATATATTGTAAGATTTACATATGGTGATACTATTACAGATGAAGATGCTAAATATGTAACATCAATAGATGAAGCAACAAAAGATATGCAAATCTTTAATGGTCAAGATTATAAATCAACAAAATACACATTAAATCTAGAAGACGGGGAAAGAGATGTTGATAAAATAATTCAAAGATTCATGGATGAAGGAACATCAGATGCTAGAGATGATGAGATGAGAAGATTGGCAGTAAATCAATACTCAGAAATCATGACAAACCAAAAGGCTGAGGTTCTTAAAGGATTAATTAATAATACACGTGGATTAATAGATACTAGATATAATCCTTTATCAAATAACACAGAAGATGAATTAAAAGTATTAACAGATAATACATACATGGAAGCTGAAACAGTTGAGTTTGAAATCAAACAAGAAAAAGTTTTAGCTGGCCAAGTACAAAAATACATTACATACGGATTAGACGTAAATAATGGTATATACTATGATGAACAAACAATCATATTAAATGAACACATTAACGAAAGAGATTTCGATATTGAAAATGTTGACTTTGGTATCGAGTATAGACCAGAATCTCAAATTAGTTTAACTAAAGAGATTAATGAAATGAAGCTTACTGCTGAAGACGGTACATTACTTGTAGACTTATACTTCTATACAACAGGTGAGGGTGATGCTACTGAACACCATATTGATAAAGAGAAATCTAAAGGTATGGATGTAGTACAATTTATTTCAAACGATTACTTAAATTACAATACAAACGCATTAGTAAATAAATTAGCTTCAGAAGACTTACAAGGTTTCGTATATATCCAAGTAGATGATGAGATCTTACAAGGTGCTACTGTTGAAATTACTTATAAATTCTATGCACAAAACAATAGTGAGATTGACCTAATAAGAAAAACATTAGACGAAATAAGATATAAAGAAAACCAACCAACTGTAGATCTAGTTAACGATTACAAAGCTAAAGGATATGACATTTTAGATCAAAACTACACAGCTTCAGGTACAGCAGAAAATGTTTTATTCTCAGATATGTATGGATTAGATAGCTTTACAGGTAATACGGTAACAATTAATGAATATATTAAGTTACATGACGATTTATCAAATCAAAAAGACATCTTATCAGCTGAGCTAGTTAAGATGGCAAATGAACAAGATATTACAGTTATTGAAAACTGTAGAAATAGAATTTTAGAACTTGATAAACAAATCAGAGATCTTGATGCAAGACACGTTTATAGAACTACTGCTAAAGTAATGACTTCAGATAGTGGTGAAAATGCTGGTAAAGATGGATACTATGGTAGATACGTAGGATACGCATATTACACAGCAGATGCTATAAAAGATGCTTCTAATAATCTATTATTAGATACAGTAGCTTGCTTGAAATTTGATAAGATTTTAGACTACATTGATACAGACCTAGAGTACATTACAGAAACAAATAACGATTTATTAGAGAACAGATTCTGGAAAGTAACAAATACAGATGAGTTAAAACCATATGTATATGCATTAAGAAAAGGAACAGCAGACTTAACTCCAGTAGGTACTTTAATGAATAGAGAAGACCAAGAATATAAAGCTTTAGTTGTATCAGTAGACGATAGTTTATATGATATGAACATACCAGAGAGGGTTCCTGCTAACGCAGCTTCACTTGGAAACGGTATAGTTAATAATAAAGACTTATCAAGATTCTTAAAACCTGCAATTAGTACACATGTTGAATCGGATACAAAAGGATTTATTTACTTACCAACATCAAAAGTAATTTCTGCAGAGACTGGAACAGATAACTTACAATATGAGAACTTAGCAGAGATCGTACAATTTACAACTCTTACAGGTAGAAGAACAAACTTCGCAACTACAATTGGTAACGCTGACATTCATGCTACAGCGCCATCAAATAAAGGTAGTTCAGAGTTTAACACAGCAGCATTAGAACCAGATACAGCAGCTACAGAAACAATTACTTTAACTCCTCCTACAGGTCTTATGACAAGTAGAAGAGCTATAGTAAATATAGTAGACACAACTGCAAAGGGTGTCGGAGTAGTTACAATTATAGCTGCCGTAGTAGGTATAGCTGTTGCTGTAACAACTGTAACAAGATTAATCATTAAGAAAAGACGTATAAAATAGTTGATTAGAGGGGGGAAGAGATTTCCCTCTCTTTTTTATGTTTTTAAAAACTTACGCATATAAGAGCTATAGAGTTTTATGACAAAAATATTAATAAATTTAAATATTAAAACATGAAATAAAAGTATAAAATTTTGATTGTTTTTAACAAAAGGACAATAAAATTAATGAAACTTAGTAAAATACACAAAAAATTCACAAAAAAAGACAATAAATTACTGCAAAAACCTTGAAAAAGTTTACATAACGGTGTATAATAGAATATGTTAGACGTTTTGACATTAGGAACTTACAGCGATTTTAATTGTAATGAAAATTTTATATTTTTAAAGGTAAAAGTTTAGAAAAGTAATATCCGTAAAGCGTTAGCTTGAAAATTACTTGAAACAGTATATTTAGAGAGGTTTAGGCTATTGACTACTTCTAAATTAATAGTAAAATATTACTTATAAAATAGTAAAATTAGATACTATGTCAAAAAATTTGTTATTATGGGAGGAATTAAGATTATGCGCAAAAACAAAATTCTAGAAAAATTGTTAGCAATAATCCTAATATTTACATTAACTTCTGCAAATTTTGCGTTTGTAACTAAGGCATACGCATCAAGCCTATTAGAGGCTTTCATTAGCGGCGGTACTAGCACTGGTCATGACAATGTTAGTTTCGACGCTTATTTTGCTGCTGGGGATACTGCAGAATCTCTAGTAGTAAGTGATGTAAATAACGAAGGACTAGCTATTAGCGTAAAAATTGATGTCCAAGAGAGTGGATATCTTAAAGATGCTAAAGTTGAAGTTCTAGAAACAGAAGAAGGGAACGGGTTAAACTTTGAAATTAAAGAGTTTGAAGAATTACCAAACTATGTTCAAAGTTTAGAAGAAAACTGTTTAGAGTTTCAACAAATTAATAATTCTTCAGAATCAGTTGAAGTAAAATTACCAATTGAGTACAAAAACGAAAGATTCGTTAACGATGAAGACTTAGCAAAGGATTGTATCGTTAGATTCACTGGTATATACGTTGATGATGATGGTGAAGAAAATGAAGTAGCAAGAGATGTTAACTTAACAGTTGCTTGGGAAGATCCAAGACAAGTTAAAGTTGAAACAGCAGCTACAAAATACATCGATTATGGTAGAGGAGTTATTCTTCAAACAGTTGTTAGAGTTGATAATACTACTGAAAGTAAGAGCTTACCTGTTAAAGGTACAGAAGTAGTTATTTCAGCACCAGCATTAAATGATATTTATCCAACAAAAGTAACAGTTGTTGCAAATACAACAGAAGGTACTAATGGATTAATCGCAGGTGAAGTAAACTTTAACGAAAATAACTGGTCATATAACAGTGAAGAAAATAAATTAACTATAAACGTTACAAACGAGAAAAAATTAGTAGAAGTAAACGAATTTGAAGATGAATATTTAAAAGATGAGTCTAAAGAGATAGTTGAAGAAGAAAGATATTATAGTATACCAGGTGTTGACGAATACCTAGTAACTTATACATATGACGGAGCTTCAATTTCAGGCGAATCTTTAACAGCAAATACAAATGTAGAAGCTATAATGGAAACATTTAGTGGAAGAGAAAATGATAATATAGTAACAAATAACAGTGAATACGATTATCACCTTGATGGAAAAACAGGAGATATAGTATCTTTAAAAATAGAAAATGAAACAGAAGAAGTTTCAAAAGCATATGCATATGCTAACTACAATGTAAATGAAAAATATGAAGTTGAATTTAATTCAGAAACAATTGTAAACATTTCATACAAAGACATTGTAGAAAAAATTAATGTTCAAGATATTGAAAACAAATACGTTGGTAAAGATGGATCAGTTCATCTTACAAACGATGTTTATTATAAACAAATTTCAGTAAGTAAAGAAAACTTTACAAACATCTTTGGTGAGGCAGGACAAGTTAGAATTTTAGATGAAGCTGGAGCAGAAGTTGCAGTTATCAATAACGAAACAGAAGTTAACGAAGAAGGAAATATCGTAGTTAAATTTGATGGACAAACAAAATTAAACTATGAAATGTCTAAACCAGTAAATGAAGGCAACTTCGTAATAACAAACGTTAAAGCAATGAGAAATTCAAGCTTAGATAAACAAACTTTAGTTAACATGGGTGCAATTGCTACAAAAGCAATTATAAAAGCTGATTATACATATGTTGAAGGAACTGTTGATGTAGAAACATCAGAAATTTCTACAATATTAAAAGAAACAACAACAAATGCAACACTTGAAATGGATAAAGAAAGCTTATCAACACTTGCAGTTAATGATATTGAATTTAGAGTAGCTTTAAACAATGCTACAGAAGAATCAGACATGTATGGACATTCAGTTTATGAAATTGAACTTCCAGAATATGTTGAATCAGTAGAAGTAACAAACTCTAGTATTTTATACGGAGAGGGATTATCAATTTCTCAAGTAGAAGTATTAGATAAAGTAATAAGAGTAACAGTTGACGGTGTACAAGAAGGAATTAACTCTGGTGTTCTTACAAATGGTACTAATATAGTATTAAATGCTAATATTAAAGTAGATTTATATGCACCAGCAAAAGAAGATTTAATTAAATTAAGATATATTAATAATGACGCTACAAACTATGTTAATAATGGAAATGCAGAACTAACAGTTAATTATTCAGCTCCAACAGGACTAGTTACAGTAAATAGTATATCAGGATATGATGCAGCAGGATCAGTATTAACATCAGTAAGACAAGGTGTTAAAGAAGACTTAATAGAAATATATTCAGACGTTAAAACTCCTACAATGGAAATTGTAGTGATGAACAATAATGGTAACTCAATTTCAAATGTTTCTATATTAGGTAGAATTCCTTTCAAAGGAGTTAAAGATATTCAAACAGGAGAAGAGTTAGGAACAACATTAGATACAAAACTTGTAAATCAATTAGTAGCAGATGCACGTAATGCAGCACAATTTAATGTATACTATTCAAGCAATGGTGAAGCTACAAATGATTTAAATGATGAATCAAATGGATGGAATTTAAATCCAGAATCATTAGAAGGAATTAAATCATATTTATTAGTTCCAGCTGATGAAAATTATGAGATGAAAGAAAATGAAGTTTTAAGATTTACATATCAATTTGAAATTCCAGCAAACTTAACTCATAATGAAGATATTTATGGTACATTCGTAACATATTATACAAATAATACAGAAATAGCTTCAACAAATGAAACAAGTTATCCAGACTTAATTGGTTTAACAACAGGTGAAGGTCCAGAACTTGAAATCAAAGCAGAAGCTAATAGAAAAACAGTAAAAGAATACGAAGAATTACATGTAAAAGTAGAAGTTAAAAATACAGGGGTTAACAAAGCAGAAAATGTAAATGTTGAATTCCCACTTCCAAAATTTACAATATTAAAGAAAGTTGATATTGAAGGATATACACATACAGTTGAAAATGGTGTATTAAAAGTAAATGTTCCAGAGCTTGCAGCAGAATCTACAGTGGAATTTGAAGTAACTCTAGAAGTTGAAACTATACCAGAAATTGTTGACATGAACTTAGAACCAGGTATGCCAGTTGAAAATATCGACAAAAATGAAATTGAAGTATATGCAACAGTTACAGCTAAAGATTTAGCTACAATATTAAAATCAGAAGTTTCAAAAATTGGTTTTGAACAAGCTGCTTTCGAATTAAGAATGTCAAATGTTTCTGATTTAGACGAAGTATTAGATGTTCAAAAAGCAGGTTCAGTTGTAGAATTTGACTTAGTTTTAACAAATATCTTAGATAAAGATTTAAATAATGTAGTTGTTGAACAAGTTTTACCAGAAGAATTAGATTTAGTAAGTGCATTTGTACTTGCATATGAAGAAGATGGTTTAACAAGTAAAGAAGGAGCTAAAGCTGAATATAACGAAGAAACAAGAACAATTGCTTGGAAATTCGATACAATTAAAGCTTATAGAGCAGAACAATTACAATTTAATATAGTAGTAAAAGAATTAGATGAAAACATCACAAGAAAAGATTTACCATTATCTGCTACTGTAAAAGCTGATGATACATCAACATATGAATCAAATTCAGTAACAGTTGCAGTTGGTAGACCAATGTTAACAGCAACACAAACAACATCTAATACAGATACATATATAAAAGAAGGAGATACAGTTAAATATACTTTCGTTATTAAAAACGAAGGTGGAGCTGTAGCTAGAAATGTAAAAGTAACAGATATAATTCCAGATGGAATTGCAGTTAGAAAAATAAGCTATATTATTGATGGTATAGTAGGAAATAAAAAAGTTTCTTCAAGTAGAGAAGCTGTTGTAATGGCTAACATTGAAGCGGGTAGAGAATTCATAGTAAATATTGAAGCTGTTGCATCTAACTTAGGTGGAGCTCAAGAAAAAACAGTTACAAACTATGCAACAGTAGTTGCATCTGATGTTACAGAAGTAAAAACAAACTCAATTACACACATCGTAGAAGCATCAGAGAAAAACATAGTTGCTAGTGAATTACAAGAATCATCTACAACACAAACAATCGGATCAAATAGCAATACAAACATTTATAAAACATATAAAATAGAAGGTACAGCTTGGGAAGATACAAATAAAAATGGAATGAGAGATTCAGGAGAATTATTATTATCAGGAATCGCAGTTAGATTAATTGATAGTGCAACAGGTGGTATCAAAAAATCAGTAACAACAGATTCAAATGGTAACTATATGTTCTCAGGAGTACAAAACGGAGCATATTTAGTATTATTTGATTATGATACAGTAAAATATACAGCAACAACATTCCAAAAAGAAGGTGTTGGAGCTAACGTAAACTCTGACGTTGTTACAACAAAAGTAGAACAAGATGGTAGATCAAGATATGCTGCTATTACAGACGTTATTAACGTAGCTAATGGAAGTATTTCTGGTATCGACGTTGGTTTCGTTTTAGCAGATACATTCGATTTAAAATTACAAAAATCTATAACAAAAGTAACAATGCAATCAGTAGCTGGACAAGATACACAATCTTATGAAAATGTAGGTTTAGCTAAAACTGAGGTTGCTGCTAAATACTTAGCAGGAGCTACAGCATATGTTGAATATGAAATTACAGTATCAAACGTAGGTGACGTTAAAGGTTATGCTAAGAAAATCGTAGACTACATGCCAGAAGGTATGACATTTAACTCAGCACTTACAGCAAATGGTGATTGGTATACAGGTACAGATGGAAACTTATATTCTACAGCAATGTCAGAAATTGAGCTTGCTCCAGGTGAATCTAAATCAATCAAATTAGTATTAACAAAACAAATGACTGAAGATAATACAGGTATCGTAAACAACTTAGCAGAGATCGCTGATGATTATAACATCTATGGTATTTCAGATAAAAACTCAACACCTTTCAATAAAGCACAAGGTGAAAACGATTTAGGATCTGCAGATACAATTATCTCAGTAAAAACAGGTGAAAGCTTAGTTTATGTTTCAGTAATAATTACTTCTATATTATTAGGAAGCATAATTATATTCATAGCATATAACAAACTGATAATAAGCAAGAAAAGAAGAGGAGGTGTTTAATATGAATAGAAATTTTAAAGATAAAGTTTCATTAGTATTTGTTTTAATACTTGCAATATTAGGCACTATCTGTACTTGCTTAGCTACAGGTGAGGTTTTAACAGAATTAAGAAGAGGAGAAGTAATAATCGACTCTCAACATATTCATACATTCCCAGATGGATCATATATTGATGCAAATCAATTATGGGAATACTATGATTTATACTGCTGCCAAAAAGGTACAGCATTAACAGGATATGGAAGTACATCTTTAGTTGGAAGTAATGGTGATGAATTAGGAGTGTCTTATCCTTACTTAACAAGAAACAACATTGGTATGACAATATTAAGTAGAAGAGAAGCATTCCCTTCATCTACATATAAAAATAAAACTATAGGTCACTATAGAATCGCTGGTACATATATTGCTACTCCAAAAGAAGCATATGTATTATCAGAAATGATCCTTGCAGAAGGATTAGGTCAAGCTGACTATACACAGCTTGCATGGTGGACAACTGAAGCTGGTAGTACAGGTAATACTGTAGAAGCTACAGACTTTAGTAAAGAAGCAGATGCATTTGAAGCTTATATTTTACAAGCAGCTGGTGTATTAAGTACAGATGAACTTAAATATAAAACAGCACAATTTGTTACTGCAGAAGGTGAAACAAAAACATATGAAAATGCTTTTGATTTTGAATATAAACCAGAATGGGTAACAGAAGATGAATATAATGATCTTGATGTTGTTTGGGATAGTGATGCTAAACAATTTACAATTGGTCCATTCGCAATTGATTATGTAGGATCTACAGAACAATTTGGTGAAAGACCAGAAGTACAATTTGCTGGTATCTCAGGAATGAATATCTATACTGATGCTTCATCAGAACCATTAGAGTTTGAAAAAGATTGGAACTTTGTATGGATAGATGGTGAAAGAACAGAAGAAACAAATTCTAAGTTCCCTTTAGCAAATGAAAAATTCTATATTAGAGTAAACTACATTGAAAATGCAACAATGATTACTAATATTAAAACAGAATTTAAATACATGAATGCTTGTGGTGTTTATCAAAAATTAGATGGTAAATATTTTGAAGCTACATGGAGACAAGATTATAAAATTCATACAAAAACTGAGTATGATGATGAAGGTGACCCATATGAAGTATATGATTATACTGAATATTGGTTAGAGCTTATGAGCTTAACAGAACATGATTCTCAATTATTAGCATTAGGTTTAAATGGTGCTAGATGGTATGAATTCGTTGAAATTGATAGAAATTTAGGTATCAATTTCGGTAAAGTAAGAATTGAAAAGAAAATCGTTGATGAAGAAGGAGTAGAAGTAGATGGAGAAGATGATTTCTTCACATTCAACTTAACAGTTAACGGTGCACAAAATTCAGGAACAGAAAAAATAAAAGTAAAAGCAGGTAGTGCTGCAACATCTAAAGTATATTGGTGGTTTGAAGGCGAAAGCGTTCCAACATTCCAAGTATCTGAAGATGAAAAAGAAGATTATAAATTAGTTTCAATTGAACCAAGTTCAGCAAGCTTAGTTCCTTATCAAACTGTAAACGTAGTAGCTAAAAATACTAGAGTACATGAAGGAAGCTTAGAACTTGTAAAATTAGTAGAAGAAAAAGAATTAAATGGTAGATATGCTAATTTAGATGGAAAACAATTCTCATTCGACGTAGCTTTATCAGGAACATTCAAATATAACGGAGAAAAAGTTGAAGAAGGAACAAAAATAATTCCAGTAAATTTAACAATATCAAATGGTGAAGCAAGATGGAATTCAGGAACAGTTACATGGTATGGTGACAAAGCACCTACTTATGTTGTAACAGAGCTTCCAAATCCATATGCTGAAACACTTTCTATTACACCAAGTTCAGGAAGCCTAGCAGATAATGAAACAGTTGTAGTAACAGCTATAAACGATCAAATTATCGAAAGAGCTCAAATTGAAATTATAAAAACATTAGAAAATGCTGACCAATACTCAGAAGAAGAAATTATGAAATTACAATTCAAATTCTTAATCGAAGTAGAGGGTTATGCTAAAAATTATGTAACACTTTCTCCAGTGAGAGAAAACAATACTTATGTATGGAGATATATATCTGGATATTATAGATGGTTCTCTGGAACAAAAAATCCAGAATATTCTATAACAGAGTATGATAATCCAGAAGGAACAGAGTTTGTTGGTGCATCAGCTAATGTTGATTACACTGTAGATGTAAGCAAATCTAGAATTAAAGGTACATTAGTTGGAAATGGAAAACAATCACATACAGTTACAAATAATATTATCAACAAAATTGAAAGAAAAAATGAAGGTGTTATTCAATTAACAAAAATAATTGATGAAGATACTTTAATTGATAAAGATTATTCATTTGCTGTTACAGTTGAAGGTACATTTAATTATGACGGCGTTGAATATAAAGATGCAAAAATTAAGTTAACATCTAATCCAGATGAACCTGTTGCAGATGCATCAGAAGATGGAAAATTTGTTACAATACATGTAGGACCAGATAAAGTTGCTACATGGACATCAAAAACATTTACATGGGTAGGAGAAAATGCTCCTAAATATAAAGTTGAAGAACATTTAGTTGGTCTAGATGTTGCATCTTCAATTGAACCATCAGAAGGTACACTTGCAGATGGTATTGCAGCAGAAGGTTCTACATTAAAAACAGTAAAAGTATCTGCATGGAACAGAGATTTAGCAAAAGCTGGATACTTAAGAATAATCAAAACATTAGAAAATGCTGATAAAGTATCAGCTGACTATGTAAATTCATTAGTATTCAAATTTAAAATTGAAGTAGCAGGATATGATCCATATATTGTTTCATTAAATGCTAAATTAGTAGATAATAAATATGTTTGGGAATATGTTTCAGATAAATTCAGCTGGAAATCAACAGAAGCTGCTCCAACATATACTATAACAGAGATTGACGTTCCAAAAGGAACAGAATTCGTTTCAGCAAATGGTGGAACAAGTGAAACAGTAACTGGACAATTACAAGAAAGTACAGTTGCAGATCATATTATAACTACAGATAATGAATATATTAACAAAGTAGTTGAACATACAGGTTCATTAAAAATTGATAAAAAAGTAACAAAAGAAAGTTTAAAAGGAGTTAACTTTAACTTTAAAGTAACTTTAACAGGATCTTTCGAATATAATGGAGTTACTTATTCTAATGAATCAGTTACTTTCGATGCTAGTGTAGCAGGTGGAAGTGAATGGAATAGTGGAACAATTACATGGTATGGAGAATCAGCTCCTACATATGCTGTAGAAGAGGTTACTTCAGATGTTGCTAAAAACATCTCAGTAATAAATGGTAGTGGTACAATTCAAGAAGGTACAGAAGCAACAATTGCTACATTTATTAACGAACCAGAAACAACAGGTGGTTACTTACAAATTACAAAACATATAGATGGAAGTATTCAAACAGATGATGAATTTACATTTAGAGTTACAGTAGAAGGATATGATCCATTTATAATCAAAATAAAAGCAAATCAAGTTTACAAATCAGATTACTATGTATGGGATAAAGTTGAAAAAGCTCCAAGTTATACAGTAGAAGAAATTGACTTACCTGCAGGATCAAGACTTGTAAGAATTGATAATGCAACAGGAACACTTGCTGAAAATGCAACTGTAAATGTTGTAGCATATAACGAATATGAAGAACATGAAGGTAGCTTTAAAGTTACAAAACAAATTATTGCTGATGAAAAATTACTAGATGGATTAGATATGCCTACATTTGAAATTACAGCTACAATTAGCGGTACATTTGAAATGGATGGAGAACGTGTTGTAGATTCATCAAGAGAAGTTAGCTTCTCATTACAAGGTGGAGAAACATACACATCACCTACAATTAAATGGTGGGGAGACGCTGCTCCAACAGTAACAGTAACAGAAAGCAATATTCCACTTGGATGGAAAAATATTAGTATATCAAATAATGGAGCACCTGTTGGTGATGAACTAGAAATAGTTGTAACAAACCAATTAGATGTGTTAACAATTATTGATTTAACAATGAAACTTGCTGGATATGTTTGGGAGGATGCTCCTAGAGATGTAGACGGTAAAAATACAACAGATTCTGTAGCTAACGGATTAAAAGATGAATTCGAAAGAGCTGTTAAAGGAATTGAAGTATTTATTTATAAACCAGATGGATCATTAGCTGAAGTGTTTGATAATGGAGCTTTAATTAGCCAACCATTATATACAGATGCTATTGGACATTGGGAAGCACCTAATATGAAAGTATTAGAAAATGGTACATATGATATTGAATTCGTATATGATGGACAAACATATGAACCAACAAAATTCCTAGCAACATCTAATGGAGATGCTAATGCATATAGAAATGCATCAACATCTGAAAGAGATAAATGGGAAAAAGATTCAAAAGCATTAGACTACGATAGAGAAGTAGTAAATAGCAGAATACAAGAAATCGCAGAAGGATCAGCAATTGACGGAAATGGAAATACAGTGGGAAAAGTATATGGTTCTGAAGGTGAACATTCTGTAATGTATTCAGCAACTAATGCAGCTGATGGATTAGATACAAGAACAGGATTTAACGGTTCTGCAAGATTAACTTCAGAATTACAAACAACAAACGAAGATGGAACAGTATTAAATCTATTCAAAGCAAAAGCAAGAACATCAGTTGGTGGATTAACATATCCATTTGATAAGAAAATCCACTTAGATAGTGTAGATACTTATATTAGCGAACTTGGATTAGTTCAATACTATAAATATTCTGCAACATATAATTACATGTTAAATATTAACTTAGGACTTGTTCCTAGACCAGAAGCAGATTTTGGTATTTCTAAAGACTTAGTAACAGCTAACGTTATTGTAAACAATCATTTAACAGATGAAAGATTCAATAAATTAGATGACTATGGTCAAGATCTATTAGAAAGACAAATTGCTGGAGATACACAAAATATTGAATACGACTTAGCTCTTTCTTCAACAGATTACTTCTATAGAGCAGAAATGTATCAAGCTAGTGCAGAAGGTTCAAATATTGAAGCATATGATGCTTTAGAAACATTCTATAAATCATTAGACTTATTACCACAAGATACAGAGTTAGATGTATATTTAACATATAAAATTAAATTATATAATGAATCAACAGATTATCAATTAAGAGTTAATAGAGTAAATGATTACTTTGATAGCTCATTTGGTAGTCCAATAAGCACAACTATTGAAAGATACGTTAAAACAATTAACGGTCAAGCGGTTTCAAATTCAGAAATCGGTGAAAAGAGAGTTGTAGCAAATCCTTCTACATTAAATGGTCAAACAATTACATGGAATGTAGTAGAACAAGGAATTAAGGGTTCTGATGGAATCACTTATAATAAAATGTCTGCTGACTTAAATGGATTAACACTTGGAGCAGGCGAAACAGCAGAAGTTTTAGTAACATTTGCTTTAGAAAAACAAACAGTTGGATCAGTTCATGATGCAATTGAACTTGGAAATAAATCAAATGTAGTTGAAATTGCTAGTTACCAAACATTAGATAATAATGGAAAAAATGCAGGTAAAATCGATAGAGATTCTGCACCTGGAAACGTAAATATCGAAAGCTACAATGAAAAAATGTGGTATGAAGATGATACAGATTCAGCTCCAGTACTTGATCTAACAGTAGTAACTACATCAAATGCAGTTACAGGACGTGCATGGGAAGATAATGAACATGAAGGAACTGTAGGAGCATATGATGATGATGAAGCATTAATTGCTGGATTAACAACACAAATTGTTGAAAAAATCACAGTAAAAACAAATGAAGGAAAATATGTAGATTATGACTTCATTTGGCCAACAAATAAACCATTAAGTGCTTTAGGTGGAAACACAGTAGAATACTTAACAGGTTTTGATAGTACAGTTGAGACACAAAGAGTTAGAAACGAAGAAGAAGACTTAAATGTTGGTGATTATAAATTTAACAATGTTCCAGATGGAAACTATGCAGTAAGATTCTTATATGGTAACGATAAATCAGATTTAGAGGATACATTAGGAATTACTGGAGATCCAGTTGCTGTTAAAGCAGATGGAACAGTATTCTCAGGAAATGAGAACATATTAACAGCTAACTACGATGAAGATGTTGAAGGAATGACAGCAGCAGTTTATAACGGACATGATTATAAATCAACAATTTATCAAGGTGGAGTAGCTGGAGACAACTTAGTAACTAACTTATGGCATGATTTAGATGCTGATGCAACAAACAGATTATCAGATGCTAGAGATAGTGAATCAAGAAGATTAGAATTAATCGCTGAAACAGAAACAATGATGCATGAATTAACAGCACTTCTTGCAACAGCTAACTCAAAAACAGCAGATCATACAGAATTATATGATCAATTTGGTATGTATGCTGAAACTGCAAAAATAGATGTTGCTAAAGGTGGAGCTTCAGTTCAAGAAGTAACTGTTGTATCACCAGTAATTAGTACAACATCAGTAAAAGTATCTGAAGAAGCTACAGAAAGAAGAATTTCTAATATTGACTGTGCTATCGTTGAAAGACCAGAAACAGCAGTTGTATTAGATAAACAAATTAAACAAGTTAAATTAACAACAAACGATAATAGAGTAATATTCAATGCATTATATGATATTACACCTAAATTCGTTAAAACAGTAGATACAAATAAAGGTGTACTTGCTAAAGTTGGAGATTGTTATTTAGTGGTTGAAAAATCATTAAATCCTGCATCTGTTGCAATTGATCAATTACAATCTTTAGATAAAGTTGAGGATAAAGTAGATAATCCTGAATTCCAAGAAGTACAAAACTTTAGATATATCAACGTAGATGATGAAATTTTACAAGGTACAACAATTGAAATTAACTACGAAATGACAGCATATAACGTTGGTGATGAAGATAGAACAAGTGCTACACTTGCTAATATCGAAACAACAGCTAAAGCTAATGGAACATCAATTAAAGCTGAAATCCAAAAATTAGCAGCTGAAGTTGAAAAAGATTTACATGAAGCAGCATCATTAAATGAAGGTGTTGAATTTGGTAAATACTTAGGTAAAGCATACTATACAGGTAACTCAACAACAGATCAAATCGTTACAACAAGAGTTCGTCAAGTTGTTGATTATATCGATAACGACGCAGTATTTACACAAGAAAAGAATAATTCTAAAGATCATAGTTGGAGAAATACAAGCTTAAACGAATTAGACGGAAACGGATACGATTCTGAAAGATTAGTTTCAAGAGATGTAATTCCTCAATATGAATTATTAGATAAAACAAACGTTAACTATGTAACTGAATCAAGAAATAACTTAGTATTAAGTATTGATCTTGGAGAATATCCATTAGAAGAATCAGCAGCAAGTACAACAAACTCAGGATTCTCTAAAGAATTAGTTCCAGTTAAGTTAAATGAAACACTAATGGGTGCTGATGTTGAAAATCCAGATGATTATAAAGGATCTATTGAATTAACAATTACAAGAACTGTTTCAGCACAAGATGATGCTGACAAACTACAATTTGATAACATTTCTGAAGTTGTTAAGATTGAAAATACAGTAGGTAGAAGAGATATGATGGCCGTAACAGGTAATGCTAACCCAACAAAAGGTGAGTTCATCGCATCACTTCCAGAAAGAGATTCAAGTGCTACAGAGCTTGTTACATTTGCTCCACCAACAGGTATTAAAGCAGAAGTAACATTAACAATGCAAATTCTATTAATCTCATTAGTAGCGTTAGTAATTGTTGCTGTAGGTGTTGTAATTATCAAAAAAACTGTATTAAAATAGTTTAATTTTAACTTAATAAAATTAAAAAGATGGGGCATAAAATGCTCCATCTTTTTTGTCAATTTTTTTCCTTAACCCTTGTATTTTTACCATAAATGTAATAGAATGATAAAAAATTATCACAATTTGTAATAAACTTTTAGTAGGCTGTTATTAAATTTGACAAAAAAATCAAAAAATTAGTGTTTTAATAGTAGTATATTAAGGGTGAGAGGTGGTTAAGGATGTTTCAAAATATAACAGACGTGGATGCTCAACAAGAAAATTTTAAAGAAAATAATACTGTCTATAGATTAAAGAAAATCTTTAGATATCAAAATATAATTATATATATCTTAACTTTTTTAATGTCTACATTATCAGTTAAAGAAGAGATTGTTCCTTTTGGACTTGCTATGCTTGCAGCATGTGTTGGTGAAACGGTACCGTTAATTGGTGTATATTTAACAGCAATTATTGGTACAGGAATAGGTAATGGTTTTGCAGCTGTAGGTGATTTTATAGGAACATCTATTATTTATTTCATTTTAGTTTTATTCGTAAAAACAAAAGTTGCAGTTGAAGATAGAAATGAGAGTATAAAATCAGGCGGTAAGCTTTTTTCTGCTATGATTATTGTTACATTGATTGAATGCTTTATAAAAGGATTCACAATGTATGATTTATTCATGGGAGCAGTAGAAGCTGTTATTGTTTATGCATTTTATAAAGTGTTTGTAAATGGACTTTGCACTATAAGGGATTTTAATGACAAAAAAGCGTTTACCATAGAAGAACTTATTGCATCAGTAATAATCGTTTCTATAGCCACTGTGGCGTTAAATAGCATCAATATTTTTTCATTTAACTTATGCAGTATAGTTACTATATTTATGATAATGGTTCTTGGATGGAAACATGGATTTTTAGTAGGAATAGTAACAGGATTATCAGTAGGACTTGCTACAGCGTTTGTTGGTGGAATTACTATGCTTGAACTTGCAATATTTGCTGCATCAGGGGCAATAGCAGGATTATTAAATAGATTTGGAAAAATAGGTGTTATTGCTGGATTCATATTAGGAAATGTTGCTTTAACATATTGGCTTAAATTAGATGGACAAGTTATGACATCGTTAAGAGAGGTATGTATTGCATCTGTTGGGCTTTTATTATTCCCAAAAAGAATAAAAATAGACTTAGAAGATATGCTTGGAAAACATAAATTAATATCAAATCAAGGTGATAATAGATTAAATGGTTCAAGTGATGAAGTATCAGAAAAACTTAAATCTATTTCTGATATGTTTAATGAACTTGTTAAAGTACAAGATAAAGAAGATATTATAAGAGAAGAACATTTTATACAAGATTTCTTGGATAATATTGAAAATATAAAAGATAATATCTTTTATGATGTAATAGCAGATGAAGATACAAATATTGCAAGAGATATATGTAAGGTATTAAAAGAGCAAGATTTAATAGTAGATAAAGATTTGGTTGATATTTTAAATAATCATAATAATTATGTGATATTAAAAGATGAAAATATCAAAAATGATATTCAAGAAGTAGTAAAAATAGCAAATAGAAC
>JAZSBZ010000010.1:0-28033 GCA_045602645.1 Candidatus Scatovivens sp. | reverse complement strand
AGAAGAAAAAATTGATGATAAAAAATAATCAAAAAATGGCTTGAACAATATGATTTTTTGATAAATATTGTTTGAAAATGTAGTATTATATGATATAATATACGAGTAAAAAAATAGGTTTTGAAAGGAACAAAAAATTATGGATAAAGTAGCTGTTTTAATACCTTGTTATAATGAAGCAAAAACAGTAAAAAAAGTTGTAGAAGATTTTAAAAGAGAATTACCAGACGCTAAAATCTATGTATACGACAATAATTCAAAAGATGGAACAGATAAAATTGCTAGAGAAGCAGGAGCAATAGTTAGATATGAAACTAGACAAGGTAAAGGTAATGTTATCAGAACTATGTTTAGAGAAATTGATGCTGAAGTATATGTAATGGTTGATGGAGATGATACATATCCTGCTGAAAGTGCTAAAGAAATGGTAAAAGCGGTTTTAGAGGAAAACGTTGATATGGTGATTGGTGATAGATTATCTTCAACTTATTTTAAAGAAAATAAAAGACCATTCCATAATGTAGGAAATGTAACTGTAAGGGGATTAATTAATAGAATATATAAAAGTGACATTAGAGATGTTATGACAGGATTAAGAGCATTTAGCTATAGATTTGTTAAAACATTCCCAGTAATGTCAAAAGGATTTGAATTAGAAACAGAGATGACAATACATTGTTTAGATAAAAATATGAAAACTAAAAATGTAATTGTAGATTATAGAGATAGACCAGCAGATAGTCCTTCAAAATTAAATACGATTCCAGATGGTATAAAAGTATTAAAAACTATCGCAGGATTTTATAAAAACTATAAACCAATGGCATTCTTTACATTATTTGCAGCTGTTTTAGGTGTTATAGGACTTGCATTCTTTATTCCAATATTTATTGAATATTTAAATAGCGGTTTAGTAAGAATACCAACACTTGTTGTATCAGTATTATTCTTCTTATGTGCTGTACAAGCATTTTTTGCAGGAATGATATTAGACAATATTATTAGAGATTCTAGACAAACATTTGAAATGAGATTAATTGACTGTGAAAGAGAATTAAAAGACAGAAGAAAGGAAAAATAGGATGAGCCAAGTAAAAGTTTCAATAGTGGTTCCAATATACAATTTAGAAGAATATATTCCTAGATGTTTAGATGCTTTAGTTAATCAAACATTAGAAGATATTGAAATATTATGTGTAAATGATGGATCAAAAGATTCTGCACCACAAATTATTGAGGATTATAAAAAAAGATATCCAAACAAAGTTAAAACATTTCATAAAGAAAATGGTGGAGAATGGTCAGCAAGAACTTATGGATTAAAACAAGCAACAGGTGAATTTGTTGGATTCATTGATAGTGATGATATTCCAGAAGTTACTTGGGCAGAAAAACTTTATAATGCAGCTATCGAAAACGATGCTGATATTTCGTTTTCAGGATATGATAGAGTAGATTTAGATACAGGTAAAGTTGTTTCTACAGAAATGACACAACATGGAATTATGAATAAAGAAGTTGATTGGAATGATGATTTTATAGTATATGCAAATCCTTCTTTATGGAATAAATTATATAGAAGAGAAATTGTTAAAGATTTAGAGTTTTTACCTTTCAGAGGTTGTAATGATACATTATTTTTAATTCATGCTTATATGCATGGAGCTAAAAAATTAACATTTATACCTGATGTTTTATATCATTACTATTTACGTTCAAGTTCTCAAATTCACAGTATGCATGCACAAGATATTGAGAACTTAAAGAAATACTTAATTGTAACAAGAGAAAATTGTAAAAGATTAGGTAAATACGAAGAATATAAAGAAACACTTTCAGCAATGGCGTTTTTACATTTAGGAATTTCATGGGGATTCATGGTTTCATATAATAAAGATGTAAAAATAAATAGTGTTTTAAAAGATATTATTAAATATTTAGATCAAGAATTTCCAGAGTGGAGAAAATGTAAACATTATAGATTGACAAAAGCTTTAAAGGGTGGCTTAAAATCAACTTTAATATGGGGCGTTCATTTATTCTATAGAATGAATTTACCAATTGTTTATATTTGGGTTAATAGATTTGTTCTAGATGTTTTAAAACTAGAAGTTAAATGGTAAAAATTTACGAATAAGGATTTATATATGAAAGATATAATCGAAAAAGGAAAAGCAACTTTTAACAAAGTTGTAGAGAAAGTTAAATTCTTTTTAAATAAAGATAACTTTACAAAAACAAAATTTATATTAGTAGCTATAGCTGCACTTGCAGCAGCTGTTATTGCTGAATATACAATAATGAGAATATATCATCCAGCATTCATTTCGAAGAATAGAATAATGGTTGTAGCGATGGCATTTATGTTTATCGGATTACATTTTGTATTTAAACTTTCAGAAATGTATGAATGGATTCACAAAAATAGGTACAAAATTGCTTGTGCCTTTTTGTTGTTTACTACAGTATTTAGATATTCAGGATCTTCAATGACTTGCTATCATGAATTTAAAGGTATTCAACCAAATCATGATGATTCAAGATATCACACATTACTTGGAAAAGTAAGAACTATCAGAACAGATGAATGGTCAACATCAACACCTTATATTCTTTCACAAGGTTTAGGAAAAGACCAACACGATTATTTTGATGATAAGTTAAGAAGTACTGAAACTGATATGTTTACAATATCAAATGGACCAGTAAATGATATATTAATGCTAGGAAGACCTTTCCAAATAGGATTCTTACTTTTTGGAAATGATTATGGTTGGAGTTTTTATTGGAACATAAGATTAGTTGCAATGATGCTTGGAGCATATGAACTTTGCTTGATTTTAACAAAACAAAATAAAAAAATGTCACTACTTGGAATGATTATGATTTCATTCTCAGCAGCAGTACAATGGTGGTACTGTATGGACACTTTGATTTGGGGACAAATAGCCTTTGTTTTAATTGATAAATTTATGAATGTAGATAAGAATTGGAAAAAATACTTATGTGCATTTGGAATTTTAGTATCAGGACTTTCATATGTGTTTGTATTTTATCCAGCATGGCAATTACCATTTGGATATGTGTTCTTAACACTAATTATTTGGGATTTAATTAAGAACATAAAATACGGAAATTATAAATTTACAAAACATGATATAACTGTAATTGCTATAACACTTGTATGTTTAGTATTATTACTTGTTAGATGGTATACATTATCAGGAGATACATTAAAATCAATGATGTCTACTGATTATCCTGGTGATAGAGCAGAAGTAGGTGGAGGAGCATTAAATAATTACTCATACTTCTATGATATTTATTTCCCATTTGAAGATTTCTTAAATCCATGTGAATTTGCGGGAATGTTATCGCTTTATCCGGTACCATTAATATTAGGTTTAGTTTATGTATTAAGAAATAAAAAAGATTTACATTTCTGGATACCAACACTTGTTGTAGGTGGATTTTTAAGTATCTGGTGTGTATATGGATTCCCAGAGTGGCTTGCAAATTTAACAAAAATGTCAATGTCAACTGCTGGTAGAGCAACAATACCACTTGGAGTAATAAGTATTTATGCATTAATTTATTTAATGGCATCAATTAAAAAAGAAGATAAATTAATAGAAAATAAGAAGTTTAGATATGCATTAACTGCAATGTTTGTTTTATTAATTGCATATCAAGCTTATACAACAATAGGACATAGAGATATTTTTAGATATTTAGATAAATTCAAAATGTTAGTATCTGCAGAGATTTTTGGAGCAATCATATTTGGAGTATTAAATATGAAAGACGATAAAATCAAAGATTACACAATGTATGGATTAATTGCTGTAGCTTTAATTTCAGGAGCAACAGTAAATCCAATCATTAGAACAACTGATGTTTTATATACAAAACCTGTTGCACAAAAAATTCAAGAAATAAGAGATGAAAATCCAGATGCAATTTGGGTTGTAGATGATGAAGAAGATTGGCATATTAATAATTATGCTCTAGCTAATGGTGTTAGAGTATTAAACTCAACAAATATTTATCCAAACTTTGAATTGTTTGAACAAATACTTGGAGAAGAAAAAGCTGGAGAGAATAAAGAAGAATTTAATAGATATGCACATGTTAACTTTAAGATATCAGAAGATGAAGAAACAGATGTTGATTTGTTATATGCAGATAATATCTCAATAACAATGAATGCTAATGAATTAGATGATAATGATATCGATTATATACTTTCAAGAAAAAGTCTATATGGAGAAAGATCTTTAGAAGAGTATGTTGAAGAAATATACAATGAAGATGGTATGTACATTTACAAAGTAATTAATACACAATAATGGAAGGAAATAAAAAATGAAAGAGAAAAAAGTTGCAGTTATAATGTCGACATATAATGGCGAAAAGTTTATAAGAGAACAACTTGATTCTATATTAAATCAATCGTATAAAAACATTGAATTAATAGTTAGAGATGATGGCTCAAAAGACAAGACTGTAGAAATTGTAAAAGAATATCAAGAAAAACATAAAAATATTAAACTTCATCAAGGTCAAAATTTAGGATTTGTTAAAAGCTTTTTTGAACTTTTAAAATTAGCTGAAGCAGATTACTATGCATATGCTGATCAAGATGATATTTGGATTGAAAATAAAATTGAATTAGCTGTAAATTCATTAAATAAATTAGATGACCAAAAGCCTAATATGGCTTTTGGAAATTCTGATTATTATGATGAAAATATGGAATTTATTGGTTATGGAGAAAAGAATAAAACATATTCATTCCTAAGTTCATTATTTGCTTGTGTAGGTCAAGGAATGACGATGACAGTAAATAAGAAAACAAGAGATATGATTATTGAAAATATGCCAAAGACTTGTTTCTTCCATGATTGGTGGACATATATCCTTTGCGTAGCACTTGGTAATGTTGCATATGATAATGTAACAACAGTAAAGTATAGAAGAAGAAAAGAAAATGCTACATCAGAAGGACAAGGATATTTAAGATTACTTATTTGGAGAGTAAAAAATCTTTTATTAAATGATGGAATGAAAGATATTAAACAACAAATGATTAATTTTAAAAATATTTATTATAATGATTTAACTGATGAACAAAAAGAAATATTAGATTTATTTTCAAACGAAAAATATAATTTCTTTAAAGCTTTGAAAAAAGCATTTTATCCAAAGAGAATTAGAAGAACATTGGTTGATGATTTAATGCTAAGGATAATATTTATATTAGGAGTTTTATAATAATGGATTCAGAAAAAAAGGCGTTTTTAAAGAATTTCATATGGAATAGTTTAGGAACAGGAATAAACTCTTTTAACTCTTTATTTTTCTTAATAATAGTAACTAGAGTAAACGATATACAAACAGCTGGTATTTTTTCAATAGGATATGCTACAGCAACAATCCTATATACACTAGCGATGTATTCAGGAAGATTATGCCAAGTTACAGATATAGAAGGAAAGATAAAAGATAAAGATTATATAGCTCAAAGAGCACTTACATGTATAATCATGTTAATAGGAGCTACAATATTCCTATGTATACAACAATATAGTGGGTTTAAGACAACTGTATTCGCACTGCTTGCAATATTTAAAGGATTAGAAGCATTCTCTGATATCTTGTATGGTGTAATGCAAAAAAATGACATACTTTATAAATCGGGTCAATCTTTAACAATTAAAGGTTTTGTTGGAATAGCACTATTTTTAATTGTAGATTTAATTACAAGAGATATAAGATGGGCTTGCTTTGCAGTAATTTTAGTTAACTTATTTGTTCTTGTTGTATATGATTATTTAATGATAACTAAGAAATTAATTGATCATACAAGTAAGATTACAAAATCAAATATAGTAAAAATATTAAAAAGCGAATTCTTTGTTTTCGTAAATTCATTTGCTGGAATATATATTTTAAATGCACCAAAATATGCAATCGATACTTATTTAACAGATGATATTCAAGCTATTTATGGATACATAATGATGCCAGCAACAGTAATGACATTATTTACACAATTCATAGTAATGCCATTCTTAGGCAAGATGAAAGATATGTATGAAAGAAAAGAATTAAAATCTATAGACAAATTATCATTTTATATTAAGTTAATTGTTATAGCATTTGGTGGATTTGCAGTATTACTTGCATTCTTAATCGGACCAGAATTCTTAGGATTAATTTATGGTTTAGATTTAACAGCATATAGAATGAATTTATGTGTAATTATAGGATCGTATATATTCTATGCAATTTCATACATTAATTTAGTAACATTAACAACAATAAGACATACTTTTGTACAATTTGTAATTTACGTTATATCAATGTTAATTGCATTTATTGGTTCAAGTACTTTAGTAGGAATTTTAGATTTAGGAATAAATGGAGCAACATTCTCTTGTACAACAACACTTGCAATACAATTTATTTTGTACACAATTACAACAAGAGTAATAATGCATAAAGAGAAGAAAAAAATAGCGGAGAATAATAAATAGAGTACTAAAAGGAGAGAAAAATGGAAGTACTATACATACTATCATTGATTGTTTTAGGTATCGCTTTTATGATATTTAAAAAATCAGACGAAAAGATTAATTTTATTAAGTGGTTAATTATTTTTGTAGTATCATTACTTGCTTATAATATTGTAATCGGAATGATACTAGGACTTTTGAAAATAACATCACACATGTGGATTTTATCATTGATAAATATTCTTTTTGCAGGAATGTTATCATATAAAGCAATTAAAAATAAAGAAATACAAAAGTATTTTGTAACAAAATTTGATGTAGTAGGAATTATTTTAGTATTAATTATTTTTGCAGTGATGTTTGTTAAAGATTTATATATCTTTAGTGGAGACATTACACATGCTGCAATAGATTCTGCAATACATTATAGAGCAGCAAAACATTATGCAGAAAATCTAATGATATTTATAAATACAGAAGATGTTACATTCTTCAACTTTAATGTAATGCAAACAGGAGCATACATTAATGATGGTATATTTATGAACGTTGTTAATAAATTAACAGGAATTAGTCATGAATATTTATATCAAGCATTTGAATCAATAGTTTTATTCTTAGGTGGACTTGCATTCTATGCAGTAATTATGGATAAGATAAAAACAAAAAGAGGATTCTTTGCTAGTATAATATTGTTTGTACTTTATATGTATGGATATCCATATAATACTTGGATATTTGGATTCTCATATTTAGGTGTAGCAATAACATTAATTGCATTAATTCTTTCAATTGTTGAAACATTATATTCAGATGAGAAAATTAAAAGATGGTTTAGTTATACTTTAATTGGTATAGTAGCATTTGGAATTATATTCTCATACTGTTTGTTTGTACCAGCCTTATTTGCTGCAATATGTATTTATTGTTTCTTAAAAGGACTTACAAATAAAGAAGAGAAAAAATATTTGAAATTTTTCTCAAAAACAACATTAATAGTTTTTGGAATATTAATAGTAATAACATTAGTTGGAATAGGATACTTATTTATACCAACATTCTTTATAGAAGGACAAACAGATTTAGTAAGTGCACTTAAAATAAATGGTGGTTTTTATGGCGAAAAATATAGAAACTTCTTAGCGTTTATACCATTTGCATTATTATATTTTGTTGAAATCGTTAGAAGAATAAAAGATAAAACATTAAGATTTATGGATGTATTCTCAATATTTATTATTGGTTTCTTAGCTGTACTTTATTTAGGAATGTTATTTGGATTTGTTTCACCATATTACATGATTAAAATATATTCTTTAGTTTGGATTGTAATATTTAGTGCAACAATAGATATTGTAAATAAAGATGTAGATAAAAAGAATTTTAGATTAGACATGATAATTTTATTAGCTTTATATGCATTCTTAGCGTTTAAATTTGTTGGTATAGGCGATATAACAAAAATATATATGTTTATAATTTTAGTATTCTATATGGTATTACCACAAATATTAAAAGAAATAGATTTTACGAAATTTAAAGAAAAAATAGCTAATAAATTTAAATCAGAAAAGATTAAAACTTTTATTAAAAATTTTACAATTACAATGAAGGTTTCTGGAGTAGTTTATGTAGCTTGTTGGGGAATTTTTGTTGGAGCATGGACTTGGATAAAAGCAGGACATGTAATAGGAGAAGTTGAAAAACACTCGCTTCCAAACTTTATCGGATTATATTATGATCAAAACTGTGAGTATAGAAAATTATTAGATTTAAATCATAATATTAATGTTGATAATTTAGAAATTTTAACATATGCAAGAGAAGAAATCGAAGATATGGATGCTATAAATGTAGCACTTCTTGCAGATGGTATATTTAACAGAACATGGGCTACAGCACTTTTAGATGTTGATAGTGATGAAATTACATATAACAAATTTATTGAAAATGTTCATCCTTTCCCAATTGAAGATTTAATTAAAGAAGAATCACATAAATATTTAGTAAAAATAGTAAAGAAAGATCAAGCTAGAATTGATGAAATGAAAGCTGAAATCGAAAGATTTACAAATGATGGAAATATTAAAGTGTTACTATCAAATGAACACGGATTTGTTGCTGAAATTATTAACAGAGATGTTAAACCAATTGAAGTAGCAGAGGATGTAGAAAATGTAGTTGTTGAAAACTAAATAAATGAAATGAGGATAAACTTATGACAATTTTCTATTGTTTAACAGTAATTGCAATGCTTGCAGTTTTTGTGTTATTTAAAAAAAGTGAAGAGAAAATTAATTTAGTTAACTGGTGCGTAATAGCACTAGTTAGCTATCTAGCATTCAATATATTAGTTTGTATGATATTTGGATGTATGAATATAAAAACAGATTTCTTATTCTTATCAATTGCTAACTTAGTTGTAACAGCAGGACTAGGATTCAAAATTTTTAAAGATAAAGGAATTCAAAAATTTGAGATAAGAAAACAAGATATTTTAGGAGTAATAGTTTGTGTTTGTGTAGTTTGTCATATGGCAGTTTCACAATATGCTCCACTAGCAAAATCAGTAGCTAATGCATCAGTAGATGCATGTATGCATTATAGTGCATCAGTAAATTTTGCAGATGAAATGATAGTTTTATCAAAAATTGATAACCAAACAGGTTATAACTTTAAAACAATGCAAACAGGTGCATATATTAACACTGGTATATTCATTAATATTATAAGAGACATAATTCCAGCATTTGAAGATCATGTAGCATTTAAATTATTTGAAACTGGAATAATGACACTTATGGTGTTAACATTCTATATACTAATTTCAGATAGAATAACATCAAAAAAATCATTTGTATTTAGTATGATATTCTTAATGTTATATGCTTATGCATATCCATATACAAGTTTACTTCATGGATTTTGTTATTTAAGTTTAGCAATAGTATTTATAACAACATTATTCTATTTTGCTAAACATTATGCAGAAAAAGAAGTTAGTTTTTGGGTATTACTTCCATTAATAGTACTTATGGGAGTTGGTATAATATTCTCATATTGTTTATTTGTACCAGCAATATTTGCATTTATATGCTTATATGTATTTGTAAAAGACTTTGATAAAAAAGAAGAAAAATCATATTTAAAAATATTCAAAAAATCAACTCTTTTAGTAACAGGATTACTTTTAGTAGTAACAATAGTATCAATTTTCTATTTAGTAATTCCTACATTTACAGATAGTGATCAAAATAAATTAACAGATGCTATAGGATTTGAAGGTGGTATTTATAAATCACCATATCAAGATTTCTTATTCTATATTCCATTTGTAGTATTATTTATTTATAGAACAATTAAAGAAAAGAAGTTGAACTTCCAAACAATGGCACTTTTATTAATAGGTGGTCAAACATTATTAATGTTTACAGGTGTTGTATTTGGAATCGTATCACCATACTATTATTATAAAATGAACTTTATTTTATGGATATTAATGGTAGAAATTACAGTAGAAATATTTACAGGAAAAGAAGAATCAAAAGAACTTTCAATAATATTCACAACAGCATTAGTTATTTGGGTAACAATAATTATTCTTGCTGTTGGAAAATTCGAACATAAATTATGGTTAAAAAGACCAACATTCTTTGATCAACCAGAAAGCCATAGCTTAGCAGGAATTTATTATGATACAAACGTATTTGGAATTACAAATATTAATGCATCATGTATTGTAGATCCAAATAGAGTTAAACTTGCAGAAGCACTTTGTGATGTTGAAGGCGTAACACTTAAAAATATGTTAGTTGGTGGAATGAACTCAAACTGTAAATCTTGGACATATGTTATTGCAAGAGGTGTATCTGGTGGAGAATCAATTAATGAACTTCATACAGCAGTAGTAGAAACATCAGTTGAAGATTTCTTAGAAGATGATAAGAAAGAATTTTTCGTATTATATACAGGAGATAAATTTGAAACAACAGAAGACTATGAACTTGTATTCCAAAACGAAGCAGGTGTAATTTTAAAGAAAATTCATAGTGCTGAATAGGAGAAAATAGTGAAAGTAGCAATTATAGTAGTTAATTACAATGATGTAGATGATACAGTTAAATATGTAAATACTATTTCAAATTATAATGTAATAAATAGAATCGTAGTAGTAGATAATTTGTCTACTACTATTGGTGCTTTCGAAACTTTAAAAGGATTAGCAAGCGATAAAGTAGATGTTATTCAATCAGATAAAAATGGTGGATATGACTATGGAAATAATGTTGGTATAAAACATTTAGATTCTAAAGGTGAAAAATATGATTATATAATTATTTCAAACCCAGACATTAGTGTTACAGAAGATGCAATTAAGAATTGTATTAGTAAGTTAGAATCTGATGAAAAACTTGCTGTAGTAGCACCAAGAATGTTTAATAAAGATGATAAACCAATAAGAAGAAGTAGTTGGAAAATGAGAACATTCTGGCTTGATGTAGTTCACTCTACAAGAGTTTTAGAAGTGTTATTTTATAAAGTATTAAGAAATGGTGAATATTCTGAAAAAGATTATCAAAATGAACTTTTAGAGGTAGAAGCTATTTCTGGAGCATTCTTTGTTATTAAAGATAAAGTATTAAGAGAAATAGAACTTTTAGATGAAAATGTATTTTTGTTCTATGAAGAAGACATTTTAGCTAAACAACTTGCAGAAAAAGGTTATAAATCAGCAAGTTTAAATGCAGAAAAGTTTATTCATTATGAAAGTCAAACAATTGGTAAGACATTTAATTACTATAAGAAAATGAGACAATTGTTTATTAGTAAGATGTATTATCATAAAACATATAATAAAATTAATTTATTACAAATAGCTATATTTCACATATTAAATGTGTGCAGGAAAATAGAACTTTTAATAGAAATTCCTGCTAGAAAGATTTTAAAGAAATAATTATTTAAAAAGGCGTTTTAAAACGTCTTTTTTTTATGTAAAAAATGCTCAAAAAGCCTGTTTTTAAGCCAAAAACCTTGAAAAAGCGACAAAATTATGTTAATATAGATAGGTATTTCACAGCAAAGGGGGCGCAGGAAGATGGGACAATATCCTATGGTAGAGTTAAAGAATGTTGCAGTTGTTAACATCACGTTCCGAAAAGCAGGAGAAATGTGTAATAAAGGCCGGGTGGTTGTTGATATAGACAACTATAATTTTGCTGGCCGAATTACTGATGATGTCATTATAGGTTCGTATAGTGAGGGAAAGTACAATATCAGATACTATTACCACACATATACGTTTAGTACAAAAGATCGAACGGGTGAAGTAGATTATTTTGTGAGTGAATATGAAATTGAACTTACCTCAAGTTTTCCTAAAACATATGCAGAAGATGATTTCTGCAATACAAGGATTACTTTTGGTGATGATAACAATTTCTATGAACTTACATTTGATGATTTTGTCACAGAACCGAGACTTATGTATGAAACGTTAAATAATATACGTGACCTAATAAAGACTTTCTGACAAGCTATGCTTTTCAAAAATCTAAGGAGCCGGAGGAATATTTCCAAAGGCTTCTAATTCTTTAAATATAGCATTACGATTGTGTTAAATCTTTATTAAATATATTGTAAAAAATACTTATATATGATATAACAACGATATAGAATTGGGGGCAATTTTGAAGAAAAATATTAAGAATTATGATTTAGATAATTTAAAAGAAGAACTTAAAAATTTAGGTGAAAAACCATTTAGAGCTGAACAAATTTTTAAATGGCTTTATCAAGATAAAGTTACAAGTTTCGATGAAATGACAAATCTTTCTTTAGAATTAAGAAAAAAACTAGATGAAAATTATTCAATGGGTTTATTCAAAATTGTTAAAAAATTAGAATCTGTTGATGGTACAAAAAAATATTTATTTGATGTTCAAGATGATGATGGAAACTTAATAGAAAGTGTATTAATGCAATACCATCATGGTTATACTATTTGTGTATCAAGTCAAATAGGATGCAAAATGGGATGTAAATTCTGTGCATCAACAGGAATACCATTTTCAAGAAACCTTGAAGCTGGTGAAATTGTTGAACAATTACTTGCAATAGAAAGAGATGTAGGAATTAGAATCTCTAATATTGTATTTATGGGTATAGGAGAACCACTTGATAATTATGATAATGTAATGGATGCAATTAAAGTTTTAAATCATCCAAAAGGACTAGCAATAGGAGCAAGACACATTAGTATATCAACAAGTGGAATAGTACCTAAAATATATGAACTTGCAGATAAACAAATGCAATGTACATTATCAATATCACTTCATAGCAGTAACAATAAAACAAGAAGTGAAATGATGCCAATTAATAATGCGTATCCAATAGAAGAATTAATAAAAGCTTGTAAATATTATATTGAAAAAACAAACAAGAGAATTTCTTTTGAGTATGCTTTAGCAAAAGATAATAATGATAATTTAGATGATGCTGACAAACTTGTTAAGTTATTAAGAGGAATGATAGCACATGTAAATTTAATTCCAATAAATAAAATCGAAGATGGTAAGTACACAAAAAGTACTAACGAAAACATCATAAGATTTAGAGACTACTTAAATGATCATGGAATTGTAGCTACAATAAGAAGAGAATTAGGCTTAGATATTTCAGCTGCATGTGGTCAATTAAGAAAACAAAACTTAAACTAGGAAGAGGTGAGGCAGAGTGAGAATACTAGCAAAATCTGATATAGGTAAAGCACGTGAGATGAATCAAGACAGTTTTTATGTATCAGATTTAAAGAAAGATGAAATTAAGTTATATATTTTAGCAGACGGAATGGGCGGATATAAAGGTGGAGAAATCGCAAGTTCATTAGCTGTTAAAAGTGTAAAAAATTTCATATTTAATAATTTTAAAAAGTCAAAAAAAGATAGAGAAAGCATATTATTGTTATTAAAAGAAGCTATAGAATATGCTAACATGATTGTATATGAAGAAGCAAATAAAAGCGTAGAACTTCAAGACATGGGAACTACACTTGATGCTTGTTTAGTATACAATAACAAAGTATTTATAGGTCATGTTGGTGATAGTAGAGTTTATAGAATCAGAAAAAACTTTATGAGAAAACTAACAAGCGATCATAGTTATGTGGAGAAATTAGTAAAAGAAGGAACAATAACAAAGGAAGAAGCCTATAATCATCCTAAGAAAAATATGTTAATGAAAGCTTTAGGATGTAACTCACTTGTTGAACCAGATTTGATATGTAAAGGTTTTTTAAAAGATGATATTTTACTAATGTGTTCAGATGGCTTAACAAATATGTTAAGAGACAATGAAATTTATAATTTGTTATTACAAAATCCTGATAAACCAGTTGAAGCATTAATTAAAAATGCAAATGACTTAGGTGGATATGACAATATAACAGTTGTAATAGTAGATAATATCGAAATTAGTGAAGAATCTAAGGGGAGATAGTTATGAATCTTATAGGAAAAATGTTAAATAATAGATATGAGGTGCTAGAAAAAATCGGAAATGGTGGTATGGCAACTGTATATAAAGCAAAATGCCATGTACTAAATAGATATGTAGCAGTTAAAGTTCTAAAAGATGAATTTACAACAGATAGTGAATTTATTAGAAAGTTTAACACAGAAGCTCAGTCTGCAGCTGCGCTAGCACATCCAAACATAGTTCAAATATATGACGTATGTTGTGAAGATAATCTTTACTACATCGTAATGGAATTAATTCAAGGAAAGACATTAAAAGAAATTATAACAGAAGATGGAATACTTTCTTGGAAATGGTCAGTAAATATAGCAATTCAAATTGCTTCAGCATTAGAAGTTGCTCATAAAAATAGTATTATACATAGAGATATAAAACCACACAACATAATAATTACAGAAGATGGAATGGCAAAAGTTACAGACTTTGGTATAGCAAAAGCTGTTTCTAATTCAACAATAACAGCATTTGGAACAACAATTGGTTCTGTACATTATTTCTCACCAGAACATGCAAGAGGTGGATTTACAGATGCTAAATCAGATTTATATTCTCTTGGTATAGTAATGTATGAAATGTTAACAGCAAGAGTACCATTTGATGCAGATACACCAGTATCAGTTGCATTAAAACAAGTACAAGAAGAACCAACAGACCCAATGAGATATAATGAAAATATTCCAATTAGTATAAACAGAATTATATTAAAAGCAATGCAAAAAGATCCAAATTTAAGATATCAAAATGCTACAGAAATGATTAAAGATTTAAGTATAGCATTAAAGAGACCTAATGAAGATTTTGTTGTACTTGCTACTAGATCAGATGATTCTCCAACACAAAAAATTCCAACAATCTATGAGATTGAAATGGAGAAAAGTAATGATAGAAAAGCTCCAAAAGTTGGTGAAGATTCTTCAAGAAAAGCTAAAGAAACAAATAAAGTAAAAGAATTCTTTAACAAAAATAAATGGGCTAAATATTTAATAATAGTTTTAGCGGCAATACTTCTTTTTGTAGGTGCTATGTATGCAACTATAGGTGTTCTTACTAAAAGACCTGATCAACTTGAAATAATAAATGTATCAGGACTTAATAATGAACCAAGACTTACAAAAGATGAAGCTGTTCAAAAATTAAATGAAATAGGATTTAAAAATATTACTATTGAGGAAGAATATAATGATGAAGTAGAAGCTGGATATATTATTTCACAATCTCCAGAATGTAAAGAAAACTACAAATATAATCTTACTCAAAAAATTACATTAAAAGTTAGTAAAGGCCAAAAAATTGTAACATTACCAAAGAAAATGGTTGGTAAAAAAGTTGAAGATGTTACAGCTGAATTAGAAGCATTAGGATTAACAGTAGATAAACCTATAGAAGTTCCTGATGAAGAAGTTCAAGCTGGTATAGTTATTTCAGTAGAACCAGAAGAAGGTGAAGAAATTACAGCAGCTACAGTTATTAAATTAACAGTAAGTTCTGGTAGTCAATATGCTGACGTTGAAGTTCCTAGTGTAATAAATGAAACAGAAGCAGCTGCAGTTGATACACTTAAGAAATTAAACTTACTTGTAAATGTAACTTATGAAGAACATTTATCAAAATCAGATGGAGTTGTAATTTCACAAAGTGTTCCTAATGGAAAAATAATAAAAGAAGGTGAAACTGTAAATATAGTTGTAAATAAACAACCAGTAAAATCAACTGTAACAATTAATGTTAATTTAAAATCTTTAATGAAATATACAGAGCCTACAGTATCAGAAGATACTAGTACAGATACAAATACAACAACTCCAGCACCTGTTGAAGTAGAAAAAGCAACAGTAGTTATTGAAGTTGGTGATGATATAATTTTAAGTGAATCATATCCATTAACAAAAACTGATATTACAAAATCATGGACAGCATCTGGTGTTAGTGATTTAAAAGTTAAAGTAAATGGAGTAACAGAATTTACTCAAAGAGTTGACTTTAATAAAGGAAATCAAGTTGTAAATGTAGATTAATAATTAAATGTGAAGAGGCGTGTAAATCATGCCTCTTTATTAGATATAAGGAGGTTAATATGGCAGAAGTATCAGCATCAATATTAACAGTAGAAAAAGATAATGCAACTCAGATGTTTTATGATTTAGAAGTTGCTAAAATAAATTATTTTCATATAGATGTTATGGACGGTAAATTTGTTGAAAGAGATACAACAGCAGTTATGAAAGATTATGCTTTAACTATATCTCATATCTCAAATTTAGGATTAGATGTCCATTTAATGGTAGAAAATGTTGAAGAGTTTATGGATGAATATTTAATGTTAGAACCAGAAATATTAACATTTCATATTGAGGCAACAAAAACAGAAGAAAGAACAAAAAATATAATTGAACAAATTAAAGAAAATGGAACAAAAGTTGGAATTTCAATTAGTCCAGATACATCAATAGATGAAATTAAACCTTATTTAAATCAAATTCATATGGTTTTAGTAATGACAGTAGTACCTGGTAAAGGCGGACAAAAATTAATTCCTGAAACATTAGATAAAGTAAGGGAATTAAAGAAATATATTGATGATAATGGAATTGATATTGATATAGAAGTTGATGGTGGAATAAACGCTGAAACTGCAGAACTTGCAAAAGAAGCAGGAGCAAATATATTAGTAGCTGGAAATTATTTAGTATCAGCAGATAATTTAAAAGAAGCTGTACAAAGTTTAAAATAAAAAAGGAGAACAAACGATGAAAAAAACAATCAAAATTTTAATGTGCTTATTAGTAGTTGTTTTAAGTTTAACTACTGTAGCACACGCTTTAACGTTAACTGAAGCAATTAAAGAGCTAGAACCAGTTAAAGATACAGAGCCAGAAGTTAAAATTAATCGTGGTGAAGTATTAGTAGATGGAAGTACTAATGTTGATAAAACAGGTACTATACCTACAAATCCGTTTACAGAAACAGATACTGGATATTATCAAGGTGATAAAATGATAATGACAGATAATTTTGTTTTAGAAGAATCTGTCAATGGTAACGTTTATGTAATGGGTGAAAATGTAAAGTTACAAGATAAAGTTGTAGTTTTAGGAAATGTTTTTGTGTTTGGTAATAATGTAGAATCTTCAGCAAACATTTCTGGATCATTATTTGCTTTTGGAGATAATATTACAGTAAATGGTGAATGTAATGACATGTATGCAGCAGGTTCTAACATTGTTATTGATGAGAATGCATATATAGCAAGAGATGTTAAAGTAGCAGGATCAAATTTAACAATTAAAGGTAATGTTGTTAGAGATTTATTTTCAGCATGTGATTTAACTACAATTGGAGGTGGATTATTTTCAAATGTTGGAGGAAAAGTTGCTTATGCAGGAACTTTAAGTGCATCTGATGAAATACAAAATAAAGCAATGAAAGTTGAAAATAAAATATCACCAACAACAATTGAGGAAGATATTAATACATTTGGAGAAACAATTTTAGACTTTATTGATCGTACAATTATGATTACAAAAATAGCTTCAGCATTTATATTAGTAATTATTGCTGCATTAATATTTAATAATAGAAGAGAAGAGAATGAAAATATATTTACTAATATTTTAAAAGGATTTGGAATGATAGTTGGAATAATCTTCTTAATGTTAATATTATGTATGACTATAGTTGGTATTCCAGTTGCATTATTAATATTAGTACTTTATTTATGTGCATTAATGCTTGCAGGACCAGTTGCTGCAGTTACACTTGCTCAAAAAGCTTTTAAAGAAAAAGGTGTTTTAAAATTAGTAGTTGTTGGTACAATTTTAGCAATTGCATTTGAATTTGTAGGAATGCTTAATGTTTTTGGAACAATATTTAATATTGTTATTAATTCTTATGGTTTCTATAAACTTGGAACAATATTTAAAACAAATAAAAATAATATAAAAGAAGAGACAGCACCAGTAATTGAAGGTGAAGTAAAATAAAGGTGTATAGATGAAAACAAAAAAAGAAGCAGTAGAGATAATTGAAATTTTAAAAGAATTTTATCCAGATGCAACATGTAGTTTGGATTTTACAACTCCATTTGAAATGATGGTGTCTGTTATGCTTGCTGCGCAATGCACAGATGAAAGAGTTAATAAAACAACTCCAAGTCTATTTGCAAAATATAATACGCCTGAAAAAATGGCTAAAGTTAGCCAAGAAGAACTAGAAAAAATTATTCATCCATGTGGTTTTTATAAAACTAAAGCTAAAAATATCATTAAAACAAGTAATATTTTAATCGAAAAATATAATTCCGAAGTACCAAATAATATGAAAGACTTACAGAGTCTTCCAGGAGTAGGAAGAAAATCTGCGAATGTTGTAATGCTTGAAGCATTTCACAATCCACAAGGAATTGCAGTTGATACTCATGCAAAAAGGATTTCAAATAGAGTAGGTTTTTCCAATCAAACTGAACCTGAGAAGATTGAGCAAGATTTATTAAAACAAATTCCAAAAGAATTATATTATGATGTTAATCATTTGCTTGTATGGCATGGTAGAAAAATTTGTGATGCAAGAAAACCAAAATGTGATGAATGTCCAATAAAAAAATATTGTAAAGAATTTAATAAAAAATAGGTAAGAAAGAAGGGCAAAAACTGCTCTTCTTTTTTCTAAAAAAGACGTAATTGATTGACTTTAAGCAAAGATTTTTATATAATAACTACGTGAGTATTACACAAAAGGAGAGGAGAAAAAGATATGGATTTTATTAGTTCAATCAAAGAAAGAGCAAAAAAAGATATTAAAAGAATAGTTTTACCAGAAGCATCAGATGTAAGAATCCTTAGAGCTGCAGAAATAGCTTTAAGTGAAGCTTATGCTGAAGTTGTTTTAGTGGGAAATGAAGATTCTATTAAAGCAATGGCTGGAGAAAATAATATAGATATAACAAAAGCAATTATTGTTAATCCATTAAATTCAGATAAAGCTAAATTTTATGCAGAAAGTTTATATGAATTAAGAAAAGAAAAAGGCATGACACTAGAACAAGCAACAGAGTTAGTTAAAGATGAAGTTTATTTTGGTATGATGATGGTTAAAATGAATGACGCTGACGGATTAGTTTCAGGTGCAATTCATTCTACATCAGACACATTAAGACCAGCACTTCAAATTTTAAAAACAGCACCAGGAACAAAACTAGTATCAGCCTTCTTTTTAATGGTTGTACCAGATTGTGAATATGGTGAAGATGGAGTATTTGTATTTGGAGATTGTGGTTTAAATGAAAATCCAAATGCAGAACAATTAGCAGAAATTGCTGCATCATCAAGCAAAAGCTTTGAACAATTAGTAGGAAAAGAATCAAGAGTAGCAATGCTTTCTTATTCAACAATGGGAAGTGCAAAATCAGAATTAACACAAAAAGTTATTGATGCTACAAACATTGTTAAAGCAAATTATCCAGAATTAAAAGTTGATGGAGAGATGCAACTAGATGCTGCAATAGTTCCATCAGTTGGAAAATCAAAAGCTCCAAATAGTGAAATTGCAGGAAGAGCAAATACATTAATATTCCCAGATTTAAATGCTGGTAATATTGGATATAAATTAACACAAAGACTTGCAAAAGCAGAAGCTTATGGACCTTTATGTCAAGGTATTGCAAGACCAGTTAATGATTTATCAAGAGGATGTTCAGCTGAAGATGTAGCTGGAGTTGTAGCAATAACAGCAGTTCAAGCTCAAATGTAATTGAGGTAAATAACACGGAAAAAAAGAATGAAAGTATAAAATATTAAAAAGTAATACGAATACATTAATATATTAGGAGGAAATAAATGAAAGTATTAGTAGTTAATTGCGGAAGCTCATCATTAAAATATCAAATAATTGATATGGAAAATGAAAAAGTAATGGCAAAAGGAAATTTTGAAAGAATTGGAGAACAAGAATCATTTTTAACACATAAAGTTAATGGTGAAAAATATGTTACAAAAACTCCAGTTATGAATCATGAAGAAGCTTTAAAAATTATTTTAGGAGAATTAGTTCACGCTGACTATGGTGTTATTAAAGATTTATCTGAAATAACAGCAGCAGGACATAGAATAGTTCATGGTGGAGAATTATTTGATAAATCAGTATTAATTGATGAAGACGTTGTAGCGAAAATAGATTCATGCTCAGCTTTAGCACCACTTCATAACCCAGCAGCTATATTAGGAATTAAAGCTTGTCAAAGTGCTATGCCTGGTATTCCAATGGTAGCAACATTTGATACAGCTTTTCATCAAACAATGCCAGCTGAAAATTATTTATATGCAATTCCATATGAATATTATGAGAAATATAGAATTAGAAGATATGGTTTCCACGGAACAAGTCATCAATATGTTTCAAGAAGATGTGCTAAATTAATGGGTAAACCAATTGAAGATTTAAAAATAGTAACATGTCACTTAGGACAAGGTGCTTCAATTTGTGCTATTGATGGAGGAAAATCAATAGATACTTCAATGGGACTTTCTCCACTTGGAGGAATCGCAATGGTAACTCGTTCTGGGGATTTAGATCCATCTGTAGTTACTGAAATTATGGAAAGAGATAATTTAACACCAAAACAAGCAAATGCATTATTAAATAAAAAATCAGGATTATATGGTGTAACAGGATTAGATCCTGACTTTAGACAAATTGAACTTGCATCATATGAAGAAGATAAACCAAAAGCAAAAGTTGCAATTAATATGTTTACAAAAATAATTGCTCAATTCGTTGCTAAATATGCTGTTTCTTTAAGAGGATTAGATGCAGTTGTATTTACAGGTGGAATTGGAGAAAATCAAATCAACATTAGAAAAAGCATTTGTGAACAATTAGCTTGGATGGGACTTGATATTGATTTAGATAAAAACAATGTTAAATCTGAAGAAGTTAAAATTTCTACAGCTAGTTCAAAACAAGAAGTATTTATCATCCCAACAGATGAAGAAATGGTTATTGCAAGAGATACAAAAGCTATAGTAGAAGCTTTATAATTGAATAGATTAAAACAGCGTGGTACAGTCATAATAATGTACCACGTTCTTGTTTATTTTCACTTAGAATTCACAAAATAGGCAAAATTTGATACGTTTTAATTTATATAGTATGTTTATATTAATTCTATGTAAGTTAATTCATTAAAACTGATTTACATAGAATTATTTATATTTTGGATTTATTCCAAACTAGGAGTTTAATTATAATTTTAGCAGGACTAAATATAATATAATTTCTATAAGCGCTATTTATAGTAGCTAAGCAATTTTAGTTGCCAAAAAATGAGAAAATATTAAGGAGGTACAACTAATGAAAGTATTAGTTTTAAACTGCGGAAGTTCATCACTAAAATGTCAATTAATTGATATGGCAAAAAATGAAAGAATTATGAAAGGTCACTATGATAGAATAGGTGGATCAAGATCTTCACTTCGTTTTAATGTAAGAGGAAATAAAACAGAAATGGAATATCCTGCAAGAAATTTTGAGGAAGCTATTTCTAAAATTCTTAGATTATTAACTAGTGAAGAATATAAAGTAATTGAATCATTAGATGAGATAGGAGCTGTTGGACATAGAATTGTTCACGGTGGAGAAAAATTTAAAAACTCAGTTGTTATTGATGATGAAGTAATTAATGCTATAAAAGATAATATTACTTTGGCACCACTTCATAACCCAGCTGGACTAGCTGGTATTAAAGCTTGTAAAAAATTATTACCAAATACACCAATGGTAGCAGTATTTGATACAGCATTCCATCAAACAATGCCAGAAAAAGCTTATATTTATCAATTACCATATAAATATTATGAGGATTATAAAATAAGAAAATATGGATTCCATGGAATTTCACATAGATATGTAGCAGGAAGAATTGCTGAAATAACAGGAAAATCTAATTTAAAAGTAATAAACTGTCATTTAGGACAAGGTGCTTCACTTTGTGCTATTGATTCAGGAAAAGCACTTGATACAACAATGGGATTAACACCGCTTGCAGGTGTTCCAATGGGAACAAGATGTGGTGACGTTGACCCATCTATTATTCCAACAGTTATGAAATTATATCATTTAAATCCTGATCAAATGCTTCAAGTACTTAATAAAGAATCAGGAGCATGGGGAGTATCAGGAGTTTCAACAGACTTTAGAGATATTGAAAGAATGGCTGCTCAAGGTGATGAAAGATCAATTTTAGCTCTTGAAAGTAGAGCATATATAATTGCACAATACATAGCTAAATTTATAGTTACACTTGGTGGTGTAGATGTAATTACTTTTGCTGGTGGTATTGGTGAAAATGGTTTTGAAGAAAGAGAAAGAATTTGTAACTACTTAGAATGCTTCGGAGTTAATTTAGATAAAGAAAAAAATCATGTTAGAGGTGAAGAAGTTAAAATCTCTAAAGATGATTCAAAAGTTATGGTATATATTGTACCAACAAATGAAGAATTAATTATTGCAAGAGATGCATATGAATTAACTAAATAAAAATTAGGGCCTTAAGACATTTGTTTTAAGGTCTTTTTTTGAGAGAAAATGTAATAAAAATTTTATTGCCTATGAGAATAAATAATGTTAGAATTGGAAATGGAAATATAAGATTAAATCTTGAAGGAGATGAAATATGAAGATATTAGTTTTAAATTGCGGAAGTTCATCATTAAAATTCCAACTTATTAATATGGAAAACAATGATGTAATGGCAAAAGGTAATTTTGAAAGAATTGGAGGAATGAAAACTACTCTTAAATTAAATGTAAATGGAAATAAAGAGGAGTTATTGCATATAGCAAGGGATTATGATGAAGCTATTTCTTTTGTGCTAGAAATGCTTTTAAAACCAGAATATAATTTGATTAAATCACTAGATGAAATCGGAGCTGTAGGGCATAGAATTGTTCATGGTGGAGAGATGTTTAGTGAGTCAGTATTAATAGATGATAAAGTTATTGAAGAAATAGAAAAATGTATAGATCTTGCACCACTTCATAACCCAGCAGGTGTTGCGGGAATAAGAGCGGCTCAAAATGTACTTCCAGGAGTACCAATGGTAGCTGTATTTGATACTGCATTCCATCAAACAATGCCAGCAAAAGCATATGTGTATCAAATTCCTTATAGATATTATACAAGTTATAAAATTAGAAAATATGGATTCCATGGTACAAGTCACAGATATGTATCACAAAGAATTCAAGATATATTAAAAAATGATAATTTAAAAGTTATTAACTGTCATTTAGGACAAGGAGCTTCTATTTGTGCAATTGATAGCGGTAAATCAATAGATACATCAATGGGACTGACACCACTTGCTGGTATTCCAATGGCAACAAGATGTGGAGATATAGATCCAGCAATTATACCTTATATAATGAAAAGAGATAATTTAGGCCCTGAAGATATTGAAAACATTTTAAATAAACAATCAGGAGCATGGGGAGTATCTGGAGTATCATCAGACTTTAAAGATGTTGAAGATGGATACAACATGGGAGATCAAAGATCAATACTTACACTTGAAAGCCAAGCTTATAAAATTGCTCAATACATTGGTGAATATATAATTTCACTAGGAGGATTGGATGTAATAACATTTGCTGGTGGCGTAGGAGAAAATGGAATAGATGCAAGAGTTAGAATTTGTAAATATCTAGAACCATTTGGGGTTAAAATAGATCCAGAAAAGAATAATACTCGTGGTAAAGAAGCATGTATTTCGACAGATGATTCAAAAGTTAAATTATATGTAATTCCAACAAATGAAGAATTAATGATAGCAAAAGATACATTTGAAATAATCTCAAAATAAAAAAATAACTGCACTAGAAAAATATCTAGTGCAGATTTTTATTTTACAATGATTGTTTTAAAATTATTATATATTACCATTCCAGGTCTTGAGCCAGAAGCTTTTTTTACAAATTTTGCATAACAGTAATCGACTGATACATTTAAGCTTGTTGAAGCTTTACTGTTTTCTTTTGCAAGCTTTGCACAGTTAAATAATACATTTTCTGGTATATCATCTATTTCTAAATTTTCTGAATTTCTTAGAAGAACATGACTACCATGAATTTTTTGAGTATGGAACCATATATCATTTGGAGAAGCAAGTCTTAAACTGATGTAATCATTTTGCATATTGTTTTTTCCAATATATACAGTATAACCATCAATAATTTGTGTTTCAAATTCAACAACTTCACTTGGTGTTTTCTTTTTAATATTTTTGTTTTTTTCCTGTTTAGCAATTGCCTTTTTAGTAGATACGTTTTCAGCAATTTCTTCATAAACTCCATTGATGTCATTGATTGTTCTTGCATTACTTAAATTAAATACAATACTTTCAATATAATCTAATTCTTTTTCAGCTTCTTTCTTTTGTTCAGAAACAATTGTAAGAGCATTTTTTAATTTATTATATTTTTTGAAATATTTTTCAATGTTTTTTTGTACAGATAAACTTATATCAAGTGGAATTAAAGTAGGGGTGTTATTTTCATAATAATTATCTACAGTTACTTCTGATAAATTTGCATTAGAATCAAATCTATATAAGTTTGCAGTTAATAATTCACCATATAATCTGTATTTATCCATGTTGTCACATTCTTTTAATTTATCATTGATATTTTCTAATTTTTTATATGTTTTTTTCAAAGAAGAAGAAACAATTTTTAAAAGATTATTACGTGAATTTACAAATAATGAATCTTGTTCTTTTAAATAATAAAATTTATCTATAAATGTATTAATACTTTCAGAATCATCTGTCATTTTATTAAGTACTAAAGTATAGTCTTTAGTGCCAATATTTTTGCATGTAACCTTATTTGTACCCATGTAACTGATAAGTTCTTTAATGTGAGTATATAATTTATTTAAGTCGTCAATAGAATATTCACTATCTGAAACATTTAATATTTCTAAATTTTCTTTTATAAAAGGTTTGCTAAAACCAATAAAAGTATTTGTATAGAATTTAGAAAGTGAGGCACCTGCTAATCCATTAGTTTCTTCATCAAATATTTTTTTGAATTCTTCGAAACTATTTAGATTAATAAAACTTTGTTTTGTAATAGGTGCATGAACATATTCATGAGCAGGAAGTAAATCTCTTGTTTTTGAATCAGAGTGTTTTAATGTATCAATAATAATATTGTTTTCATTAGTAAGAATAACATTACTTTGTCTACTCATAATTTCTATAAATAATTTTCTTTTAACTAAATCATTAAGATCGTTATAACATTCAAATTCTATTTCAACAGTTCTTTCTAAATCATAGTTTGATATTTTTGTAATTCTTCCACCAATAAGATATTTTCTAAGAAGCATACAGAAATTATATGCATTTTGTGGATTAGGTTTAGAATGATTTGTTAAATTTATTCTGCAGAATTCTGGGTTTGCACATAGTTCTAAAAGATAATTTTCACCATTATTGTATAAACTTAAAACAATCTCGTTTTTAGTTGGTTCATAAACTTTATTAACTTTGGCTCCTAAAATTGTATTATTAAGTTCTGCTATTATACTTTTTGTAATAAATCCATCAAATGCCATAAAATAAATACTCCTTGCACAAAATTTTCTATATCTATATTATCTTAAAACATGAATAAAATCAATTAAATATAATGACTTTTTTGTAAAAAATGCTTGCCTAAAAGTCATAAAAGTGTGCTTAAAATTTCACATAAAAAACATATGAAATTTATTTTCCTTATGATATAATCAAACATGTAAAATTTAATAATAAAATCTATGTTAGATTTTTAGGAGGTTTAAAGTGGTAAAATTTAATTTTGAAAACTCAAGTATTGAAGAAAAAGTAATTAACACATATTGTGATAAGGTTGCAACAATTCATAAAGAATTACATGAAAAAGCAAATGATGAAAAAGAATTCTTAGGATGGATTGAACTTCCTACAAATTATGATAAAGAAGAATTCGCTAGAATTAAAAAAGCTGCTAAAAAAATTCAAAAAGATTCAGATGTTTTAGTAGTAATAGGAATTGGTGGTTCTTATTTAGGAGCAAGAGCAGTAATAGATGCTTTAACACATAGCTTCTATAATAGTATGCCAGAAGGAAAAAGAAAAACACCTCAAATTGTATATGCAGGTAATAACTTAAGCCCAGTATATATGAATGATTTATTAGAATTCGTTGCTGATAAAGATATTTCAATTAACGTTATTTCTAAATCAGGAACAACAACAGAACCAGCTATAGCTTTTAGAGTATTTAGAGAAGTATTAGAAACAAAATATGGAGTTGTAGAGGCTAGAAAAAGAATATATGTAACAACAGATAAACAAAGAGGAGCATTAAAAACTTTAGCAAATGAAGAAAAATATGAAACATTTGTAATTCCAGATAATATCGGTGAAAGATTCTCTGTATTAACAGCTGTTGGTTTATTACCAATTGCAGCAGCAGGAATTGATATTGATAAATTAATGCATGGAGCAAAAGTAGCTCAAGATAAATATTCAGATCCAGATTTACAATATAATGAATGTTATAAATATGCAGTTGCAAGAAATCTTTTATATAACTCTGGAAAAACAATTGAAATATTAGCTAACTATGAACCAAAATTACATTATATGACAGAATGGTGGAAACAATTATATGGTGAAAGTGAAGGAAAAGACTTAAAAGGAATTTTCCCAGCTGGTGTTGATTTAACAACAGACCTACATTCAATGGGACAATATATTCAAGATGGTAGAAGAGATCTAATGGAAACTGTATTAAAAGTAGGAACAAACTCTTCAGAGCTTACAATACAACCAGATGATCAAAACTTAGATGGATTAAACTATTTAGCAGGAAAAACTGTAGGATATGTTAATTCAAAAGCAATGGAAGGAACAATCCTTGCTCACGTTACAGGAAATGTTCCAAACTTCTTAATTGAAATTGATAAATTAGATGAAGAAAACATAGGTGAGTTAATTTACTTCTTTGAAAAAGCTTGTGCTATATCAGGAAATATTTTAGAAGTAAATCCATTTAATCAACCAGGTGTTGAAGAATACAAAAAGAATATGTTTAGATTATTAGAAAAACCAGGTTACTAAAATTTAAAAGCAGTGATTTTTAATTAAATCGCTGCTTTTTTAATATTATTTTTTCTTTTTTGATTTTTTATTCTTAAAAGATTTTTTTGATGTTTCTTCTTCGATAACTTCTGCAATTTCAGGAGTAATTTCTGTTTGTATATCAACCTCTAAAGAAGCTTTAGCTAATTCTAAATTTTCATTTTCAATCATTTTTAGTGTTTCTTGTAAGTCGATTTCATCTTGATCTAATTCTTTTTCTTTTACATTTTCATCTATAGTTTTAACTGTTTCAGTATACGATACATCTTCTATAAAATCATTCTCTTGAACAATAGATGTTTGATCTATAGGTTGTTCTAAAATTTCTGGAATATTTTCTGGAGCTGTAATTGTTTCTACATAATTGTTTTCTTCAATGGTTTCAACAGTATTTTCTTCTTCGATTGTTTCATCTATTTCAGAAATAGATTCGCCTTCAATAACAGGATCGAGTGTTTTGATTTTTTCAACATCATCTAATTTTTCTGATATGTCTTCTAATTTTTTTAGAACAGCAATTTTCCAATATCCATCTTGAACATCTTTTTCTGTATTTGCTGTAATAAGAAGAGAAAACCAAAAGAATAGAAGTGTTGAAACAGAAATAATTATAACTCTTAGTATTGGATTAAATAGTAATATGTCTACAATATAATCACTTATTACAACACCTAAAGCAGATCCTAAAATACTAAAGATAAGCATATATAGGATTTTTCTAATTTTAAGTCTTGTAATATGACTTTTAAATTCTTTTACATTATACATAGTATAAACTCCTTTTATATATGTTAATTTAATTATATTCTTCATAAAA
>JAZSBZ010000009.1:0-16371 GCA_045602645.1 Candidatus Scatovivens sp. | reverse complement strand
TGGATTTATATAATATTGATTCTCTACTAAGTTATCATTAACATCTTTTAATTGTTCAATATATCCTTCTTTAATTAATGATTTTATTAAATTCTCAGTATTATATAATTCTTCAAAATTAATGTTATTTTCTGAAGCATATTTATATTCAAAAAAGTATTTTTCTTTTACTATAAAATTAATTCCGCTTACAACTTCTTCTTTGTTATACAAAGTATCCGCTTCTTTAACTTCATCAATTTTATTCCAAGCATATTTACCTGCAAATATAACTATAGCGCCAATAATGACAATTAAAAATATAAGTGCTATTATTGATAAGCCATCTTGCTTTTTCATTTTATTCCCCTCTTTTTATCAATAGTATTCATCTTTAGTAATCAATCACATTATATCCTTATTTTATCAGTTTTTCAATATTAATCTAGTCTCATGTTTTCTTTTCCAACAATTTCTTCAAAAACATTTTTAACCTTTTCAGTTAAGTAAAGTGCTCCACATGGTTTTATAACTCCACCATCTACAACATCTAATTTTATATTGCATTTTTCTCCTGAAAAGAATTTAATTGCTCCTCTTAGTCTTGATTTTTGTTCTTCTGTTAAGTTTGTTATATCAATTTTTAAAGATTTAACTTGATTAATTTTTTGTGAAGTACTACTACTGTTTAACATATCTTCAGTAAATTCTTTTATTCCTGAAGCTACTATTTTAACAGGTTCATCTTCCCTCATACTTAATCTACCATCAACCAAAACAATATTATCTTCTACTATAATATTTCCTGATTTTGAATATACGCTATCAAAAACAACAATCTCTGCAGTTCCGTAAAAATCTTCTATATTAACAAATGCCATTGTAGTATTTTTTCTAGTAAATTTCTTATTAACTTTAGAAATAATACCTACAAATTTAACATTTTGTCCATCTCTATATTCTTTAGATTCACCAAATTCTTGAACTTCTTCATCAATCTTAATCATTTCAAGAGTTGATATATTTGAATGTTTTTCAATAGCTGATCTATACTTATCAAGTGGATGTCCAGAGATATAAACTCCAAGCATTTCTTTTTCTAAACTTAAAAGTTCTCTTTGATCCATTTCTTCTTTTTCAATAAATGTATATTTTTGTGCTTCAATATTTTCTGATTCATCATCCATCAAATCAAACATTGAAACTTGATTTTCAATTTTGTTTTTATTTTCGTTATTAATACTTTCTACTATACCTTCAAATGATGCTAAAAGTGTAGCTCTTGTTTTTCCAAAATCATCAAATGCTCCTGCTTTTATTAAACTTTCTATACACTTTTTATTAACAGCTTCATCTTTAATTCTTTCGCAGAATGAAGTAAAACTTTCATAAGGTCCATTCTTTTCTCTTTCTGCTACAATAGAATCAATTACAGCAACGCCAACATTTTTTACTGAACCTAAACCAAATCTAATTTTATTATCAACAACAGTAAATTTAGTTTCACTTTCATTAATATTTGGATTTAATATTTCAATTCCCATATCTTTACAGTCTTGAATATATACAGGAATTTTATCTAAATTACCTAAGAAACTATTTAATGTAGCAGCCATTAATTCTTCTTTATAGTATGCTTTTAAAAAAGCAGTTCTATACGAAACAACCGCATATGCCGCAGCATGTGACTTGTTAAATGCATATTTAGCAAATTCAGACATTTCATCAAATATTTTGTCTGCAGATTGTGCATCAATACCATTTCTAACACAACCTGGAACATCTATACTTCCATCTTCATTAACTTGTCCATTAATAAAAATTTCTCTTTCTTTTGCCATTACATCTAGCTTCTTTTTACCCATTGCTCTTCTAACAAGGTCAGCTCTACCAAGTGAATATCCTGCTAAATCTCTAACGATTTGCATAACTTGTTCTTGATAAACCATACAACCATATGTAACATTTAGTATTGGTTCTAGACTTTGATGAGTATATTCATTATGACCTGGATTTAATTTTCCTTTTATATATCTTGGAATTTGATCCATTGGTCCTGGACGATACAAAGAAACACCAGCAACAATATCTTCAAAACAGTCTGGTTTTAACTCCTTCATAAAGTTTGTAATACCAGCACTTTCAAACTGGAATATTCCAAATGTTTTTCCTTCTTGCCATAACTTATATACTTCAGGATCATCCATTTTTTCATCAAAAACTACATCTATTCCCCTGTTTTTCTTAACAAGTTCTAGACAGTTTGAGATAACACTTAACGTTCTTAATCCTAAAAAGTCCATTTTTAAAAGTCCTAGTTCTTCTAAAAGAACCATTGTGTATTGAGCCACAACGTTACCATCATTTGTACAAAGTGGTACATATGTGTCTACAGGATCTTTCGTTATAACAACACCACAAGCATGAGTAGAAGCATTTCTTGGCATACCTTCTAACCCTCTTGCTATATCTATAATTCTTTTTGTTACTTCATCATTCTCATATTGATCTCTTAATTCTCTATTTTGTTCTAATGCTTTATCTAAAGTCATATGAACTTCAAAAGGAATCATTTTTGCAATTTTATCTACATCACCATATGGAACATCTAATACTCTACCAACATCTCTAATAACACTCTTAGCAGACATTGTACCAAAAGTAATGATTTGAGACACGTGGTCTCTTCCATATTTTCTTGCAACATAATCAATAACTTCTTGTCTTCTTTCATCTGAAAAGTCAACGTCAAAGTCGGGCATACTAATTCTATCTGGATTTAAAAATCTTTCAAAAAGTAAATTATATTTAAGTGGATCTATATCAGTTATTCCTATAGCATATGCAACAATTGAACCTGCACCAGAACCACGTCCTGGTCCTACTGGAATACCTATTGATTTTGCATAATGAATATAATCCCAAACAATAAGATAATAATCAATGTATCCCATTTTTGAAATTATACCTAGCTCGTACTCAGTTCTTTGTTTTACATCTTCACCATAGTCTTTTCCGTATCTTTCTTCTATTCCATCCCAAATCAATTTTCTAAAATAATCTTCATGTGTTTTAAATTCTGGTGGTACATCATAATTTGGAAGTTTAGTAACACCAAATTCGAAATCAAAATTACATTTATCAGCAATCTTAACTGTATTTTCAATTGCTTCTGGAACGCTCGAAAAATAGTCAGCCATATCTTCTGGTGACTTAATATAAAACTCATCTGTTGCAAATTTCATTCTATCACTATCAGTCATTTTCTTTGCCGTTTGAATACAAAGTAAAATTTCATGATTATAGCTATCCTCTTGTTTTAAATAATGAGCATCATTAGTTGCTACAAGTGGAATATCTAATTTACGTGAAAGTTGAATTAATTTTTGATTAACTAAAACTTGCTCTGGCAAACCATTATTTTGAATTTCTAAATTATAATCTTCTCCAAAAACATTTTTATGCCACATAGCAATTTTTTCAGCTTCTTCTAAATCATCTTTTAATATTGCTTGATTTATAGAACCAGCTAAACAAGCACTTAAACAAATTAATCCTTCATGATACTTTTCTAATATTTCTAAATCTATTCTTGGTTTATAATAATAACCTTCAGTAAAACTTAAAGAGACAAGTTTAATTAAATTTTGATAACCAGTTTTGTCTTTTGCAAGCAAAATAAGATGTGCATAATTATCATCAATACCGGCATCTTTATCAATTCTACTTCTTGGCGCTACATAAACTTCACAACCAATAATAGGTTTAATACCTTCTTTTACACACTCTTTATAGAAATTAACTGCACCATACATAACACCATGATCTGTAAGTGCAATAGCTTTCATTCCAAGTTCTTTTGCTCTCTTTGGTAAATCTTTAATTCTACACATTCCATCTAACAAACTAAATTCACTATGGACATGTAAATGAACAAAATCTGGCATAAACTTAACTCCTTTTCTTAACAAAATTGTACTCAAAATATATCACATTTTTAGCACCATTACAACGAAAAAAAGCAAAATACTAAAATAAGTATCTTGCTTTTAAATTTAAATTATTTTTATAATTTCTTCTAAACCTTTTCCTTGTGTTGTTGGAATTTTTAATATTTCAAATCTTGATACTTTATCACCAAATTTTATTTCAACAACATCTCCTACTTTTACTTCATAACTAGGTTTTACAATTTTACCATTTACTGCTATTCTTCCACTATCTGCAGCATCATTAGCAACTGTTCTTCTTTTAATCACTCTGCTTACTTTTAAAAATTTATCTAGTCTCATAACTCCATCCTTTTATTTACTAAGTGTAAAATATTTTCTATATTTTTCAGAAACTTTAAGCCATATATCATCATCAAATAACTTAAAGTATTTAAATATACCTTTAGCATTATCTCGATACCATTTTCCATTTCTTTCAAGCATCATTTGTTTTGCTTCTCTGAAAAATTGATATCTTTCTTTTCCAAATCCATTTATTCCACAAAATGTAAGATTCATAAATACATCATCTTCTTTTAAAATACCGCAATCAATTATTTTAGCTTTTAAAATATCAATATCATAATTTACGACTTTAAGTTCTACATCAATATTCTTACCATTTATATCTAAAATTACATATTCAGCTCCACCAATGTAATATGGTGAAACTCCTGCACAACCTGCATTAACAACTAATTTATTATTTATAATATCTTTCCATAGTTTATCATGAGTATGTCCAAATATAAGTGCATCTGCATCTAAATCTTTAGTGTATTTATCTAATAAATCTATATCTTCTGGATGAATTTGTACCTCTACAGAATCTGGTGAACCATGTGCAAATAATATTTTCACATCTTCAAATTCTAAATACATACTAATTGGTAATTTTTTTATATACTCTAAATTTTCTCTTGATAATTCATTATACATAAATTTTGTATTTCTAAATTGTATGTTATCCCAGTCATATTGTTCTTCATCATATTCGATTAGATACTGTTCCTTGTTTCCTCTTAAAACTTTATCACTAGTATTCTTTACTATCTCTAAAGTTTCATTTCCAAAAGGAAAATCATTAACCAAATCTCCTAAAAACACGTATTCGTTAACCTTATTTTTTTCTGCATCTTTTATTATTTCATTTAATGCAACTGGATTTCCATGAATATCTGCTATAACTGCTACTTTAATAATTACCACCTCATTTTTTCTTGTTTGGTTATTATATCATGCAACTTATTTCATTTCAAGAAATTATTTATCCACATCTTCTGCACCTACATGAATAATTATTTTCATTTACGGATGATAGAGTTACACGTTCATATATATAACTTACAACAAATGAAATTATCGTATAAACGAAAGTCATAACAAAATATTCAGGAAATGCCCCAAGCAAAAAAGCTATTATTAAAAATATTGAAAAAAATAGTCCAGAAACTGCAAGTGGACATCTCATATACTTTTCTAAAATAATTGACATTATTATTACAGCTACCGGAATAGCAAAAAAGATTAATAAAATATTCATATAAACCTCCTTTTACAGTTTATATATAATATTCTACTAATCTTTCAATTGTTTCTTAATATGTAACTTCCATTAAACAAAGTCCGTGTGCTGGAAGTGTTTTTCCTGCTCTCATTCTATCTTTAGAAAGTATTATATCAGGAATATCTTCTGGTTTAATTTTAGACTGTCCAACATCTAATAATGTTCCAGAAATAATTCTTACCATGTTATATAAAAATCCATTTCCTGTAAGTTCAATATATATTCTATCTCCATCTTCTATTACTTCTACTTTAAATATTTTTCTTACACTACTTTTGCTACTTGTTCCACTCGCTTTAAAACCTTTAAAATCATGTTCCCCTTCAAAATATTTTGCTGCATCTTTCATTTTTTCTACATCTAATTTTATTGGGAAATGATATTCCATATCTCTATAAATTGCACTACCATATTGTGAATTATTAATTGTATATCTATATCTTTTTGATTTTACAGAATATCTACTATGAAATCTTTCATCAACTTCTTCAGCTGATTTAATTACTATACTCTTTTTTAATTTTGAATTAATTGCAATTGGAAATTTCTCAATAGGAATGTTAGATTCAGTTTTAAAATTTGCTGTTTGACCTAAACTATGAACTCCCGCATCTGTTCTTCCTGAAGCTATTAAATCTATTTCTTCACCAGTAATTTCTCCTATGGCTTTTTCTATTTCACCTTGAATATTTAATTTTGTAGGTTGTTTTTGCCAACCATTAAATGACTTTCCATCATATTCAATTATTAATTTAATATTTCTCATTTTTATCTCCAATCAATATCTTTGACTTATCAATTATATCATTTTTCATGCCATTTTTCAAGGTTCTAAAAAACTCAAAAAGAGAACCAGCGCGGTAAAATAAATTTTACAACGTCAATTCTCTTTACTATATAATTCTAAATTATGTTATAAAGATCCCAGGTAACCAATTCCCGCCACAATTAATGCAAATAAATTAATTATAACGAATACTGAAATGATGTTTCCTAATGTATATTCTTTCTCTTGCATAGAAACCACCTCCATATACCCTTCTATTATAATTATACACCACAAACTTTAAAATCCCTTGTGGATAGATATTTTTTAAGAAATTTTACGCATAAATTATTGTTAAAAATTTTTGTATATGATAAACTTTATATAACTAAAATAAATATAAATTTCTATAGAAAGGATTACGCTTATGGAACTATTACAAGAAGTTAAAAAATCAAACAAACAAGCTTTTAATAGCCTTATTGAAAAGTATAATCATATCTTTTATAAAGCAGCTAGATTGTATTTTTTCAGTGACAAAGACGTATATACTGTTTTAGAGCATTCATTCACAAAAGCATTTCGTGAAATAGTTAACTTTAAAACAGAAAAAGAATTTTTATGCGCTACATTAAGAACAATTATTATATACGGAGCTGAATTAAAACAAAAATATTCAAAAGATGTTGACAGAAAAATAAGAAACAAAGAATTCTCTGTTAACATTGGTGATAAAATCACATCAACAGAATCTATGGTTGATAATGCCGAATATCAAGCTTATAGAAGATCATCTGTAGTTGAAGAATACATTACAAGTATTGAAGAAGGATTTAGACCTATCGCATTCTTATATTACTATGCTAATTTAACTCCTGAAGAAATTTCTAAAGTATTAAAAATTTCTGAATTTTCAGTTAATAACAAATTAAAACCTATAAGAATAAAAATTTATGAAATGATTAAGAATAAGGAGGTTGATTTATAATGGATGGATTTGATAAATTACATGCAGAACAAGATGCCTTCATAAAAGGAATATTTCAAGAAGATAAAATTGTAAGTCAACCAGTTTTAGACAGTTTTGAATCATATTTAGAAAAAACAAAAATAAAAGCTGATAGATATACTCATAAACAAAAAAGAATTATCTTTATTTTAATTGTGTTACTTCTAATTTCAGTAGCATATAACGTATACTTAACAATAAATCCAGAAGCTAATATTTTTGGAAATAAAAAACAACCTGAACAATCATCACCTACTCATATTATAATTGATAAAACTTCAAATGAGTCAGCTGATATTGATGAAGTTATTAGAGTTGATACAACTAACGAAGTTGCGAATGAAACAAATACTTCAGCAAATGAGGTTACTAATGAAGTAACAAACGAAGTTGCTAATGAAGTTGCTAACGAAGTATCTAACACTGTAACAAACGAAGTTGAAAACACAGTAGCAAACAATGTTGCACAAGCTACTGTTACTAAAAAACCAACAGTTGAAAAAGATTATTCAAATGAAGTAAATCTAGAAGAATTAGCAGAGACTTTAGAATCATATGCATTAGGTATTAACAGAATTACTGACGACGAAAAAAATCTTGAATCAAACACAATTCTTTTAACAATTGCAAAAGAGTACTTTAACTCTCATGCAAATGATACTGGACTAAGCGTTGGAACAAAATATACTCAAACAGTTGAAAATATGCATAAATTCTTAACAGAATTAACAGGAAGAAAATTTACATCAAAATACCTTGATTCATACGCAAACTTCATTGGATATGCTGAACGTACAAAATCTTACCTATATGGTAATGATGTTCAAACATTATTTAAAGAAGAATATAAATGTTCTGATTTAAAGGTATCTGATAAATCAAACGATAAATATACAGCTACATTTAAAATGACAAGAACATTAGATTATATAGATACAGTTTATGACGTTGTTGTTGAATTTAAAGTAAATGAAGAATACACATATCAAAAATTCTGTATCTTATCACTAAAGGCAAAAAATACATCCTTCTATCCTGACAACACAGTACATTTCGTTGCTCAATAATAGAATAAGGTGAGAATTGGAAAACAGTTAAACATGGACATAAAATTAATCGCAAGCGATTTAGATGGAACGATAATTGATAGAAATAATTTTATATCACAAAAGAATTTTGAAGCAGTATCTAAAATCCATAAAATGAATATTCCCTTTGCTATTTGCACTGGTAAATCATATTCTGTTTCAAAAAAAGTTTGTGAACAGTTTAATGCTAACTATGGTGTTTTTGGTAATGGCACACAAATAATAGATTTAAAAACTGGAAAAGAACTTCTTAGAAATGTTCTTAAAAAAGAAGATCTATTATTTGTTGCTACTCTTGCCAAAAGATATAACTACCATATACATTTATATACTGATAATGAAATTATTACTGAAGAACTTAAATACATGGACTTAAGAAATTTCTTATTAAAAAATGAAAATTCTACTGAAGGTCTAAAATTTAATATTGTTAAAGATATTTTAAATCATATAGAGAATAATAATTTAGACGTATTCTCTGCTGTAATAACAACAGAAAATAATTCTTTAGAAGATTTCCAAAGATTATTAACAATTAATGATAATATCGTTAATACATTCATTAATAAACGCGGGAAATATAAAGACAGAATTATAAATAAAAATTACGAATACGTTAACATCTCTCCTACTCACATTAATAAAAATGAAGCATTAAATTTCTTAGGAAAACATTTAAATATTCAAAAAAATGAAATGATGGCTATTGGAGATAATGTTAATGATTTAGAAATGGTTAAAGAATCTGGAATCGGAGTTGCGGTTAGTGAAGCATATGATGAACTAAAAAAAGTTGCTAAATATGTCACAAAATCAACTGTTACTGAAGGAGCATTTGCAGAAGCAATAAACAAATATATATAACAAAAATGGACATCTTTTAGATGTCCATTTTCTTTATTTATTTTCTTCTTTTTCTTTAATTACATCTTCAGCTTTTCTTAGTCTAGTTGGATTAATTGGATCATTAATTAAATTCTTAATTAAGATTTTCTTTAATACATCTTCTCTAACATCAGCTATTAATGTACCGTCTTTAGCTATTGATATTCTTCCTGTTTCTTCTGAAACAACTACTACAATTGCGTCAGCTTCTTTAGAAATTCCTATAGCTGCTCTATGTCTTGTACCTAGTTCTCTAGCAATATCTTTATCATCAGCTAGTGGCAACATACATGATGCTGCAGCAATTTTATTATCACTAATTACAACAGCTCCATCATGAAGTGGTGTATTTGGTTCAAATATATTTACCAAAAGTTGTGGTGAAATTTCTGAATTCATCACAATACCTGTTGCTATAACATCTTGAATCTTAATATCTTTTTCAAGAACAATCAAAGCTCCTATTTTTCTTTTTGAAAGTTCTACTGCTGCAATAGCTACTTTATATATATTTTCTTTTTTCTTTGCATTTAAATCTTGATCTATTCCTAAAAATCTACTTAATTTATTAGTAGTTCCTAATTGCTCCAATCCTCTTCTAAGCTCTGGTTGGAAAACAATTATAAGCATTATAACTCCATAAGACATAATAGAAGTTAAAAGGAAATTTAATATAGTAAGGTTAAGCGCACCACTAATTAATGTAATTATAATAAGAATTAAAAATCCTTTAAATAATTGCCATGCTCTTGTAGTTTTTAACATCTTCAATGTTTTCATAAGAATGAAAAGCACAATTACTAAATCTAAAAACATTGTTAAATATGTAAATAATCCAGCTTCACTACCTGTAAATTTTTGAATTAATTCAGTTATAAATTCTTGATTTAACTTTTCAAAAGTTGTACCTAACATTAAATCACCTCAATTATTAAACAGCTAATATATAAAATATTACTGTTCCAAATGTAGGAATAATCATCATTCCTAATAATACTCCTGCTAAAATTTTTTGAAATAATTTCTTTTTATCCATTGCTTCTTTTCTCTCCTCTTTATGTAAAATCACATATATACTTTATCATATTACTTTAATTTTTTCAATATATATTTATGGAATTAAGTAAAAGAAAAAGCACTATTTTAGTGCTTTACTTTAGATATATTGTAGGATTTACAACTTCTCCATCACGATACATTTCAAAGTGAAGATGCGCACCATCTAGAATCTCAAAACTTGCACTTTCTCCAACAGTACCTATAGTCTCTCCTTTTTCTACTTCTTCTCCCTCACTAACAAACTCTGCAGTAAGTAAACTAGAATAAATTGTCTTAAATCCACCAGAATGTTTTATAACAACTGTTAAACCATATCTTGGATCATTTTTAATACTTTCTACAACTCCTTTTTCTGACGCAGTTACAATAGTAGTTTTATCTGCCTTAATATCAATTCCTAAATGAGTTGTCCATTCATTTAATGTCTCAGAATATATTAATGTATCTTTAGCAAAATCTTTTGAAATTTCACCTACTACAGGCGCAATAAACTTTAGTTCTTCTTTTACTTCATTTACCTCTACAACATTTTGAGGTGACTCGCTTACTATGTTTTCATCTTTTTTGGGAACTTTGTTTTCTACTTTATTTTCCACTTTTGACTCAACTGGCATCTTACTTATTGCAACTTTAGTTACATTCTCTTTCTTAGATACATTAGCATTATTTTTTACCGTTTTATCTTTAGAATAACTAACTTCTTTTAATTCATCATTAGAAACAATAGCATTTTGCATCTTAGTACTATATAAATCTTTTGTAGTATCTTCATTTAATGCTGCACTATAAACATTATATATAGTAACAAAAATAATTATAGAAAGAAAAAGTGCTCCTACGAAAATATATACTATACTTTTTGAATCTTGTTCATCTTTTAAATGTTTTCCCATATAACCTCCAATTTTTATAATTACTATAAGTATTTGCACTTTTTACAAAATTATTCATTTATACTTACATCTTTATAATAGTGTTTAATAATCTCTTCACACTTCATTCCCTGTTTAGCTAGTTGATCGCTTCCACATTGACTAAATCCAACACCATGACCGTATCCAGTTACAGAAAATTTAATTTCATTTTCTAAAATTTCAATTATAAAATTACTTGATTTTAAACCAAATAAAGTTCTTGCTTCTCCTCCACTTAAAACTTTATTTCCTATTTTTATTTTCTTAACTCTACTTGAATCTGTGTACTCTTCAATTTTTATTGTATCTTTATCCTCAAAATTAATATAAAACTCTGGATACTTTTCAAGCATCTTTTTAACAAGTTCATCTTTTGATATTACTACTTCTGATTTATATGAAGTATACGCATCTTCTCCAGATGTTTCTACTGTTTTTAAATATGGATAATCTCCTCCCCACACATTAAGTGCAAGCTCGGTTTTACCTCCACTATTACTATGAAAAAATGCATTTATTGGTTTATCATCATAATAAATTATTTTTCCCTTTGTTTCATTTACAGCCCTTAATACTTTTTCCCAATACTCATTTTCTTTATCATCTTCCCATCTTGCAAAACGATTTTCTTTAGATATCCAAGCTTGACAGCAAAGCGAATTATCACATATATGTGCATTTTCATGTTTAGAATTATTTGATATTTGATAAATAGTATATGTCCTTGCAACTATAGCTTGCGCTTTTAATGCTTCTAAATCAAAACTTGCTGGCATCTCACTTGCTACTACTCCATATAAATATTCATCTAAAGGTAACTCTTCAACCTTATTTTCACCAGCATGTAATAACTTAATATTTGAATATTCACCATAATCAAAATTAAGATCTTTACTAACTTCAGTAGTCTCAAATTCATTTGTAAAAATAACTGGAAGCAATATTATTAAAGAAATAATAAAAAGCAAATAAAATATAATCTTTTTCATACAGTCTCCTAAACCAATAGTTTTTCTTTAAAATCTGATAAAACTTTCTTTTCAATTCTTGAAACATGAACCTGAGATATCCCCATTATTTTCGCAACTTGAGTTTGTGTCTTATCATGAAAATATCTTAAATTTATAATTTCTCGTTCTCTTTTACTTAATCTATTTATTAATTCAAATATAGCTATTCTATCAACTAATACATTTTGCTCATTATCTTTACTCCTTAGAGTATCAACTAGTTCCAGTCCATCTTCTCCTACCTTACTATTAATAGATTCAACTGCATTACTTGCTTCTTTAGCATTATTAATCTCTTTTTCAGATAATTCTAAAATACTTGATAACTTTTTATTATCTAACACTTCACCTGTTTTTACTAGATATATTCTCTCAAGCTCTTTTATCTTTATCCCCAATTCTTTCACACTTCTACTAACTTTTATCATTCCATCATCCCTTAAAAATTTCTTTATTTCACCTAGCATATATTGAACAGAATAAGTTGATAGTTCAACATTAAACTCAAAATCAAATCTTCTTACAGCTTCTATAAATCCTATACAAGCTATTTGATACAAATCTTCCATCTCATATCCTCTATAACAAAACCTTTTTGTAGTACTCCATATAAGACCTTTGTTTTCTTCTAATAATTGCATCATTTTACTCTTATCACCCGCTTTTGCAAACTCAATAAGCTTTTTATCATGTGTATTCATTTTGCCCTCCAAAATAGATTTATTCTATTTCTTTTTTTATCTTTTTAGTCATCGTAACCTTTGTTCCAAGTCCAACTATTGATTCAACTTTTAAACTATCCATAAAACTTTCCATTATAGCAAATCCCATACCAGATCTTTCTAAATTGCATTTAGTTGTAAAAAGTGGTTTTTTGGCTTCTTCAATATTTTCAATTCCTTCTCCAGAATCGGATATTTCAATTTCAATCTCATCTTCTTTTAATTCTGCTTTTATTTTTACTTGTCCATCTCTATTTGGATAAGCATGTATAATAGCATTTGTTACCGCCTCAGATACTGATGTTTTAATATCAGCAATCTCTTCAATTGTTGGATCAAGTTGTGATGCAAACGCTGCAACTGCAATCCTTGCAAAAGCCTCATTACTTGACTTACTTAAAAATTCTAATTTCATTTCATTTTTCATCTATGTATTCTCCTTAACTAATTTGTTTTAAATTTGTATCAAATGTTGATACTTTAATAATCTTTGTTATCCCTGACATTTCAAAAACTCTTTTAATTTTTTCACTAACATTAATCATTTCAACTTTTCCACCATATAAATCTACGTTTTTATATCTACCAAGAATAAAACCTATACCCGCACTATCCATAAATCTTACTCCTCTAAAATCAAATATAACTTTTTTAGGTAGCAATCTCTGAATTTCAAAATCAGCTCTTTCTCTTATTTTCTCAACTTGATGATGATCAATTTCTTCAAGCATCTCAAATACTAAAAGCTTATCCTCAATAAAATGTTTAACTATCATTTTTATCCTCCTCTTTTGTTTTTCCTTAATAATATTCTTAAAAAACAAACATTTTCCTTCGATGAAAAATTAGAAGTTTTGTCATATCTTAGCCACTTTTCGATATTTTTTGCATAAAAAAAGAGCCTACTTTTTAAAGTAAACTCACTTTTCTATATTGATTCAAATTTAATTTTAAGTCCTGTATTTCTTCTTTTGGTATCACAATTATTAACCATATATTCTATTAAATTTCTATTTCCAATTACTATTAACAACTTCTTAGCTCTTGTTATACCAGTATATAGAAGATTTCTTGTAAGAAGCATATTAGAAGATGGTGGCACAACTAATATTACTACATCAAATTCACTACCTTGTGCTTTATGAATTGTAATTGCATAAGCATGTTCTAATTGATCTAATTCTGAAAAAGCATACCATGCAACTTTCTTATCGTCGAATTCTACTTTAATTTGTCTTTCATTACCATCAATTCTAATTATTCGACCTATTTCTCCATTAAATACTCCTGTGCCTGCATCATATGTTCTTAAATCATTTCTACTTCCTTTTTCCCAGTATATATCGTAGTTATTTTTTATCTGCATTACTCTATCACCTTCTCTAAAGATAATCTCACCATAATGCTTTTCTTCTACTTCATCTACTTTGGGATTTAATGCTTCTTGAATGCTCTTATTTAATTCTTTTGTTCCCATCTTTCCTTTTTTAGTAGGTGTTAATACTTGGATATTTTTAAAGAATTCATAATCTCCATAGTTTTTAAGTCTCTCTTTACTTAATGATACAACTTGATAAAGCATTTTATCTTGATTTGACTCATTAATATAAAAAAAGTCATTTTCGGAATCATCATCATAATTATTCTTTCCTATAAAATTAACTCCATTATTAACATTATGGGCATTTACTATTATCTTGCTTTTAGCTGCTTGTCTAAAGATTTTATCTAAATGTACTGTAGCAAATTCTCCTGAATCAATTAAATCTTTTAATATACTTCCAGGTCCTACTGATGGTAATTGATTTGGATCTCCTACAAATACAATCTTAGTTCCTAAATAAATCGCTTTTACTAAATAGTTCATAAGAAATACATCTACCATTGACATTTCATCAACAACTAAAACATCAGCATCTACTGGCGTAACATCAGTATCAATACTTCCAAGTTTATCTTCTTCAAACTTTCCTATTTCTAAAAGTCTATGTATTGTTTTAGCATCTTCTCCTGTTGTCTCACTCATTCTTTTAGCGGCTCTTCCTGTTGGTGCGCATAGTACAACTTTTCTTTTATGTGATTTATAAATTTCAATTAAGCATTTAATTATAGTTGTTTTACCAGTACCCGGGCCACCAGTGATTATACATACATTATTTTCATTAATTTGATTAATTGCATCAAATTGTTTTTCTGAAAGTTCAATATCTAAAACTGTTTCATTTTTCTTAATTTCTTTTTCAAAATTCTTCATAAACTTTGTGTTTTGAGAATCTCTTAAGGCTACTAATCTTTCTGCAATTCTTTTTTCAGCTCTATATAATGGTTCTAGAAATACCCATTCAGATTCATCTTCTTCAACAATATGAATCTCTGATTTAACATTTAAATTTATTAAACAATCATATATTCTTGCTTCATCAACTTCTAAAATACTTTTTACATATGTTACTAAATTCTCTTTTTGTACACATGTATTTCCATTATAACTTGCAACTAGTAATGCATACTTTATACCACTTGAAATTCTATAATCACTATCTAGTGGAATACCAATTTGCATTGCTATTTTATCTATATTATTAAAATTTACTCCATATACAATATCAACTAATATATATGGATTTTCTTGTATTTTTTCTACTGCATTTACTCCTAATGCATCATAAACTTTTTTACTATTATTTGCTCCAATTCCAAATTGTTCTAAAAAGCTAACTATTTGCCATACTTCCCATTTTTCATTAAATTCTTCACCGATATCATATGCTTTATCTTTTGAAATACCTTTGATTTCTGCTAAACGCATTGGTTCAAATTTAAATACTGTTAATGTTTCTTCACCGAATTTTTCAATGATTTTCTTAGCTGTTGCTGGGCCTATTCCCTTTATTGTTCCACTTGCTAAATATTTTTCAAGTGCATCTACAGTTTCTGGCATTAATTTTTCAAAACTTTCAATTTTAAATTGTTCTCCATATTCTTGATGAACAACCATTTTTCCAGTTAATTTTAACGTGTCTCCAACTGCAATAAAAGGCAAATATCCAACTACAGTAACCATCTCCAAACCACTTTCTAAAACAAAAACAGCAATGGAATAACTATTTGATTCATTTTGATATATAAATTCTTCAATATGTCCTTTTAGTTCCAATTTTAACTCCTAATAGCAAAAATATGTTTGTTTTATTCTATCATTATAATTCATTTTTAGCAAGAAAAAAAGCACTTTTTTATGAAGTGAACCCCGTTTAGTTCACAAAATAAAAAGACACGTGATACAATAACACTTATCGAAAGGTAGGTGTTATTTTTTATGGGAAAACATTATTCAAATGATTTAAAACAAAAAGTAGTCAATGATTATAAGTTAGGAA
>JAZSBZ010000008.1:0-28674 GCA_045602645.1 Candidatus Scatovivens sp. | reverse complement strand
AAATCGTAGGATTAGCAGCAGAAAGTAGAAAAGTAGTTGTAACAGGTGTTGAAATGTTCAGAAAATTATTAGATCAAGCAGAAGCTGGAGATAATATAGGAACATTATTAAGAGGTGTTGACAGAAAAGACATCGAAAGAGGACAAGTTATTTCTAAACCAGGAACAATTCACCCACATACAAAATTCACATCTGAAGTTTACGTTCTAACAAAAGAAGAAGGTGGAAGACATACACCATTCTTCAATGGATATAGACCACAATTCTATTTCAGAACAACAGACGTAACAGGTGTTATTGATTTACCAGCTGGTGTTGAAATGGTTATGCCAGGAGATAACGTATCAATGACAATCGAATTAATTACACCAATCGCTATCGAAAAAGGATTAAGATTCGCTATTAGAGAAGGTGGAAGAACAGTAGGTTCTGGTGTAGTTTCTGATATCATTGCTTAATTATAAAGGTAATTACATTATTTAAGATAGAGCTTAAAGCTCTATCTTTTTTTATGCTCTAAATTGCTAAAAAATATTTACTTTTTAAGTTTTTTTGTATACAATAGTTGTGGTATTATTTAAATAAAAAAGGGTGAAAAATATGGATAAATTACAATTTGATTCATTATTAAAAGAAGTAAAAAAAGGATTAGAAGCTAAAAAAGATGAAATGCAAGATGCACTTATAAAAGAAAGATGCAAAGGTATTTCTACAAAAACAGATAAAATGATGGATGTAATAACTGATTTTGAATTTCAAAGAGATTTTACACCACAAAAAGAAAGTTTAGCTGTTTGTTATTTAGGAAATCCTGAAGTAACACTTACATACATATTAGATTCTTTAGCTCATGACAATAAAATTACTTTATGCGTTAATGAAGGTAAAGTATTTAATCAAATTTTAGTTAATGTTGTACTTGATAGTATGAGAAAACTAAAAATGAAAAATCAATGGATAAATTATAATCCTAACCATAATGAAATATATTTAAGAGATAATGAAAGATATTTTACAAAAATAGTTTATATTGGTGATTATCTTGAATTTGATAGATTTAAATCATTCTTTAGAAAGAAACCAGTAGAATATAATAACTATGGTCATATTAAACTTTATATAGATAAAGTAAAATACGATAAAGAGTTTAAAGAAATCACTAAATTTGCTTACACAGAGAATTTAAGCTTAGAAGTTTATACAGATTTAGATGATTTTGTTAGCGAAAGCAAAAAAGAAGATTTTGCTGTATTATTTATTGATGATACAAGATCATTAAATATAGTTCAACAAAGTTTAAGATCAGGGGAAGTAATATTAAATGATTTCCCATTTGATACATATAAATTTAAAATTTCAAAATAATTGACTGCGTGGTCAGTAATTATGAAAAGTCTTGATTTTTTGTCTTAATCATTCTACAATATAATGTATTAAAGACAATCTAGGGGGTATAGATTTGAAAATATTATTAGATGCTATGGGTGGAGATAATGCACCTGATGCTGTAATTAGAGGTGCTGTTAGAGCTATTAATGAAATTAAAGCAGAAGTGGTTTTAATAGGAAATGAAGAAATAATAAATTCAAAAGTTAAAGAATTTTTTGGGAAAGAAAAATTATCAGATATTAATGAAAGATTATCAATAAAACATACAACAGAACAAATTGAAATGGAAGATACACCAACTGTTGCTATTAAGCAAAAGAAAGATTCTTCTATGGTTGTTGGTTTTAGAATGCTTAAAGAAGATGAAGGTGATGTATTTGTATCAGCTGGAAACTCTGGAGCATTATTAACAGGTGCTACATTATTAGTTGGTAGAATTAAAGGTATTGATAGACCTGCTATAGCACCGATGTTACCTGCATATAAGAAAAGTTTTATGCTTATGGATGCTGGAGCTAATACAAACTGTAAACCAATCAACTTAGTACAATTTGCTCAAATGTCTACAATATATTTAAGAAATACATTTGGAATTGAAAGACCAAAGATTGGACTTTTAAATATTGGAACTGAAGAAACAAAAGGTAATGATCTAGTAAAAGAAACATATAATATCTTAAAAGAAAAATCTGAAGAATTAGGAATTAATTTTGTAGGTAATGTAGAAGGTAGAGATTGTTTCTCAGGAGAAATTGATGCTGTTGTTACAGACGGATTTACAGGTAATGTATTCTTAAAAACAACAGAAGGTTTAGGAAAACTTGTTAAAAGAAACTTAACTGAAAGTTTAAAAAGAAATATATTTACTACTATTGGAGCAATACCATGTTTACCAGCAATTAAAAGATTTTCAAAAACAATGGATTACAAAGAATATGGTGGGGCATTATTCTTAGGAGTAAAAAAACCAGTTGTTAAAGCTCATGGAAGTAGTGATGAATACTTATTCTATTTCACATTAAAACAAGCTGAAAACTTTGTAAAAAGCGGTGCTGTAGAAAAGATGAAAGAAGAATTTGAAAATAAATAAAAAATCACTTGACAATTTAAGTAACATATAATAAAACTAAACTATAATATTTATAGAAATAAAAAAGGAGGTATAATATATATGAATACTGAAGAAGTTTTTGAGAAAGTTAAAGCAATTATCGTTGAACAATTAGGTGTTGTAGAAACATCTGTTGAAATGGAATCATCATTTATCGATGATTTAGGAGCTGATTCATTAGATATCGTTGAATTAGTAATGGCTTTAGAGGAAGAATTTGATTTAGAAATACCAGATTCTGATGCTGAAAAAGTTGTTACAGTTGGAGATGTTGTTGAATACATCAGAGAAAACGTGTAATAAAAAGAAATTGAAAGGTTATAGACCTTTCTTTTTTTTGCTTATTACAATTATTTATAATCTTTTACATTTGTATGTTTTTTTATTTAAATGTATTGTAAATGTTGCCAAAAACATATAAAATATAGTCATCGAGTAAAAGGGGGTGAACTAGGGAAATATGGATTTACAAATTCTTGAATCAAAAATTGGATACGTTTTTAAAAATAAAGAATTACTTAAAACAGCTCTTACTCATACATCATATGCATATGAGAATAAGGTTCAAAGTTATGAACGTTTAGAATACTTAGGGGATAGCATATTAGAGTTTATTAGTAGTCAACATTTATTTGAAAACTATACAAATTTGACTGAAGGAGAAATGACTAAAGTTAGAGCTTCAGCAGTATGTGAAAAAAGCTTATATAAAATTGCTTTAGAGCATAGTTTTAGTGATTTCTTGTTTTTAGGAAAGAGTGAAAAATCATCAAGTGCAAATAAAGTAAAAAGAGCAATACTTGCAGATGTTGTTGAAGCAGTTATTGCAGCAATATATCTTGATTCAAAAGATATAGAACTTGTTAGAAAATTTATAATTGAAAATATTAAAGATGAGATTGAATATGCAAGCCATCACGTAGGTATAGAAGATTATAAAACAGTTTTACAAGAAAAATTACAAGTACATGGTGATGTAGAAATTAAATACGTTATTATTAATGAAGAAGGGCCTGATCACTGTAAAACATTTACAGCAAGAGTTGAATGTAATGGAAAACATTTAGCTATAGGTTCTGGTAAGAGTAAAAAACAAGCTGAAATGGCAGCAGCTAAAAGTGCTATAGAAAGCATAGAAGGTTAGGAGGTGTATCTGTGAAGAAACAATATATAATACCAATTTTTGTACCACATCAAGGATGTCCAAATGATTGCATTTTCTGTAATCAACGTAAGATTAGTGGTCAATTAAAAAATGTTACTGAAAATGATGTAAGAGATACTATTGAATTTTATTTAAGTAATTTTAAAGAATCAAATGCGTATGTAGAAGTTGCATTTTATGGTGGAAGCTTTACAGGTATTGATGTAGAATATCAAAATAAACTTTTACAAGCAGCATATGACTACATAAAAGAGAAAAAAGTTCATGCAATTAGAATTTCTACAAGACCAGATTACATTGATAAAGAAACTTTAAAAAGATTGAAAAAATATAAAGTTAAAACAATAGAATTAGGTGTTCAATCAACAAATAATTATGTCTTAGAAAGATGTAAAAGAGGACATACATATGAAGATGTTGTAAAAGCATCAAAATTAATTAGAAGGTATGGAATGAAATTAGGCCATCAAATGATGATTGGTCTTCCAGAAAGTACTGAACAAGATGATATTAAAACTGCAAAGGATTTAATTAAATTAAAACCTAAAATGGTAAGAATATATCCTGTTTTAGTTATAAAGGGAACAGCTCTTGAAAAAGAGTATAATGAAAATCAATATGATCCATTAACAGTAGAACAAGCAGTAGATAGATGTAAAGAACTTTGCTATATGTTTGGTAAGAAGAGAATTGATATTATAAGAATTGGACTTCAAAATACTGATACTATATGTTCACCAACAAATCAAGGAAGCGAAGTTGTTGCTGGACCATATCATGAAACATTTAGACAATTAGTTGAATCATCAATTTATTATGATACAATAGTTGATAAAATCAAAAAATTTAATACAAGAGTTAAAGAGGTAGAAGTAACAGTTAATCCTCAAAATGTTAATAATGTTGTAGGTTATAAGAAATATAACATTAAAAAACTTAAAGAAATGTATGATGTTGATGTTGTTATTAAACAAGATATAAAATACTCTTTACAAAAAATTGATGTTAAAATTTCAAAAAGATTTGTTGATTTTATTGATGAAGATGAAACAAAAAAATAGTATAAAAATAATAAAAACACTGATACTAAAAGTATGAGTGTTTTTATTTTTTTAAAAAGAATTATATTAATTATCATTGGATGTACTTTTGTGTCTATTGGAACGGCCTCATTTTTGCTACCATCTAAATTATCAAGTGGTGGTTTTACCGGTATTGCTACAATATTATATTATTTTTGTGATTTTAAAGTTGGGACTACAATTTTGATTTTAAATATTCCTCTTTTTATATATAGCTTCTTTAAAATTGGAAAAGCTTTTTCGATAAGAAGTTTATTTACAACAATGCTATATTCAAAATTAATTGATATATTTTCAGAAAGATTAGTATATGTTGAAGATAGATTCTTGGCATGTATTTATGGAGGAATTTTAATAGGAAGTGGGCTTGCTTTAATATTAAAAGCAGATTCATCTACAGGAGGAACAGATTTAGTGGCTCATATTGCCGTTAAAATGCACAAAAATGCCAAAATAAGCAGTGTAATTGTAATAGTTGATATAATTGTTGTTTTAGCAAATTTAATAGCGTTTAAAACACTTGAAATAGGTCTATATTCATTTATTGTTATATGGATTATAGGAAAGGTAATTGATGTAGTATTTGAAGGAATAAATTTTTGCAAAATTGTATATATAATTAGTGATAATTATAAAGAAATTTCGGAGTTAATTAATGTTGTTTTAGATAAAGGTGCAACTGAGATTTATGCAAGAGGAACATACAATAAAACTGATAAAAGAATTATTATGTGCGTATGTAAAAGACAGGATGTAGCAAATATTAAAAGTATAGCTAAGAAAGTAGACAAGAAGGCATTTGTAATAGTAGTTGATGCTAGAGAAGTTTATGGCCTTGGATTTAAGAATTAAACGGGATAGAGGGGTATTTTTCTATTGATTATTTAGCTAAATTATAATACAATAAACTGGTAAAAAAGTATGAAAGAATAATAGGTTATGGACGAGAAATTTATATTAAAAAATCAAGAATCTTTTAACTTAAAACATATTTTTGAATGTGGTCAATGCTTTAGATGGAACATGGAAGATGATGGTTCATGGTTAGGGATTATTAAAGATGCAGTAATTAGAGTAAAGCAAAATAATGATGAATTTATTTTTACAGGATCAGTTAATTCATCTAAAGATTTTAAAGAAATTATTCAAGAATATTTTGATTTAGATACAAATTATAATGATTATAAAGAAAAACTTTCAAAAATAGATGAATATTTAGCAGAAAGTATTAGATTTGGTGAAGGAATAAGAATTTTAAAACAAGATTTGTGGGAGACAATTATTTCATTTATTATCTCTGCAAATAATAATATTCCTAGAATAAAAAAGATTATAGATGCCATATCAAGAAATTATGGTAAAAAAGTAATATTTGAAGACAAAGAATATTGTTTGTTTCCAACACCAAAGGAATTATCGAAAGCTAGTGTAGAAGATTTAAGAAAACTAGGACTTGGATTCAGAGATAAAAGAATATTTGAAACAACAAAAATAATTAATGAAAATCCTTCTTTACTAACAGAAATTGAGAATATGAATTCAACAGAAAGTATGAGAGAAGAATTACTTAAATTAGATGGAGTAGGACCTAAAGTTGCAGATTGTATACTTCTTTTTGCTTTAAAAAGATTAGATGTTTTTCCAATTGATGTTTGGGTAAGAAGAGTAATGAATGATTTATATATACATAATGAAAATGAAGAAAAGGTAAATAAAAAAGAATTATTAAATTTAGCAGAAGAAAAATTTAAGGGCTTATCTGGAATTGCACAACAATATTTATTCTATTGGAAAAGAGAAAGCGCGTAGGAGTTAATATGAAAAGATTTTTTGATAATTTCATAATGTTTATAATTACGATTTTAATAATAGGTATAAGTGCATTAACAATATTTTTTACATTAGATGTATTTGGTGTTATTATTGTACCACCTAAGTATAGTTTAGCTTCAAGATTATATACACAAGTTGATATCTTAGCAGCAGGTTATGGGGAAGTAGATGAAACTGTTAAACCAACTGATAAAGTAAAAAAACCAACTAATAAAGTATTTGCAAATACTAGTGTAGAGTCTCAATATCCTGATGACTATGCACAACAAGTTTTAGATCAAATGAATACTGAAACAAGTGAAATTCCAGCAATAGATCCAGTTGAAGTTGTATCTGTAAATAGATACTATTATAGTCAACTTGATTCACATGGAAAGAAAATTTATGATGAATTACATAAAAATATAGATGGTTTAAAATCAGGAGAACTTGTTATTGATTTTGGTTTAGAGTTTGATGATTTATTACATACAGAGACAGGAGAAGTAGTATTACATAATTCATTTCAATTAGCAGTAAATGCTTTAACATTTGATAATCCAGAACTATTTTATTTAAATGTTACTAAGATATATTTGTTAACAGAAACTACTACAAGAGCATTTTCAAAAACATATAGAGTTAAAGTAGGCGCAAATGAAGAAGCTTTTTTAGCAGAAGGATTTATAGATAAAGTTCAAGTAGAAAATACAATAAAAACGCTTGATGGAATTAAAGATCAAATAGTAGCTGCTTGTAAAGATAAAACAACAGTTGATCAAATAAGAATAGTACATGATTATTTAGTAGATACAATAGAATACGATTCTACTGCAGGAAATAATATTTATAATATTTATGGTGCATTAGTATCAAAAAGAGCTGTATGCGAAGGATATGCAAGAACATTTAAATATGTTTTAGATGATCTTGGAATACCATGTATTATTGCTTGTGGTATAGGTCAAAATTCAGCAGGAGAAACAGAAGCTCATGCATGGAATTATGTTCAAATAAATGGAGCTTGGTATGCGATAGATGTTACTTGGGATGATCCAATTATAACAGGTGGAGGAAGAGTAACTGATACTATAAAATATGCTTATTTCTTAAAAGGTTCAGATGAATTTTTCAAAGATCATTTTGAAGATGGAAATATAGTAGATGGAGCTAGTTTTAAGTATCCAACAATTAATAAAGTAAATTATTAAAAAGGAACTATAATATGCAATTAAATTTAATTTATGGTAGAAGCGGAAGCGGTAAAAGTGAATATTTGCACAAAGATATTGCATCAAAAATAGGTACAAAAAAAATATTTTTAATAGTACCTGAACAATGCAATCTTTCTGCCGAGAAAAAATTATTTGAGATTTCAAAAAAAGAGAGTTTAATTGACGTAGAAATTCTTACATTAAGTAGAATGGCATATCGTGTTAGTCAAGAAGTAGGAGATGCAAAAAATCATATTTCAAAAGCAGGAAAAGATATGCTTATATATGATTTGATAACTATGAATAAAGAAAAACTAAACTTCTTAGGAAAATCAGAAAAGAATATTGATATAGTAAATAGAATGTTTACTGAATTTAAGAAACATTCAGTTACTAAAGAAGTTTTAAATAATACAACTCTTGAAAATGAATATACTAATTTGAAATTAAAAGATATAGCAATGCTATATTCAGAATATGAGACTAAATTAAGTAATAATTTTATAGATGAAAATGATGCACTTACAATTTTAGCAAATGATTTAGATAAAACAAAAATGTTTGATGGTTCATTAATATATATTGATGAGTTCTTAGGTTTTACACCACAAGAATATGCGGTTTTTGAGAAATTGCTTCTTAAAGCAGAATCTATTACAGCAGCTATATGTATTGATGAATTAGGTGGAGTATTAAATAAAGAAACAGATATTTTTTATTTCAATAAATTATTTGCAAATAAGCTTACAGATATCGCTAAGGCCTGCGGAGCTAAAATAGAAGAGACTCATTTAGAAGAAAATTATAGAGCCAAAACAGAAGAGTTAAGATTTTTAGAAAAGAATTTATATTTGTCTTCAAGAAAATTTGAAAGTGAAAATAGTAATATTAGATTGTTTTTAGCTAACAATCCATACTCAGAGATGGACTTTGTGGCACAAAACATCCACAAATTGGTTAAAAACTGTGGATTCAAGTATAACGAAATTGGAATAATTGCAGAAGATATCGAAAAATATTCAGAAGATGCAAAAGTTATATTAAGTAAGTATGATATTCCATTATTTGTTGATGAGAAAAAGGAACTAAATCAAAATATTTTAATTAAATTTATAATAGCAATGCTTGATGTTTTTGCAAAAAGTTTTTCATTTGATTCTGTTTTTAATTATTTAAAGATTGGTCTTTTAAATGTTGAAAAAGAAGACATCTATGATTTAGAAAATTATGCTATGAAATGGGGTATAAGAGGTTCTAAATGGAATAGAGAGTTTGCTTATGAAGATATAAATGATAAGCAAGAAAGACTAGAAAATATAAGAAAAACTATAATAGAGCCATTAAATGTATTTAAAGAAAAAGTTTCTAAAAATAGAACAGCAGAAGAGATAACAAAAGAAATTTATAACTTCGTTATAGATAACAAAATCAATGAAAGATTAGATGCTAAATTAAAAGAATATGGTAGCATTGAAGTTTCAGATGAATATAATACAAGTTATAAATTATTGGTAAGTGTATTAGAAGATATTTGCATGATTTTTAAAGATGAAAAAATGACTTTTGAAAAATACAAAGAGTTATTAGAAGTAGGTCTAAATTCATGTGAACTTGGAAAGATTCCAGCTACACAAGATCAAGTTGTATTTGGAGATACAGAAAGAACAAGAAGCAATAAATTAAAAGTTGTTTTTGTTATAGGAATTAACGATGGAAGTTTTCCAAAAGTTAATAAACAAGAAGGATATTTAAATGATTCAGATAGACAAGAACTTGAAAAAGCAGGTATTCAAATTGCAAAAAATTCTATAGATAGTTTATTTGAAGAACAGTTTAATATTTATAGAACTTTAACAACACCAGAAGAAAAGTTAATACTTTCTTATAGTTCTTCTGATAAAGAAGGAAAATCGGTTAGACCTTCGATTTTAATAAAGAAAATAAAAAGACTTTTCCCTAATTTAAAAGAGGAAAGTGATGTTATTGAAAGATTGTCGTCTAGAACAAATTATACTGCTACATTTGAAGAAGCATTAAATGTTTATAAAGATTATTTAGAAGGTAAAGAAATCTCAAAAGAATGGGAAGATGTTTTAAGATATTTCTATTTAAAAGATAAGAAGAGATTTAAAAGAGCTATTTCAGGAATTTATTATACAAATGTTTCTGAGGATATTTCAAAAGAGAATATTGAAAAACTTTATGGTGCTAAATTAAATACAAGCGTATCTAAGCTTGAAAGTTATAGAAGATGTCCTTTTTCATTCCATTTAACATATGGACTAAAATTAAAGGAAAAGGATGAACTAAAAATTAATGCATTAGATACAGGTTCTTTTATGCATGAAGTTATAGATATGTTCTTTAAGGAAGTAGATGATGCAGGATTAAATTTAAGAGAAATTGAAGATGAACAAATTAAGAAATTAGTAAATAAAATTATGAATATTCTTCTTCAAACAAGTAAGTATTATATATTTACAAGTTCTGCTAAATTTAGATTATTAGCAAGAAGATTAAAGAAAGTAATTTATCAATCAATTGTATACATAGTATATTCTCTTAAATATAGTGATTTCTCAATTTTAGGACATGAAATTGAATTTTCTAATAAAGGAAAATATAAACCAATCGTTTTAGAAGTAGATGGTAAAAAAGTAGAGATTACAGGTAAGATAGATAGAGTTGATAAAGCTGTTTTATCAAATGATCAATATGTAAGAATTATAGATTATAAATCTTCATACAAAGATATTGACATGAATCAAGTTGTATCAGGATTACAAATACAATTAATTACATATATTGATGCTATTTGTGAGCAAACCGAGTATAAACCAAGTGGTATGCTTTATATGGGATTAATAGATAATGTTGTAAAAAATGCTAAGAATTTAACTGAAGAACAAATTGAAAATAAAATAAGAGCAAACTTCAAAATGAAAGGTTTAATTTTAGCGGATGTATCTGTTATAAAGATGATGGATACAAAACTTATGCAAGGTGGATCTGATATAGTTCCTGTATATATATCTAAAGAAGGTACAATTAGTGAAAGTAAATCTAGCGTAATTTCAAAAGAGAACTTTGAGAAATTACAAGTACAAGTAAAAGATATTATTAAAGAAATTGCAAAAGAGATATTAAAAGGAAAAATTGATATTAAGCCGTATAATTATAAGAAGAAAACAGGTTGTGATTATTGTAAATACAAGACAATCTGTATGTTTAATACTAATATAAAAGGAAATGAGTACAATTATATAAGTACATATAAAGAGGAGTAGACATATGGATATAACAAGACCGACAGTGCTAGAAGTAGATTTATCTGCTTTTAGATATAATGTTAGCCAAATTAAAAATATGGTTGGTGAAGGCGTAAATATTATGCCTGTTATCAAAGCAGAAGGATATGGGACATATATAAATAGAAGAGTTGATATATTAAATGAATTTGATATAGTAGCTGTTGCGACAGTGGATGAAGCGTGCTATATTAGAAAAAATGGATATCAAAAAGAAATCTTCGTTTTAAATCAACCATATAAAGATGAAATACAAAAAATAGTTGATAATAATATTAGCGTTGGAATTAGTTCAAATAGTTTTTTAGAAGAACTTGGAAAACGTGAAGAAAAAATTAAAGTTCATGTTGAAATAGGAACTGGAATGGGAAGAACAGGTATTAATCCTGCTAGAACAAATGAGTATATTACTAGAGTTTTATCTTATGGTAATATTGTTATTGAAGGAATATATACACATTTATCATCAGCAGATATTGATATTGAGTATACTTCAAAACAACTTGCTTCATTTGAAAGAGCGGTTAATGATGCAAAAGAATTAGTTGATTTAAAATATATTCATTCTTCTGCATCAAATGGAATACTAAATTTTCCAAACAGTTATTACAATTTAGTACGACCTGGTATTATTCTATATGGCTATGAGTCATATGATAAGACAAAAGAGAAAATAGATTTAAAACCAGTATGTAAATTAAAATCAAAAGTTACTTTCTTAAAAGAAGTAGGAGAGAATACATCAATAGGGTATTCAAGAAGTTATATAACAAACAAGAAAACAAAAGTTGCAACAATTCCAATTGGATATGCAGATGGATTTAAAAGAAGTCTTTCAAATAAAGGATATGTTTTAATTAATGGACAAAAAGCACCAATAATTGGTAATGTTTGTATGGATAGTTTTATGGCAGATGTTACTGATATAGAAAATGTTAATGTTGGTGATGATGTTTATATGTGGGATAATGAAAACATTACGGTTGAAGAAGTAGCGGAGCTTGCTGGTACAATTAATTATGAATTAATTTGTACAGTAGGCCAAAGAGTACCAAGAATATTTAAAGACTAAAGGAGTAAAATTTGAAGAAATTTGAAAATGAAAATATAATTCATGTTAAGACAGAGGAAATAGAATTTATACAATTTAAAAGATTACTAGAATTAGGTATAAAACATGCATACACATTAAAAGGCGATGGTATAAATTTTAGAAGTACTAATAAAGAATTAGAAAGAGAGTCTTATTTAAAATTATTTAATGCAATAGGATTAGATATAGATTCCTATACTAAACCACTTCAAAAACATACAAGTAATATTAGATGTATTGATAGACCAATGATTAAAGAAGAGTTGCCAGATATAGATGGATTAATTACTGATAAAAAGGGAATTACATTATGTACTACAAATGCAGATTGTATATTGTTTTTATTCTATGATCCAGTTAAAAAGGTTATTGCTAATGTTCATTCAGGATGGAGAGGTACATTTCAAAAGATAGGAGAAAAAGCTCTTTATAAAATGATTGAATTTTATAAATGTGATCCAAAAGATATCTTGTGTTTTATCTGCCCATGTATTCGTGGATGTCATTTTGAAGTCGATGAAGATGTAAAAATGCTATGTGAAGATATTTTTACTTTTACAGGAAAAACAGAACAGTTTATTTCTAAAGGTGAAGTAAAAGAGGGGAAACAAAAATATTTAATAGATGCAGTATTAATAAATAAGATTTTATTTAATGAAATAGGTATTTTAGAGGAAAATATAATTGATTCTGAGATATGTAGTGTATGTCATAGTGATAAAATATCTTCTTTTAGAGTAGAAGGTAAAGAGTTTAAGCTTGCAACTGCTGTTATAAGCTTAGATTAGAAAGGATGTTTATGTATAATTCATTAGTAGAAGCTGAAGAGGCAGCCAAAGTATGTAATAAATGTGCTTTGTGCCAAAATAGAAAAAAGCCAATATTTGCAAGTGGAAATGAAAATGCAAAAGTTATGTTTGTATTTGATTGGCCACATGAGGACGAAGAATCAGAGGGGGATTTATGGCAAGGGAATGCAGGAAAATTTATTTCTCAAGCGTTAATAGGTCTTGGAATTGATAAAGAAAAGATTTATTTAACTAGTCTTTTAAAATGCAAAGTGGGAGAAAGAGATTTACAAAACCCAGAAATTGACACTTGTCTTGATTATTTAAGAAGTCAAGTGGTGATAGTTAAACCTAAAATAGTAGTTTTATTTGGCAATGTGGTTATCAGAGAAATATTAGGAGATGAAAATACAGTTTCTACTATAAGAGGAAATGTAGTTGAAAGAAAAGGAATTAAATACATTCCTACATATAATGCATTAGCTTTATTTAAAGATGAAAGTAAAAAAATAGATCTTTGGAATGATCTAAAACTTTTAAAAGAAGAGGCAATAAAAGAAAATATAGAATTATAAAAAAAGAGAAAGGTTATTTTATTAATAATCTTTCTCTCTTATTTTTTCTTCAAATAATAAATTTAATTTCTTAAAGAATCTTTTGAAAAATTGGAAACCGTAACTTACTTCGTTTATGTTAGCAAGCTCTTGCGTAACAGAATCCATATTTAATATATTTCCATATTTTAAAATAAATTCTTTCTTTTCTTCTATTTTAATAAGCATATCTGCATAGAAGTCATTATAGAAGTTATAATTATCTGTTGTTATAATTACGTGTCTAAAGTTATATAAATCTTGTTGGAATTTTTCAACATCTTCTAATGTTCTTGTTGAATTTAAAAGGTTTCCAAAACAATTTAAAATAATAATATTTTGTGTCTCTAATGTCTTTTCAAGTATAATTGCTTTTAAATCTGCAATTCTTGAATTGATTTTTTTAATTTTGTTGATGCTTTGTAGTTCTTCAGAACATACAGATAAGTTATATGTTTCTTCAGAAAGCATTGATTCATATTCTAGAATTAAATCAAAATTTTTCACTATTTTATCATATTCTCTATAACCAGCTATAGTTGCAAATGTGTTTTTAAATACATCATTACTATATAAAGTGCTATGGCATAGGGAATAAGATCCTGTAAAATAGATCATTTCATTTAATAAAGCTGTTTGAAGTGGATAATAGTCTGGACTAATTGTTGAAATTTCCATATTGTAGTATTTAACAGTATCTGTTGGAGCATTAGTTGCAATAGAAGCCATATATTGAACGGCTGCTTCGTTTAATCCAAGTCCTGAATGTGTTTTTGCAACATCATATAATCCAAGCTTTAGTAATTTTCCATGTTTGTTTTTAACTTCTTGCATGAAATGAAGACATTCATGTACAGCAAGAGTGTTAAGGTCTTCTAGATTCATATCTTTACTAAAATAAATAGAATTATTTTTGTAAAAGTATTTTGCAGCTGATAAATCGTTTGGCATTTCTGCAATATACATATTTAATCTAGCAAGTGAAATAAATAAATCACCTTGATCTATATTGTGCTCAGGAAAAGCTTCAGATAGCTTATCTGCAATATTAGATGCAATTGTGTTTATTTGCATAGTATTTAATTGATCGATTACATTTATACCTTCTTTTCTTAAGGTAGAATTTATGCTCATCTAAAACTCCTCAAATCTTTAGTATATGTATATTATACAACAAATAAAGTAAATATACATATCAAAATAATTAAGAAAATATTACAATTATATTACAAAACTAATGTAAACAAAATTTAATATTAGGGGGTAAATAGGGGCAAAACCCCAAATTTCCGTAGTTATATAGGTTTTTTAAAATAGCGGAAAATGGCCAAAACGCCTGAAACTGGCTTGATTCATGGGATTTTACATAGTATAATATAAGTAGATTGAAATTAGAAAGAGAGTAGATTGATGAAAAAGTTTAAATTTAACAAAGAGAAAGTGAAAATAATCACTGTTGGAGCTTTTCTTTTTGGAGCGATTTTATCGAATTCTGCTTTAGCAAGTACAAATGATATTAAGTTAAATGCTACAGAAGAATTTAAAGATTGGAATAATTTATCGCTCGAGGAAAAAAGAGAAACTGATTTACCAACAACTTTCTCAGTAAGTATGCCTGAGAGCGTATTAAATGAATATGAAGTTGAAAAGGTCCCTAATTTATTAACAGACCTTTTTAGTAGTGTTGGAAAACTTGCAGATTTAGATCAAGTTTCAGCAACAGCAAATTCATCAAGATATAATATAGCTGATTCGCTTAAGATGAGGGTAGAGCATCAAGGTAATACAACAGAATGTTGGGCATTCTCAATCTTAAAATCAATGGAAACAAATATAGCTATTACATCTGGAAATAGATCTTTATCAGATTTTTCTGAAAGACATATGGATTATGCTACTTCTAGAACATTTAAAGATGGTATAAACGAGAATGGTTTCTATAGAGAAACAGGTGCTGGTGGACTTCCAGTATCTGGACTTGCATATTTAACAAATGGTCAAGGTGCAGTTCTTGAAGAAGATTTACCCTTCATTAATGATGATAAAGTAAAAATAGAATTAAGTGAAATAGACAAAGATGTTAATAGAATAGTAACTGATTATACAATTTTCCCTGGAATTCATAAAACTTATAAAAAAGATTCAAGAGGAAATACAACACAAATTAGTTATTTTGATGCATCTGGTAAAGAATTAAGCACATCAGATGTTGAAACAATAAGAAAAGTAGTAAAAGAACATTTAGTAAATAATGGTGCGGTAACAAGTATGACAGGTGGAAATTTTGGAGAGTACTATAATAATACTAATGTTTTTAAATCAACAGCTTACCATTGTAATGATAGTTCAAAAACAAGAGATCATGCTATTACAATTGTTGGTTGGGATGATAATTATTCAAAAGAAAACTTTGCAGAAGGTGCAAAACCATTAAATGATGGAGCTTATATTGTATTAAATACATATGGTGAAGAATCATTTGATGATGGATATTTATATATTTCTTATGAAGATACATTTATTGAAAAAGAATTATATGGTATTAGTCAAACAAGTAAAGTAGATTATGATAATATTTATCAATATGACTATTATGGATCAATCTTTAGTGTTGGTGCTAGTGATGTTGATATAGGATATGTTGCTTGTATTTATGATAGAGATAAAAAAGTAAATGAAAAAATAGAATCTGTTGGTGTATCACTTGCTTCATATGCATCATTTGATATATATGTAAATCCAAATGGTAGATCAATGAGAATGAGTGATTTAATAAAAGTTGGTACATCTGATGGAGTAATGTCACCAGGTTACCACAGAATTGATATTACACCAACAGAATTAACATCAGATCAATTTACAGTAGTTGTAAAACAAAAATCTCCGGATGGAAATTTCTATTTTGCAACAGAGGTTAAAGTAGCTGGAACAGCTTATCAAAATGTTGATTCAGAAAATAAATCATATATGTCTATGGACGGACAATCATGGACAAATTTATCTACACTTAATATTGGTGGAATAGATATGAGAAATAGTGACGTTTGTATAAAAGTATTTACAGACGAATATGAAATAACAGAGGAGCCAGAGGAACCAGATGTAGAACCTGATGAACCAACAGATGAACCAACAGACGAACCTGCAGATGAACCATCTGAAAAACCTGAAGATAATCCTGCTGTTAAGCCAGAGGATCCTGATGATGAACCTACAGATGAAAAAGAAAATATTATCACAACTTCTAAATATAAAGTTACAGAAGATGGATATATTATGAATATAGAACACTGTACAACAATAGAAGACTTTTTAAAAGAAATTGAAACTGAATATATAAAATCAGTTACAACAGAAAAAAGTAAAGAAGTTGAAGATAAAACAGAATATGTAAAAACAGGTATGTTATTAAAATTATCAGACGGTTCTAAGTATACTTTAATTGTTAAAGGTGATATGAGCCAAGATGGTAAAGTGTCTTTAATAGACGTATCAAAATTATTGTTACATTACAATGAACAAAAAGGATATGAATTAACAGGTGCTCCTGAAAAAGCAGCTGATATGAATATCGACGGAAAAGTTAGTTTAATAGACTTATCACAGATTTTAACTTTATATAATTCTTTATAAGAATTATGTTATTAAAATGTAATACAAAAGCAATAAAAAAGACTTGATTTTTATTGTTATAACGTTTATACTTAAGGAAAGGAGTGTTCAAATGAAAAGTAATGTTTTAAAAATTTCTATTATAGCAATTATGTTAGTTTTTGTGTATACAACTGTAGTTAGTGCGTTAAGTTTTACACCAACAATGACAGCGAGCAGCAATACTGTTCCAGAGTCAACTGAGTTTACTATTGAAGTTAAAATTTCAAACTTAGATGTTGGACCAGATGGTATTAATACAATGTCAGGTGTATTAAAATATGATGATGCAATTTTTGAAAAAATTAGTACATCAAGTATTGAAGGTTTAAATAGTTGGAATCCAACTTATAATGCTGAAACAGGAAAGATCACTTTAACAAAATTAGAATTTGTTAAACAAGAAGAGAAAATCTTCCAAATAACATTCAAAACAAAAGCTGGTGTTTCTGGTAAAGCTGGTGATGTTAAGTTAACAGATATCATGGCTGCAAATAACTCTTCAGAGATTAATGCACAAGATATCTCAACAACAATTACTGTAGGAACAACAGGTTCAAGTTATGCTAATACTACAGGAACAAACTCAACAGGTACACCAACAGTTAATGTTAGTGTTACACCTTCAAATAACACAACAGTAACACCAAGTGTAAACACAAACAAAGCAAACACAGCAAACACAGTAGGTACAGGAACAAATACTAACACAAATAAAGTAAATACAAATACAAACAAAAACACAAACTCAAATACAGCACCATTAACATCATATGTAAATTCAATTAATGGAAATACATCTGGTGATGATATACCATATACAGGTGTTGAAGATACAATTATGTATTTAATGATTGGTATTATGGTTATTGCTATAATCTCTTATGTTAAATTCGAAAGAGTTAATAAAGAAATTAAATAATAATTATAGATAAATGAAAAAAGCAACTTAGGTTGCTTTTTTTGCGCTTTTTTCTGAATTTATATAGAAAATTAATGAATTAATTTCCTAAAAGGTTTGTAAAAATAGGCTTGATAATATATAATAGGACTATTAGAAAAGAGAAGGATGTATAGGATGAAATTACTTATCGCAGAAAAACCATCTGTAGCGATGGAATTTGCAAAAGTCTTAAAAATTAATGCTGCAAGAAAAAATGGATATCTAGAAGGACAAGATTGGGTAGTAACATGGTGTGTAGGTCATTTAGTAACTATGTCTTATCCTGAAAAGTATGATGAAAAGTTAAAGTTTTGGAACTTAAATACATTACCATTTTTACCTAAAGAATATAAATACGAAGTTATTCCAGCAGTTCAAAATCAATTTGATATTGTAAAAGGACTTCTAACTAGAGAAGATGTTACTGAAATATATATTGCGACTGACTCTGGGCGTGAAGGAGAGTATATTTATAGATTAGTAGATGAAATGGCTGGAGTTGATGAGTCTAAACAAAGAAAAAGAGTTTGGATAGATTCACAAACTGAAGAAGAAATTCAAAAAGGTATTAGAGAAGCAAAAGACTGGAAAGAATATAATAGTTTATCAGATTCAGCTTATTTAAGAGCTAAAGAAGATTATCTAATTGGTATTAATTTCTCAAGATTACTTTCTATTATATTTGGGAAAAGAATTGCTAAAGATCTAAATGAAGAAAAAGTTTCTATTTCTGTAGGTAGAGTTATGACTTGTGTACTTGGTATGGTTGTATCTCGTGAAAGAGAAATTAGAAATTTTATTAAAACCAAATATTATAAAATTATTGGAAATTTTGGCGATGAAAAATCATCATTTAAAGCTGAATGGAAGGTTACTGAATCATCAAAACTATTTAATAGTCCACTTTTATATAATGAATCTGGTTTTAAAACAGAAGAAAATGCTAAGAAATTTATTATTAGCTTAAAAGATAAAAAAGCAATAGTATCAGAGATTAAAAAGTCAAAACAAAAAGAAAATGCACCACTTTTATTTAATTTAGCGGAAATTCAAAATGAATGTACTAAAGTGTTTAAGATTAAACCAGATGAAACTTTAGAGATTATTCAAGAGCTTTATGAGAAAAAGTTAGTTACTTATCCAAGAACAGATGCTAGAGTATTATCTACAGCAATAGCAAAAGAAATTGGTAAGAATTTAAATGGTTTATATAAAAACTTTAAAGATGAAGAAATAAGTGCTTATATTTCTAAGATGATTAATGAAAAATATAGTACAAATCTAGTTAAAACTAAATATGTTAATGATAGCAAAATTACAGATCACTATGCTATTATTCCAACAGGTCAAGGTTTAGAAAATTATGATAAATTACCTGATTTAAAGAAAGAAGTATATAAATTAATTGTAAAAAGATTTATTGCTATATTTTATCCTGCTGCAGAATACAATAAGGTTAATTTAACAATAGATGTAGAAGGAGAACAATTTTCAAGTAGTGGTAGAGTTTGTATAAAACAAGGATTCTTAGAAGTATTAAAAAATAGAAAAAATGATAATCAAGAAGAAAGTGATAATTTAGATATTTTATCTAACCTTAAAAAGGGACAAGAAGTAAATGTTCTAAATTATGAAACTAAAGATTCTGAAACATCTCCGCCATCTAGATATAATTCTGGTGGTATGGTACTTGCTATGGAAAATGCCGGAAAACTTATTGAAGATGAAGAATTAAGAGAGCAAATTAAAGGTGCAGGTATTGGAACGTCAGCAACAAGAGGAGAGATTATTAAGAAGCTTGAAAGAATTAAATATATCGAAATTAATTCTAAAACACAAATTATTACTCCAACTCAAAAAGGGGAGGTAATATATGATATTGTAAACAAATCTATTCCTGATATGTTAAACCCAGATTTAACAGCAAGTTGGGAAAAGGGGTTAGATATGGTTGCAAAAAAAGAAATTGATCCAAAGACATTTATGGATAAACTAGAAAAATACATAAATTCAAAGATAGACAAATTAGTATTAAGATAGAACCCTTTATGTTAAATCCTCATAATATGTAACATAAAATTATGAGGAGGTAATTAAATGTATAACTACATAATAAATGGTGGAAAGAAACTATTTGGTGAAGTTGATATATCAGGTTCTAAAAATGCTAGTTTGCCTATTTTAGCGGCTACAATAATTAGTGGTAAAACATCAAAAATATATAATTTACCAGATATTGAAGATGTAAGAGTAACTTTAGATATTTTAAAGTTTTTAGGAGCTAGAATTAAGAAAGATAATACTAAAGTAATTATAGACACTAAGGATTTATATTCAAATATTATACCTGATGAATTGATGAGAAAATTAAGGTCATCTGTGATTATAGCAGGAGCTTTAATTTCAAGATTTAAGGAAGCTAATTTTTCATATCCGGGTGGATGTGATATAGGAGCAAGACCAATTGACTTGCATTTAGAAAATTTTAAAAAAATTGGGATAAAAATAGCACAAAATGGTAGATATATAGGGTGTAAATGTGATAAAATAGAATCGAAAAATATCGTGCTTGATTTTCCGAGTGTAGGAGCAACTGAAAACCTAGTTCTTGCAACAGTTTTGGGAAATCATGAAGTAGTAATAAATAATGCTGCCAGAGAACCAGAAATAGTTGACTTAATAAACTTTTTAAATAAAATGGGAGCTAATATTTATGGCGCTGGATCGAATGTAATTAAAATTAAAGGTGTAAATGAGCTTAAAGATTTATCTTATAATATTATGCCAGATAGAATTGAAGCTGGAACTTTTTTAATTGCAGGAGCAATTACCAGTGGATGTGTAAAAGTAAATAAAATGAATCCTGATGATATAGGAAGTTTAATATCTAAGTTAAGAGAATGTGGATGTAAGATTGAAACTGAAAAAACTTCAGTAAAACTTATGGCAGGTGATAGAATAAATGCAGTAGATATAAAAACAATGCCATATCCAGGATTTCCAACAGATATGCAACCGATGTTTACTACACTTCTTACAATTGCAAATGGAACTTCTATAATTACAGAAAGTATTTTTGAAAATAGATTTAAGTTTTTGCAAGAATTAAAGAGGATGGGAATAGATGCAACTATAGTTGATGGAAAAACGGTAGTAATTAAAGGTGTGAAGAAATTAAACCATGCAGATTTAGAAAGCACTGATTTAAGAGGAGCGTCTGCAATGGTTTTAGCGGCTTTAGCTGCAAAAGGGACTACAAAAGTTAGTAAATTAGAATATTTACTAAGAGGATACGAAAATTTTGATAAAAAATTAAATCAATTAGGAGCATCTGTGCTTCGAGAAGAAGGTGATTAATTTTGGAAGATGATGAAATTATAATTGGAATTAACAGAAAAGAACCACCTAAGAAAAGAAAGACAAAAGCTAAAAAGAAAACAAAGACAGTAAAAGCATCGGTGAAAAAAGACGGAAAAATGGGGAAAGGTTCAACAAAAAAAGAATCTAAATCAAAAGGTAGAAAGACAATCTTTGTAAAAGTACTAGTGATTATATTATTAATTATTGGTCTTTTAATTGCTGCTTCAAATATTGCTTTATTTAATATAAAAAATATTGAAGTAGAAGGAAATAATAAGATTTCTGATGATAAGATTATAGAATTATCTGGTATTAATGAATCAATTAATTTATTTAAACTAGATGAGAAAACTTCAAAAAACCAAATTTTAACTAATGCGTATATTGAGAGTGTTGATATTGCAAGAAAAATTCCAAATAAGGTTGTAATAAATGTAGTTGAAAGAGAAGCAAAGTATATGATCCAATTTGCTGATAGCTATGTATATATAAATAATCAAGGATATATGCTTGAAATTTCTAACGAAAAGATTAATGTTCCAATTATAGTTGGATTCACTACAGATTTAAGTAACATTAAAGCTGGAAACAGAATTAATGTTGAAGATTTAAAGAAAATGAATATGGTAATTAAAATATATGAAACAGCAAAAACAAGTGGAATTGGAGATTTAATTACTAAAATAGATATTTCTAATCCCCAAAATTATATTATAGGATTAGATGGAGAAGGAAAGACAGTTTATTTAGGGGATTGTTCCGATTTAAATACTAGAATTATTTATTTAAATGCAATTCTAGATGCTAATAAAGGAAGAAATGGAACAATATTCCTAAATGTAGATTTAAATACAGAAAGAGTATATTTTAGACCAAGTGATAATTAACATGTAAGTTTAATGAGAAAGGAGCTAGTATGAAGGACCAAAACAAGATGAAAATAGCTGTTATATTAGGAATAATGTGTTGTTTCCTAACAGCAGGTATTTGCATACAAATGAAAACGGTAAAAAGTAGTACTACAACAATAGGAAGAACTCAAGCAGAAAATGAATTAAGAGATAGCGTTTTAAGATGGAAAGAAAAATATGAAAACGCTAGCGAGAAACTTGAAAATAAAGAAGAAGAACTAGAAGGTTTAAGAGAAAGTGTTGTTAATTCAACAGACTCTTCTAGTGATTTAACAAGTAGACTTCAAGAATATAATGCATTATTAGGATATACAGAAGTTAAAGGACCAGGTATTATTATTACACTTCAAGATGGTGATAGTTCAGTTCTTGGTGGACTTGCAACACAATATATAGTTCATGACGAAGATTTATATCAAGTTGTAAATGCATTAAAAAATGTAGGAGCTGAAGCAATTTCAATTAATGGACAAAGAATAACAAATAGAACAGCGATAGCTTGTGTTGGAAATGTTATTACAGTTAATGATCAAAAACTAGGTAGTCCATTTGTTATTCAAGCAATAGGACCTTCACTTTATTTATATAGCTCACTTAGAATGCCAGGTGGATATTTAGAATACTTAGAAGGATATGGAGTAAAAGTTGATGTTAAACAAATTGATAAAGACACAATTGTTATTCCAAAATATGAAGGTGTATATACATCTACATATATTTCAAATATTGAAGGGTAGAGGTGATAAAATTGAAAGCTAAAATAACATTAACAATATGTATAGGGTTTACAGCTTTAATTTTAACAGCTATCATGTTTACTCAATTCAAAACTGTAGATCAAACAGATATTACTGCAATTGAGACAATGAGAGAAGCAGAATTAAGAACTGAATTAACAAGCTGGAAAACCAAATACGAAGATATTGAAACAAAGATAGAAGAAAGAGATTCTAAAATAAAAGAATACAAACAAGAATTAAATAATGGAGCAAGCAGTTTACAACTTTTAGAAGATGAAATTAAAGAAGCTGAAAACTATTTAGGTTATACAGATCTTCAAGGTCAAGGAATTGTTGTAACATTAAAAGATACTGACATTTATAATATTGAAAACTATGAATTATTAAAATTAGTTAATGAACTTAATATAGCAGGTGCTGAAGCGATTTCAATTAATGATCAAAGAATAGTTTCTTCATCAGATATTACATTAGTTAATAATAGAATAATTTTAGTTAATACAAAGAAAATATCAGGACCATATACAGTTAAAGCGATAGGGGATAAACAATACTTTGAAAGTGCTTTAACAATTAAAGGCGGATATATAGATGATGTTAGAGCATCAGGAAGAGATATCGAATATAGAGTAGAAGATAACATTGTTATACCAGCATATGAAGGAGAGCTTTCTTTCCAATATGCAAAAGAAGTTGTTAAAGAGAAGGAGGTAAAAGAATAATGTTATATATATCAATAATTTTAGGATGCGTTATTGGTGCTTTAATAGGAATGAATGCTCCAGTAATATCTTATACATATTCTAGTTACTTATCTATTGCAATTATAGCTGCATTAGATACAGTGTTTGGAGGAATTGCCTCAGTTGTAAAAGGTAATTTTGATTTAAAAATTTTCTTATCAGGATTTTTTGGAAATTCAATTTTATCAATAGCTTTAACATACTTAGGAAACAAATTAAATGTTGATATTTATTTAGCAGCAATTGTTGTTTTCGTAGGAAGAATGTTTACAAACTTAGCTATTATTAGAAGACATTATTTAGAAAAATGGATTAAATTTACAGAGAAAATGAAGGAAAGTAAAACAAAAGTAGAAGAAAGTGAATAGTACAATATGAAAAAAAGTAATATTATAGTTTTAATACTATTTATAATATTAACTTTATTTATAGGAAGCTTTCATGAAGCATGGACTGATGAAGCACAAAGTTGGATGATAGCAAGAGATGCTAGCTTTTCGGAAATACTATGGGATATTTCTAGATATGAAGGAACATTTCCACTTTGGTTTTATACATTGAAAATTTGTATGACATTTGGTCTTCAATATGAAAATGTTTATATGGTATCTATAGCACTTTCAGTAATTGGATTATTAGTATTTTTGTTTAAAGTAGATGCACCTAAATATGTAAAAGTATTATTACCATTTACTTACTATGTATTTTTCCAATATGCTATTGTTGCAAGAAGTTATTCATATTTATTATTAGCATTTTCAATATGGGCTTCTTTATATAAAGAAAGAAAAAACAAACCTATTAAATATTCTTTAGCATTATTATTCATTTCATTTATTAGTATGCACGGCATGATAATATCTGGCGCATTAGGATTAATGTTTATAATAGAATTAATAAAAGGAAAGAATTTAAAGAAAACAATTCCAGCAAGTTTGTTATTGGTACTTGTATGGATTTTCGAATGTATAGTTTTATGTCCTAAAATGGATTTATATATGAATGTTGGATTGATACATTCATTTGTAAGTTTAGCAGGATCTATAATTGATACGATATTAATAGGAAGAAATATATTTGAAGATATATATCTTGGAATTGGTGTTATTTTATTTATAGTATTTTTAGTACAATTATTTACGTTAAAAAAGAATGATGCAGTATTTAGTATTTGTGCTTTACTTGCATTTATGTTTTTAATTAGAATTGCACCACATCATTTAGGAACAGTAGTTATATTAATGATGTTTTGTATTATTATTAATTATGACGAACTAAAAGCTAAATTTAAACATTTTGATAAGTTATTTATAGCATTTTTAGTTTTATATATTTCGTTTTCGGTAATAACATCATATAGAGATGTTAGATACAATTATACTGGTGCAGAAGAGATGGCAACATATATAAAAGAAAATGATATATATGGAAAAGAAATCTATAGATTCGGATATGGACCACAAGCAATACTTCCATATTTTGAAGGTAATCTATATGCAAATACTCCAACAGTATATGAATGGAAAGTTACTAATAAAGATTTTTTCGATTATATTAATTTTGATTTAAAGGATATAGAGAAGTATAAAGAAACACCAGAATATATTTTACTTGAATATAATCAATGGTATGAGAAAGATAAAGCAATAGTAAAACTAATTGAAGATTCTGGGTTATATAAGCGAGAGTTATTAACTGAAGGAAAAATGCATTATAAATGTACATATACCGATACAGAAGACTATGTTTTATATAAAAGAATTAAATAAAAAATTAATTTAGATGAGGTTTTTTAAAATACTTCATCTTTTTTTAATATTAACTCTATATAATAAGAAAAAATGTGTAAAAAAATTTGCTTTTTTATCAAAAAAACTTCAATTTTATATTGAATTTGTAGAAAAAATGTTATATATTAGGTCATGTGTCACCGAAAAAAACAAAATAACAAAAATATTACATTTTAATTACAAAAATATGTCATTTCTGCTTGACTTTTTAGATAAAATGTAATATTCTTAACGCATAGAATTTTTGGAATGAAAAATTATAAATTTTAAATGGAGGAGTTAACTTTGGCAATAGGGGATATAATTGTTGGTATCGATATTGGAACCTCTAAAGTTAGTACATTTGTTGGTGAAGTTAATAATTTCAATCAAATCGAAATTATTTGTAGTACAAGCTGCAAAAACCAAGCAATTAAAAAAGGCAAAATAGTAAATGAAGACGAATTAAGTGATGCAATTGCTAGAACAATTAACGAAGTAGAAGATATATCAAATCTACAAGTTAATTCAGCGTATACTACTATACCTGGTAAATACATAACAATAGTTCAAAACAGTATCGTAAAAGATGCAAAAGATAAGTTTGCTGGAATATCAATTAAAGATGTTGCTTCAGCAATAATACAAGTAAGAGATATAGAAATCCCAGAAGATAAAGTGTTAATAGATGTTGTTCCAGATAAGTTTATCTTAGAAGATGGAAAAGCAGTTGATGATCCAGTAGGAAAATTCAGCAGTAACTTTACATTAACAGCACAAATAATATTAGCAGAAAAAGAATATATAAGACAGTTAACTTCAGTATTTAAAAAAGCTGGAATAGAAATAGATGGAGTTGTTCCTACATCTTTAGCTGAAAGAAATTTAGTTCTAGATACTAATGAGTTATCAGATAATGTAATGATATTAGATATCGGAGCTGGAAATACAGAGATTGGTATATTTAATGGTTCAACATTTGTATATACTAATACAATAGCTTTAGGTGGAGACAATATAACAAGTGATATAGCATATGTATTAAATGTTTCTAGAGAAGAAGCAGATAAATTAAAAAGACAATACGGATTAGCATTAAGATCATTTATCGATAATGATAATAATATTGTTTTAAATACATGTAGAGATATGGATTCAAAAAATATGACAATTAAAAGTTCAGATTTAATTGAAATCATAGAAGCTAGAATTGAAGAAATATTTACACTTGTAAATAGAGATATAACTTCACATGGAATCAAAAATAATATAAACAATGTAATTTTAACTGGTGAAGGAATAGTAAATATAAATAAAAGTGATATGGCAGGAAAAATTATTTTAAACATTCCTGTAAAAATATCAACTGGAAGATTAGTAAGCACAGTAAAATCTACATATAGAGTTAGTTATGCATTAGTAAGATATATAGCAGCAAGACCATATGCAAAAACAGTTTCAAGTAGTATATCTGTAAAAACAGAAAGAAACTTACTAAAAACTGTAGTGGAAAAAGTTAGAGACTTTTTCTATTCATAAAATTTGTTTTTAATTTTTAATATTTATAGAGAATAAAAGGAGGAAATACTCTTATGATTATGGATGATAATGAGTTAAATTACATGATGGATGGTACAGCTACAATTAAAGTAATTGGTGTTGGAGGTGCTGGAAATAACGCAGTTAACAGAATGATTGAAGCAGGAATTAGAAATGTTGAATTCATTGCTGTTAATACAGACAGACAAACATTAAATGAATCTAAAGCAGGTTCAAAGATCCAAATAGGAGAAAAATTAACAAGAGGTTTAGGTGCTGGTGCAAACCCAGATATCGGATCTCAAGCTGCAGAAGAAAGTAGAGCTGAAATCGCAGAAGTATTAAAAGGTGCCGATATGGTATTCGTAACAGCTGGTATGGGTGGTGGAACTGGAACAGGTGCTGCTCCAATAGTTGCTGCTACAGCTAAAGAAATGGGAATCTTAACAATTGGTGTTGTTACAAAACCATTTACATTTGAAGGTAAAAAGAGATTAGCTCAAGCTGAACGTGGTATTGCTAGTTTAAAAGGAAAAGTTGATACTTTAGTTGTTATCCCAAATGATAAATTATTACAAGTAATTGATAGAAAAACATCAATGATTGAAGCATTTAGAATGGCTGACGATGTATTAAGACAAGGTGTTCAAGGTATTTCAGATTTAATTTCTGTACCTGGTGTTATTAACCTAGATTTTGCTGATGTTAGAACAATAATGTTAAATCAAGGTATGGCTCATATGGGTATTGGTTGTGCAAGTGGTGAAAACAGAGCTGAAGATGCTGCTAAACAAGCTATTCAAAGTCCGATGCTTGAAACATCAATCGAAGGAGCAAGAGGAATTATCATCAACATTACTGGTGGTAGTGATATGGGATTACATGAAGCTAATACAGCTGCAGAATTAGTACAAAGAAGTGCTGATCCAGAAGCTAACATTATATTCGGTACAGTAATCGACGAATCTATGGGAGATGAATTACAAATCACTGTAATCGCTACAGGATTCGAAAAAGAAGAAGAAAGAAGAGCTGGTTCTCCATATGAAAACATAGTAGCTGATGCTTGGAGAAAAAGAAGTTCAAGTGCAATGTCATCTGTATCAAGTTCATCAAATGATTCAAATGGTGACTTAGATATTCCAACTTTTTTAAGAAAAAATAAAGGATTAGGAAACAAATAAGATTTTAACCAATAAATATGAAGAAATAATCTACATTTTGTAGATTATTTCTTTTTTTCTGCCCTAAAATATGACAGATTATATACTTCTTTTAGTATAAAATTGCTTTAGATTGATACTAGTATTTAATAAAAGTAGGGATGATAAGTGACTATATACATAGATATAGTGTTAATGGAAAATTTTATTTTAAATTATATTATTTTGCTTTCTACGGCAATGATTTCTAAAAGTAAACAATCTATATTAAGATTTAGTTTATCGAGTCTTATAGGGGCA
>JAZSBZ010000007.1:0-6414 GCA_045602645.1 Candidatus Scatovivens sp. | reverse complement strand
ATGTTTTACACAAATACTAAATGAAAAATCGAGGACGGCACACGCCTTCCCCGATTTATTACCAGTATTACTTACTTGCAAGTTTTTCTTTTACCTGATTGTACAGATACGGATTGATATCCTTGATTTTCTCGATCACAGCAGATACATATTCCTCCGAAACGCCTTCATCCAATGCGATATCTGCAGGGTTCACTCCCTGAAGAATCATTCTGGCATATGCTGTCATCTCATCAATCTCTCTTTTCTCTTGGTCAGTGTACTTCCGATTTAAACACATACAGTTCCCTCCTTAAGTCTGACTGGCTTTACTACATTGTGACCTATCTATTATAACACACTTTTCCCAAAAATTCCACACTTTACCTTAAATACAAATTGTTTTAAAGATTGATATTCAAAATTAACAATTATTATGATATTATTGTAGTGTAAAATTTAATCATAAAGGGAGCCCAAGCTATGAAATTAAAACACATCTTACTTACATGTATTCTCGTAGTAATTCTTTTTTCATTAACAGCATGTTCAAATAACACAAACAATTCCAGTGATAAAGAAATTACTACAAAAGAAAATCTTAAATTAAATGGTACAGGAGAAATCTCATTAAAAGAATTTATTGAATCTCCATCTATTGAAGATACTGCATGGGTTAATCAAACATTTAATACTTTAAAATCACGTAGTGGAACTAATTCTAAATATGCACGTTCTACAATGATGTATAATGGCAAACAATTTAATGTTAGTTATGATGACGGACAAGACTCATATGTAACTACAAAAGTTGATGGCAAAGAAGTATCTTATACAGAGCAAGTATTAACTATATCAGATGATCTTGCAGCAAAAATTTCTTTTCTATCTGAACCATATTCTATAGGTAAAGATGTTCCTGAAACTCTAAGTATTGATAAATGTTATTTTTCAGTTACACTAACAATTCCTGATGTAGATAAAGAATCTGTTAAAAACTCTGTAGATAATGCAGCATTCTTATATCCATACCTTCAAAAATATAATTGTTTTTCTATAAAAGCTATAGCAGAAACATTAGATATGAACTTAACAGATAAATCAATGATTTATGCTATTGAAAACAACTTAGAATATAATGCTCAATATACAAGCGAATTTGGAACAATCGATGCATTTTATGAATATTCTAAAGATAGTGAAGGTGTAACTAAATCACTAACATTTGTTGTTAAAGATGAAACATCTAGTTTTTGGCGTGCTGAAATACATGAAATTTCTCATAAAGATGGCTATGAAAATCTAGATATTAATTTATTTAAAAGAAATGAATTTAGTTATTAATATATTAAGAGAAACACTCTAGTTTCTCTTTTTTTATATCAAAAAAGAGTCTATCTAGACCCTTTTCAGTTTTATTTATTCTCCTCTTTCAGTTTCTTTATTCTTACTAAACAATTTACCAAAGAAACCTTTTCCTTTTTCAACATCTTCTTTTGTTGCTTTTCCAGTAACACTTCCTAGTTGACTATATTTACTTTCAGCTTTTTGTTTTGCTGCTTCTTCTCTTTTTACAATAGTAGACCAAATTTCTCTATCATATGTTGCATACCCATATGCTTCTGCTATTCTAGGATCAATTTCTGTTAATTTATTTACTAACACTTCACTTAAATCGCCATCTTTTCGTCTTATTTCAGTTAGTTTTCCTTCTTTTTGCATTTGATAAACTCTTTGTATATCTTCACTTTTACCTGAAATATATCTATCTAATGTTACATCTTCATCTTCTTTACCTGGAACAAATACATCTACCGCACTATGAGAAGAATCTTTTGAAGGGAAAATAACTACTACTGTTTTTTCATCTTTTGCTCCTTTTCCAACAGTCATTTTTAATCCCATTTTTCCAGTAACATTATAATTCTCACCGTTTAATCCTACATCTTTAGCAAGTACATCAATTTGCATACCTACATTTTCAAAATTACAACCAACACCTATATTCCAATTATTTCCTACACCAAATCCTGCATTTGTATTATCTAATAATGTTTTAAATGTTGCAGCTCCATTTTCACTACTTTTCCAATGATTATCTGATTTAATTGGATTTCTAGTTGTTCCATAGCAAATTTCGTCTTTAATAGCATCTATTTTTTTAAATTGTTCTGCATTTTCCATTTTAATTCGCATTGCTTTTTGTTTTTCTTCTTCTAATTGTTGTTGACTCTTTGTTTTTTTTCTAACTGCCATAATAACCTCTCCTCACCTCTAATTTCTATGAATTAACTTGTTAATAAATTCACTAATTACATTTTTAATTTTTTTAAATATATTATCTGATGATACAACCATATCCATAGATTGATTATCATAATCTATTGTTACTTCTTCAACTTCTATAGTATTTACTGTTTCAACTTTTTCTGGTTTTTTAAAGACATTATCTGGATTATATTTTTCTCTAGCTTCCGCTTCTTTTTTCTCAAGATTTTTTGAATATAACTCATTTTTTTCTTTTTTCTCTTCTTCAGAGCACCAATACTCTAAATCCATAGCAGCAATAACATTAATTGCATCTTTTGAAAAAGTATCGTCAGTAATTCCCTCTTCTTCATTATATTTTGAAACATAATCTAAACTTCTATTTTCTTCAATTGACTTATATACATCTTCTGGTATTTTACTAATGTATTCTTCTCCAAGAATGTTAATACAATCATATACTTCAGCCCATATATAAGCTTCTCTTTCGTTTTCCATATTTATATCCTTTCATTAAATACAATATATACATTTGATATACCACTAAAACACCTAAAATGCAATTACAAATAGATTATATTTTGTTTACATAGTTAATAAAGATGACTACTCCTGGCTATCATCTTCAAATATTGTTTTTAGTCCTTGAATAACACTTTTCATAAGTAATACTACTGAATTTTCTTTGTCTTGTTCTTCCATTTTTATCCTTCCTTCTTTCTTATCTATAAAAAAAAACATACTTAGTACTTAGCACTAAATATGTCTTAAAAGTAGTATTATTCTCTAAAAACAAAAATTGAGACACACTTAGTACTATCTGTACTAGTAAGTCTCATATTTTAAAACAGCACCAGGTTTTGTCTCCGACATTGTTGATGCCATTCCATATTACAGGTTATTACTCCCTTACAAGAATTATTATATCATTTTAAAAGGCTTATGTCAAATAAGCCTCTTTTTACTATTTGTTCATTTCTTTTTTATGATCTGCATCCCATTTTTGAATTATTTTAAATAATTCATCATAAGCATCCTCTTCAGAATTAAAATATCCTAAATCAATAACAATTCCTCTTTCAGCATCACTAAAGAATATAATGTATTTTCTATCTTTTTCATAATAATAACATCCATATAAATTATCTCTTGTTCTGTCTCTATAAAACTCTTTTTCATTTTTTGAATATGTTTGAATCTTACCTTCACGACATACCTTCTCTAGTTTTAGTTCTTTTATCATCTTTTCAAATTCAGCTTTTTTCATAACTTAATCTCCATCTATATATCTATTACAATCATAATACTCAAATTTTTCTTATCTTTCAAGTACTTTTTTAATTTTTAAAAGCTTCTCCTTCTATATCAATAATTTCATTTATAGAAATAATATCTTTATCTTCAAAAATAATAATTCCCTCTTGCAAATTAATCTTTTTAATAATCCCTTTTTTATCTACATACATGCCACCTGATTTTTTACCATCATAAACAAAATATGTAACTATTACTTCACTTCTTTTATCTTTGTTTTCTAGTAAGTAATTAAGTTTATTGCTAATAATTAATTTAAATTCATCTTCTAGTTCAATTCTTCTATCAGTTAGTCTTGCAGTCTCTTTTACTTCATCACTAAAACCTGTCAGTGCAGCAAATGGTGCAAACTGAGCAGCTCTATTTTCCATACTCATTCTTGGATGTTTTCTTGAGGTCTGATGTGGCATATTTATTATATCATCATAACTATCACTCATTAGCTTTTGTGACCTCCTATTTGATTATTTCTTTCAATTGTAGTACCACCTTCTTCAAAATTCATACCCTTAAGTACTGCATTTTTACCAAATCTATTTTTAATGTTTAATATGGTATTTTGAAGACTATGTTCTTTTTCTTCATCTTCTTTTTGCTTCTTTTTCATTTCTTCTTTTAATTTATAATCAGTAAATAAATCATATTGTTCAAATGTATCATCTTCTTTAACTAGAAGTTCATTTACTACATTATTTGCCGTAATATTTATTCTTCTAATTAGCAAATCTTTATTTATAATCCTATCAAAAAGTTCTACTGTCTTTTCTACAATAGTCTTTGATGATGAAGTCTTATGATCTATGTTAATAGTCCCATGGGCATGTTTTGGTACCATTCTACCATAATGATCAACTGTTACTTCTCCATGATATTTTTCTTTAATGTATGGAATAGTTAAGTTATCTATATCATATCCAACAGTAAGAACTATTTGATCTGTAACTAACTTTTTAGCTACTAAATCTAAAGCTAGTAAATCTGACATCTCTTTAATTATTAGCTTTGTCTTTTCATAGTTATATGCACAATGAAGTACTTGTCCAGTTGATATACTATTTCTTAAAGGTTTAAACTCTTTTACTTTATCCATTGTACATGGTTCCCAGCCCCAAGCATGATCTATTAAAAGTTCTGCATTAATACCAAACATTTTATAAAGCAGTTCTTCATTTTCTATAGAACATCTTGCAATGTCTCCCATAGTAAACATACCTCTAGACTCTAACCTTTTTGCATATCCTTTTCCAACTCTCCAAAAATCAGTTATAGGTCTATGTGACCATAGTTTTTTTCTATAGCTCATCTCATCAAGTTCTGCCATTCTTACACCAAATTTATCCGCACCAGAATGCTTCGCTACAATGTCCATTGCAATTTTAGCCAAATACATGTTAGTACCAATTCCTGCAGTTGCTGTTATTCCTGTTTCTTCATATACATCATGAATCATTTTAGTAACAAGTTCTCTTGGAGTTAACTTATTAATTGATAAGTAATTTGTAATATCACAAAACACTTCATCAATTGAATAGACATATATATCATCTGGTGATACATATCTTAGATAAATATCATATATTTTTGTACTGTATTTCATATAATGAGACATTCTTGGTACTGCAGTTATATAATCAAGCTCTAAAGATCTATCTTTTTTTAGTTCTAAATCATTATATGATTTACCCTTAAATGGTTTTCTATAATTTTTATATCTTCTATCTGCATTTACTTCTCTTACTTTTTGAACAACTTCAAACAGTCTTGCTCTTCCATTTAGACCATATTGTTTCATTGATGGACTTATTGCTAAACATACTGTTTTTTCTGTTCTCGATCCATCTGCTACAACTAGATTAGTAGTAAGTGGATCTAGTCCTCTTTCAACACATTCTACTGAGGCATAAAAGCTTTTTAAATCTATACATGCATATACTTTATTTTTCATTTATACCTCCTTTCAATTTCACTTTTAGTATAACACTACATATTTTATTTGTAAACACTTGTTCGCAAAATTTAGAGTAAAAAAAAATGGCAAAAGCCATGGAAAGATACTTAACTCTTCCATGACTTCCGCTCAAAAGTTTGAGATTACTTAGTTACATTATTCATCATCGTGATGGCACTTGCCGCAGCATTCGTGTCCATCTTCATGGTTCTTACCGCAGCAGCAGTCTTCTCCGTCACAGTCTTCGCAGCCATCTTCTTCCTCGTCGTCATCATCACAGCCAAAAAGATCGCTCATCATAGGCATCAACAGACCGATTCCGAGTACATCTTCAGGGAGTTTTCCCATAATGGTTTCAACGATACTACGAGCTTCATCGCCGCTCTTTGCACATTCCAGTGAAACAGCCAGCATGATCGGCTTCTGTGCTTCCAGAAAATGCTCTGCACATTTTTCAGCGAGCTCTTCCAGCTTGGTGTTCATGCATCCATCAGGAATAGCAATCTTGGAAAATTCAGCCGTTGCATCAACAGGGACAAACTCCTCAAGTGCGTACATAACGCTTGCAAAATCCTGCTTGAGCATACCAGAAACGTTGGAAACAAAGAACTCCTCTTCGACAGTAACACCATCCAAAGCATTCTTAACAGCAACTTTCGCCGCTTCAGGGAGTGCTTCGATGATTGCCTCAGCTTCTTCTGTAAGAGATGCGTGTGCTTTCTGCAAACGAATCTTTACATCATCAGATGCCAGGTAGTTGTCGATAGTTTCCAGGATTCCCTTTGCTGCGAGATAGTCATCAACGTTAACGTCTACTTCTACCTCTTCATTCCGAGTGATGTCTTTTTCTTTCATGTAGTAAATCTCCTTATTAAATTATTTGCATTTTAAAAAATGCACAAGTG
>JAZSBZ010000006.1:0-4048 GCA_045602645.1 Candidatus Scatovivens sp. | reverse complement strand
GAATTTTTGAAAAAAATCAAAAAAATATAGAAAAAATTAAATAAAACGTTGAAAAATAGGGAAAAGTAGTATATAATTATGGAACATTTTTTAAATATTAACATTTGCAGGATAATAGAATATATAAAAGGTAAAGAAAGGGTTGAGATATGAATTCATTAGTAAAAGTAGTACCTAACCTAAAGAAATTCAATGATTATATCTTTGAAATAAAAAAAGGTACGAATCCAATGATGTTATCAGGTCTAACAGATGTTGGCAAGATTCATATGGCTTATAGTACGAAGTTTTATTCAGAAAAGCCAATCTGTATCATTACTTATAATGAAATGCAAGCAAAAAGAATTATCAAAGACTTAGCATTTTTTGGAGAGAAAGTAAGACAATTCCCAAAAAGAGATGTTATTAGTTTTGATTATGTTGCAGAAAGTAAAGATACATTATTCAAAAGAATTTCAGTATTAAATCAATTGGTAAAAAATGATAATGGAATTATCGTTACAACAATTGAAGCTGCAATGCAAAAAATGATTACAAAAGAAAGCTTATACAAGAATGTAATGACACTTAAAGTTGGAGATACTGTAGATTTAGAAGTGTTAAAAGAAAAACTAGTGTTACTAGGATATGAAAGATACGATCTAATCGAAGGTAAAGGACAATTTAGTGTAAGAGGTGGTATTGTAGATATCGCTACATCAAAAAACAGTGGTGTTAGAATTGAATTATGGGGAGATGAAATAGACTCTATTAGAAAATTTAGTTTAGCAACACAAAGAACTGTAAAGATGCTTGATGATATTGAAATATTCCCTTCATTTGAATTTTTACTTGAAACGGATGTAAATACAGTTTGTGAAAGAATTGAGGATAAGATATATCCAAATTCGGTAAAAGAGAAAGTAAAAGATGATGTTTATCAAATTAAAAATGGAGACTTTTTAACTAAGATTGATAAATATTTTGATTGTTTCTATCAAGAAACGGATACGCTTTTAGATTATTTACCAGAAAACTGTATAGTATTTATAGATGAGATTGCTAAAATAAAGCAAAGAGCGGAAAATATAACAAAGGATAACGCTCACTTAATCAAAGGATTAACTGAGAAAAACAAAATTGTTCCAGGAATCTTAACAGAAATGAATGATTATTTGAAGTTTTCAGATAAGCTTCAAAATAAACAAACAGTATATCTTGAGAAACAAGATTATGGTTTCGTGGACAAACAAAGTATGCATGCAAAAAGAAACGGATATAGCTTTAGGTATAGGGAGGTCAACTTTTTTCGTCGTTCAATGGATTTACTGTTTCAGGAACTACAAGAAGCAATTAGAAGAGGAAAACAAACAGTAATTCTAGGCGGAAGCACGGACAACTGTCGTAAACTTGCGACCTTACTATTAGAAAAAGAAATACCAAATGTTTATACAGATTTTTTAGAAGAAGACTTAACTCTAGGGGTGGTAAACATCACACCTGGAGCTTTTTCTGCGGGATTTGAACTATTTGATGCGAACCTTTTAGTAATCTCTACAGAAGAGATTTTTGAGGCAAAACCACAAAAAAGATTAAAGACTCCATCAGCTTTTAAAGAAGGAGAAACAATAGTATTTTCTGATTTAAAAGAAGGAGATTATATAGTTCATAAAGCTCATGGTATAGGACAATTTATTGGTGTTAATACAATAAAAGCAGATGGTATAACTAAAGACTATATTAAACTTAAATATAAAGACGATGATATTTTATATATTCCAACAAACTCTTTAGATAATATTAGAAAATATGTTGGACCTGAAAAATTTGGTCCAAGATTAAATAGACTTGGTTCAAAAGAGTGGGATAAGACAAAAGCAAGAGTAAAAAACAATTTAAGAGAAGTTGCTGAAGAACTAATTGAACTTTATGCTAAGCGTCAAAAAATGCAAGGGTTTGCATATTCTAAAGATACACCATGGCAACAAGAGTTTGAAGATAGTTTTAAATATGTTGAAACTGATGATCAATTAAGATGTATTGAAGAAGTTAAAAAAGATATGGAAAAACCAAGACCAATGGATAGACTTTTATGTGGTGATGTTGGTTATGGTAAAACAGAAGTTGCAATTCGTGCAGCATTTAAATCTGTAATGGATCAAAGACAAGTTGTTTATTTAGTTCCTACAACAGTACTTGCTCAACAACAATACGATAATTTTAAAGAGAGAATGAAAGATTATCCGATTAGAATAGAGCTTTTAAATAGATTTAGAACTAAAAAAGAACAAGATGATACTATTAAAAGATTAGAGCTTGGAGAAACAGATATCTTAATTGGTACTCATAGAGTATTAAGTAAAGATGTTAAATATAAAAATTTAGGTTTATTAATAATTGATGAGGAACACCGATTTGGTGTTAAAGCAAAAGAAACTATTAAAGAACTTAAAAATAGTGTAGATGTTTTAACAATGACTGCAACACCAATTCCAAGAACGTTACATATGTCAATTGTTGGTATGAGAGATATGTCAGTAATTTATGAACCACCACAAAACAGAAGACCAGTTCAAACTTATGTACTTGAATATGATACAGAGGTTATAAAAGAAGCTATTACAAGAGAGCTTGAAAAAGGTGGTCAAGTGTTCTACTTGTTTAATAATGTTGAAGGCATTGAGAAAAAAGCATTAGAGATATCTGACTTAGTAGAAGAAGCAAAGGTTGAATATGCTCATGGTAAAATGACAGGTAATCAACTTGAAAATATTATGCAAAACTTTGTAGAAGGAAAGTGTAATGTTTTAGTTTGTACTACAATCTTAGAATCTGGTATTGATATTCCAAATGCAAATACAATTATTGTTGAAAATGCAGATAGATTAGGTTTAGCACAACTTTATCAAATTAGAGGTAGAGTAGGGCGTTCAGATAAACAAGCTTATGCTTACATTACTTATAGACGTGATAAGATGCTTACAGAAGTAGCTGATAAGAGACTAAAAGCAATTAAAGAATTTACAGAATTTGGTTCAGGATTTAAAATTGCTATGAGAGATTTAGAGATTCGTGGTGCAGGTAGTTTAATGGGAGAAATACAACATGGACACATGGATCAAATTGGTTATGAGATGTATTGTAAGTTACTAGATGAAGTTGTTAAAGAGATAAGAGGAGAAGAAGTTGTTGAAGAAATCGATGTTCAAATTGATTTAAATGTAACAAGTTATATTCCTGATGAATTTATATCAAACTCAAGTCAAAAAATTGAAATCTATCAAAATATTGCTCTTTGTAAATCTGAAGAGGATATTGAAAATGTAACTGATGAGATTATAGATAGATATGGTCAAACACCATACGAAATTGAAAATCTACTTGATATTGCAAGAATAAAGATTTTAGCTAGACAAAAATTTATATTGAAAATTTCTCAAAAGAGAGAAAATATTGTATTCCATTTTGATAATGATAAGTTTAATTTTGATATTGTAGATAAATTAATGAAAGTTTATAGAAATAGAATTAAGTTTTCTCCATCAAGAGAACCTTATATTACTTTTAAACTTCAAGATGAAAAGAAAGTATTAGAAGAATGTAAAGAATTCTTATCTAGACTATAAAAAGAAAGCCCCGGCACTGGACTTCCGTGTGCCGGGGTGAAGTTTTTTAAACGCGTAATCTTATGTTGTAGTCTCCCTTGTAGGAGAAAACGATTGCTGACCTGGAATCCAATCCTTTCGGATCAACGATTGCTCGTATTTTTTCCAGATCTATGTACTGAAGTGGGCCTTTGGGGCCTATGTTGAAGTCAAAGCAAAATTCGTTGAGTTTCATCGCAAGCCTGGTAGGCGTGGATTTTCTGCTCATCAAAACTTCGCGGACTCCGGCGATTTCCTCGTAGTGATGGAAATTAATCAGTACAGAATTGTTTTCTGCGTCGTAGAATACGTATGCATAGATGTCATCTACTTCCATGGTGTCAGTCCAGAAAAGAACATTGCAAAGCTCACGCTTTAATTCTTCGGTCTGACAGGTCTGCGGGAGTGGTGCTATATATATAACA
>JAZSBZ010000005.1:0-22690 GCA_045602645.1 Candidatus Scatovivens sp. | reverse complement strand
TTATTATTTTATTTTTTATTTTTTTAAAAATTTATAATTTAGAAAAAAATTTATAGTTTTTATAATTTTTAATAATTTTTATAAAAATGACCTATACCTCGTTTTTTCAAAAATTGCCCCTCTCTCCTACATTTGGCTATTTTGATGCAAAAAAATGAAATTATCGAAAACGATAATCTCCTGAATGTAGACAAAATGAAAACAGCCCCTTGTTCTTGGCGAACAAGAGTGCTGCTTTGTAGGGTTATCAAAACTTGAATGCGTAGATGACAGCATCTTGGTTGGAATTGTTAGAAGCAGAGTGCCTCTTTCCATTCCCACAGAAGTTGATAGGCCACCAATACCGCTTTCCATTGAACATGACGTTTCGATTGAAAGTGATATAGATTTCCGAGTCGTCTGTATGTTGATGGCGTCCAATCCATGCATTTCCTGATAAAACAAGCTTAATTGCTCGTTTCTTGGGTGAGGGTCCTCCGAAGAGAATCCATTTCCTGACTACACGAGTATACGTGGTTATTAAACCTTCGCCACCCCGTAAGCCAATGTGTTCTTCGCGCGTAATAGGATATCGCATAAAACAGCCCCTTTCTAGATTTTGATACTATTAATTATATCAGTTTTATGTAAATTTGTAAATACTATCTATAATTAACATTATATTTATCTAGTTCAGAAAGCATTTGTTCGTGGTTAGTATGATCGTATACTATTCCATTAATATTTACACTATTTGCTCCCTCTATGTTTTCTAGTTTGTCATCTAAAAAGATTGATTCTTCAGCAACTAAATCGTATTTATCTAGTAAAAGATTATAAATTTTTTCATCTGGTTTGCATACTTTTTCTTCAGCAGAAATGATTTGCCCATCAAAAAATCTATTTAAATCATTAGCTTCTAAAAATGGTGGTATTTCGTGTGGTGCATTAGAAAGTATATATGTTTTATATCCATTATTTCTTACTTTTTGAATAAAGCTTATTATTTTTTCATTTATTATTAAGCCATCTCTCCATTCTTTCATGATAGCTTTACAAGATTCATGTAAATATACTGGTAATTTAGATAACATTTGACCTAAGGCTTGGTCTTTTGAAATTGTTCCAGCATCTAATTCTTTCCATTCTTCTGAATCAAATATTATTTCATTAAGTAGTTGTTTTGTTTCAGGATCTTGTGTATGTCTGTTTAAAACTATATCCCATCTTAATTTTAATACAACGTTTCCTAAATCAAAAATTATGTTTTTTATCATTTAAACCTCCAATGTAATTTAACTTCTTTGGTATTATATCATTAATAAAAATGTGTTGTAAAGTAAAAAAAGAGACCCGTTAGCACGGGTCTGGGTTTGTTTTTCACTTAGACATCTTCTATGAACTTCATCGTGTAAGTTCTATGTATAGAGAGATTCCGAGTGATGTGTCGTTTCGCACTCTCTTCGGTTTCGACGAAAGACAGTTTGTAGTGAACAAGTGCTGCATTGATTTCAGCAATTGTCTTCTCAATGTCTAACGACTTACCTTGAAATTGTTTGAATGCGGTGTGGGTGCTCATGTGTGTTTTGAGAGTGTATCTACCTGAGTTGATTGCCACTTCAATTGCCATGAGCGGTTGACTTTTGTGGAATGGATGGGGCTGCGCCATGGCTAACTCTAGGTTTTTGTAAATCAATTTCCAAAAACGATTTGAGTCAGATTTTCGGCGTCTTATGTGCCATCTTCCGTGTGTTGCCATCACTTTCCGAATCTCTTCGGCCCGATTAGCAAGCTGTTGTTCCTCTGCTGACAGTTGTCGCATGAATGTACCTCCTTATTGGGCTGACAGGAAAAACAAATAGATATATAAATTATATCTACCTTTAATTATACGCTTTTTTGAGCTGTTTTTCAATACTTTGCCTTTATCCTAGGCTTTCATAGTAAGAGTTGTATAATTTTGCGTAATATCCATTGTTTTTCAAAAGTTCGTTATGATTTCCTTGTTCTATTATTTTACCATTTTCTAAAACGATAATTTTATCAACATTTACGATTGTAGATAATCTATGTGCAATAAAGATTGCAGTTTTTTGTGCTGATAAAATATCAATTGATTTTTGTATTAAGTTTTCAGTATATGTATCTATATTTGCTGTTGCTTCATCTAAAATGAATATATCAGGATCGTGAGCAAATATTCTAGCAAATGCTAGTAATTGCTTTTGACCTGCTGAGAATGAATCTCCACGTTCTTTTGATATTTCTTCTATACCATTTGGAAGACTTTTAACAAATTCTTCAGCAGATGCCATTTTTAGTGCATCCCAAATTTCTTCATCTGTTAGTTTTTTATTAAGCTTAATATTATCTTTTATACTTCTAGCAAATATAAATGGATCTTGAAGAATAGTACCGATATGTCTTCTTAAACTTCTTTTATTTATATCTTTAATGTTTATTCCATCTAAAAGTATTTCACCTTTTTGTATATCATAAAATCTATTTACTAAATTTGTGATTGTAGTTTTTCCTGAACCAGTCTTTCCAACTAGTGCTATAGTCTCACCAGGATTGATTGTAAAGGAAATATCTTTAAGTATCCAATTATTTTCTTCATAAGCAAACCAAACGTTTTTAAATTCGATTTTACCGTTAATTTTATCTAGTTCTATTCCTGATTCGAAATCTTCTAAATATTCTTTTTGTTCTATAATGTCATAGATTTTATTAATTGAAACAAATGCTTCTTGAACAATTTCAATATTATCAATTGTTCTATTAATTGGTTCAAATAAAGATTTAATATAACTTACAAAGATATAAATTGAACCTACCTCTACTGCTATTCCAAACCAATTGTAGATTGCTGCTGATATAATTATTGTCATAGCAATATTTTCAAATAGTTTCATTAAGCTTGGAAATAGTCCTTCAAAGATTGATGCTGGAACTCTTGCTTTTATAAATTCATCTGTTAAATCTTTACACTCTTCTTCTTTTTCTTTTTGAATGTTAAATATTTTTATTAATTTAGCCCCATAGATTGATTCTGCTAAGAATGTATTAATGTTTGTTCTTATTACTTTTGAAGCGTCGTAGATTTTATTTAATATCATTGTTAATACAATTGATGTAATTATTACAAAAGGTAATATTGTAAATGTTAATAAGCTTAATTTAACACTAAAGTACACCATAATGATAATAACAGATAAAATTGATATTAAGTCTTTAAAGACTGTTGCTATTACATCTTTAAAAAGTGCTGATATATCTTCTACATCGTTTGTTATTCTTACGAATAACTTACCAGCAGGTGTTTTATCATGGAATGTTATATTAGCATCTTGAGTGTATTTGTAAATTTTATTTCTTAAGGTATAAAGTATTTCTTCTCCCATGATATTTGTTTTCATTCTTGTAGTGTAATCTAAAACGTTACCTATTACTACAATTGCTAAATAAATTACACCGATTAATGTTATTGATATAAAGCCTTTTTCTGTTATTCCAAGTGCTAAGAAGTCATCTATTACTACTTTTACAAGGTATGGTTTTGAAAGCTCTAATAAATCAATGATTATAGATAAAATTGAAACAATAATAATAGTTTTTAAATGTGGTTTTGCAATATTTTTACAACGTTCTAATGTTTTATTTTTCATTGCCATACCTCCTTTTTAATTTAATATTGAATCTTCTGTTTTTGAAGATTGTTGATTATAGAATTTTAAATATAATCCATTGTTTTTTAATAGATTTTCATGATTTCCATGTTCTATTATTTTACCTCTATCAAGTACAATTATTTGATCTGCATCCTTAATGTCAGATATTCTATTTGAAATAATAATACATGTTTTATCTTTAACTAATTCTTTTATATTTTTAAGTAGACTTTTTTCTGTTTTATTATCTAAAGCTGAGAATGTATCATCAAAAATAACAATATTACTTTTGTTTAAAAATGCTCTAGATATTACAACTCTTTGCTTTTGTCCACCAGAAAGGTCTATTCCCCTTTCTCCTATTATTGTATGTATACCATTTTTCATTTTTTGAATTTCTTCAGATATCATTGATTTTTCTGTAGATTCTTCTACTTCTTTATCTTGAAATTCATCTCTAAATAAACTTATATTATCTTTTATACTAGATGAAAATAAGAAGTTATCTTGTGTTATGTATGAAATACTATTTCTTAATGTAGCAAGATCAATTGAGTTAATATCTTGTCCATTAATATAAATTTTATCGTTTGGAACTGGATATAGTCTTAGTAGTAAGTTCATTAATGTTGTTTTGCCACTTCCTATTGTTCCAATAATACCAAGAGTTTGACCTTTTTTGATATCAATACTAATGTTCTCTAAAATCATATCTAAATTGCCTGGATAATTAAATGATAAGTTATCAATTTTAATGTCTCCAGCTATTCGTTCACTAGATCCTATTCCCTCTAGTCTTAAGTTTTCTTTTTCTAGTTTGAATACTTTATCTAAACGACCAAAAGATATTTGAGCTCTTTTGAATTTTGATATGATTCCTGGAAGCCAAAATAGTGGTGTTAAAAATAAATCAATATATCCTGTAAATGTTACAAAATCACCAATTGTAATTACTTTTTCTATTACAAGTTTAGAACCATATATGATAGTTATTCCATAGCAAAAACCAAAACATATCATTACAGAACTAGAAAGTAATGTTGAGTAGATATCTACTGCTATATTCCCCTTTTTTAGAATATTATTTTTCTTGATGAATTTCTTTAATTGATTTGTTTCTCCTGAATATGCTTTAGTTGTCCTTATTGCATCTGTACTTTCTTGTACGTATTCAGACATTGCGGTAAAGTATTTTTGTGATTTTTTGAAGCTTTTTTCTACATAATTTTTTAGTATTAAAATAACGTAAGTTGTTATCATTATTGGACATAGAGCTGCAAGTGTTAAAGATAAGTCGACTTGTATCATCATGATTGTTGTAATAACAAATATGAAAAATACTCTACTTGCGTGAGATAGAAATCTATATGTAAATCCTCTTATCTCTCCTATGTCTTTAACAAAGTATGACATTAATTCACCATTTTTAATATCTTGTATACTTGATAATTTGATTCTTAAGAAATGGTCAAACAGCTTGTCTCTTAAGTCTTTTTCAACGGTTCTCGTTATTATTGCTAAAGTGTATTTCCATGTTATTCTTACTGCTATTAATATTAAACTTGCTATTAATAGATTTATAATTAAATGCTGTATTGCAATTTTGTTAGCTTCAATATTAGAAAGTAAATCTATGATATTTCCTAATACTTTTGAAGGATAAGTTAAAAGATACACGTTAACAGCAACAAATACAATAACTAGAATCATTTTTAATGATAATTTTTTATAAATCGATTTTAAAATATCTTTCATATTATCCCTCCTTTTTTTATACGCAAAAAATAGTACCTACACAAATTTATAGATACTATTTTCCTAAAGTAATTATTTCATAGCTTGTTTTATTAGATTTATAAATTCTTCGTTATTTTTAGTTCTTATCATGTAATTTAATAATCTTTCTGTTAAATCTGCAGTAGATAAGCTTGATAAGTTCTTTCTAATAGAATTTACAGTATCTAATTCACTTGATGAAAGTAATAATTCATCTCTTCTTGTTCCTGATTTATTAACATCTACAGCTGGGAATATTCTTTTTTCAGATAAGCTTCTATCTAAGAATACTTCCATGTTTCCTGTACCTTTGAATTCTTCAAAAATTACTTCATCCATTCTACTGCCAGTTTCAACAAGTGCTGTTCCTAAGATTGTTAAACTTCCAGCATCTTCTGTGTTTCTAGCTGCACCGAAAAATCTTTTTGGTTTGTGTAGTGCGCTTGGATCAAAACCACCTGATAGTGTTCTTCCTGATGATGGAATTACAAGGTTATAAGCTCTTGCAAGACGTGTGATACTATCTAGTAATATTACAACGTCTTTCTTTTGCTCTGTTAATCTTTTCGCTCTTTCTAGAACCATTTCTGCAACTTTAACATGATGTTCTGGTTGCTCGTCAAATGTAGAAAAGATTACATCTCCTTTGATTGAACGTTTCATTTCAGTAACTTCTTCTGGTCTTTCATCTATTAATAATACTATTAAAACTACTTCTGGATTATTAGTAGTTATACTATTTGCAATTTTCTTTAATATAGTTGTTTTTCCGGCTTTTGGAGGAGCTACTATCATTCCTCTTTGCCCTTTTCCTATTGGACTCATTAGGTCCATAAGTCTCATTGTATATTCGTTTTGTGCTGTTTCTAATTTTAATCTTTGTGTTGGATATATAGGTGTTAAATCATCAAATCTTTTTCTTTTCATTGCTTTTTCTGGTTGTTCACCATTTACTTCGCATACATAAATTAAAGCAGCGAATCTTTCGCCTTCTCTTGGCGCTCTTTTGATACCTTTAACCTTATCACCTGTATCTAATCTAAATCTTCTAATTTGTACTGGTGATACATATACATCTTTTGGTGTTGATAAATAATTATCTCCTCTTAAGAATCCATACCCATCTGGTAATAATTCTAAGATTCCTTCTACATATTCATCTTCACCATTTAATTTAAAGTTAGATTCGTCTTTTATTTCTTCTACTTCAACAGGAACTACAATATCTTCTTTTTTAGAGCTTTGATAATTCTCCATAATAGCATCGATTAATTCTTGCTTTTTCATTTTAGAGTAGTTTGGAATTCCTTTGTCTTTTGCTAAATTTTTTAAATCAACTAATGATAAGTTTTCTAATTCCATTAAAAATTTGGCCTCCTATTTAATTTTAATTTTTGGATATTCTTTTTAGAAACAATAAAAAAAGTAATTTAATAAAATTAAATTACTCAAAATAAAATATAAAACTATTTACTAGCATCAACATAAACGATTTCGTTTGGTAGATACATATCAAGGTTTTTTCTAGCTACTTCTTCAATGTAATCTTCAGAATTAACATTTGCTTGTGTAGCTAATAATTCCTCTTTTTCAGCTTTTAATTCTTCAATTTGAGTTTCATAATATGAGATATCTTTGTTATATGAATTTAATTTTGATTGTTGATTAATGAATGTAAATACAGCGTAAACTGCAACTATGATTAATATTAAATTTAAGAATTTATTGATTTTAGAAATATTCATCTTATGTATCTCTCCGTATTTTTTCTCTACTTATATTATTCGACATAATTGCTAAAAATCCTTCTTATTGCCTATTTGTAAGCATTTTGAAATACAATTGTAAAAAATGTTTAGCAATTGAAATATTATGTTAATTAATACATTTAGAATTATAACACATACTTTATTTATTGTCAAAGAATATATTATAATGCCGAAAAAAATTCCGATAAGCATATAAAACCTAAATTCTCCGTTATTTAAGTTTATAATATTAGTTATGATTAATAATCCTGAAATAAATAGAAAGATAACATCTTCGATAAATATTAGTGTGTCTGATGACTTCATATGTTTTCTTAAACATTTAAAGAAAGTAAAAATAAATGCTATTATGATTCCTATAAAAAAGAAATACATAAATATTTGTTCTTGATTAATTGAATTCATTTTGGCTCCTATTTAAAGATTTTATTTAGAAGTCCCTTCCCTTTCTTTCCGGATATTTCACTAGTTGAGTAATTGATTGAATCAATTTTTCCATCTACAACAAAGTCTGATGTTTCTAAGTTTAATTTGTTTATTTTTAAATCTTCGCCTTTAATTGTGAGTAACCCTAGTTCAGTATCAACAATTATAATTTGATCATCAAAACTATATACATCTAGTATTCCTGTTAAAGATAGATGTTCTCTATTTTCTAAAGTAATATTTTGAAATGCATTTTTTCTTGTCTCTTCCATTTATAATTCCTCCTATAGTATCATTTTATTCTGTTTAAAACGAATTAGAACAAAAAATGAGCTTACTTTTTTTAGCAAGCTCATAATTTACTATTAATTAAAGAATTTTTCGTGTAAAGCGTTTACAGCAAGATTTGCTTCTTCAGTATTTACAAGTACTGATATTTTTATTTCAGATGTTGAAATCATATGCATATTAATGTTGTTTTCATATAATGCTTCAAACATATTTACTGCAACACCAGGTTTGTTTGCAATTCCAACTCCTACTATTGAAACTTTTGATAAGTTCTCGTTATGAATTACATCAGTAAACCCTATTTGTTCTTTGTGTTTTTCAAGAATTTTTAATGTTCTATCTAAATCTGTTGTTCTAACAGTAAAAGCAATATCTTTTGTGATATATTCTCCAAATGATTGGACAATTATATCAACGTTTACAGAATTATCTGCTAGAACTTTGAAAAGTTCAAATGTCTTTCCTATTTTATTTTCTAAACCTATTATTGTAATTTTTGTAATATAGTCATCTTTTGCTACACCACTAATTACAAGGTCTTCTAAATTTTTATTTGCAACTAATGTACCAATTGAATTTTTTTCAAATGTTGATTTAACATATATTGGAACATTATATTTTTTACCTATTTCAACACATCTATTATGAAGAACTTTAGCTCCCATACTTGCTAATTCTAACATTTCATCATAAGAGATTGTTTTTAATTTTTTTACATTTTCTACGAGTCTTGGATCAGTAGAATATACTCCATCAACATCAGTAAATATATCACATCTTTCAGCTTTTAAACTTGCCGCTAGAGCAACTGCTGTTGTGTCAGAACCTCCTCTACCGAATGTTGTTATATTTCCAAGTTCGTCTACTCCTTGGAATCCTGCAACTATAACAATGTTTCCAGCATCTAGATAATCTAGAATTGTTTCATTATGGATGTATCTAATTCTTGCATTTGTATGTTCACTGTTTGTAATGATTGGTATTTGCCATCCAGTTAATGATTTTGCTTTGTAATTTTTTTCGATTAATAGCATTGCAAGTTTTGCTATTGTAATTTGTTCACCTGTTGATACAAGAACATCATGTTCTCTCTTATCAGGATTTTTGCTAATTTCTGCTTCTTCAGAAATTAATTTGTCAGTTGTTTTTCCTTGTGCAGAAACTACAACTACTAGTTTGTTTCCTTTCTCTACTTCTTCAATAATGTGTCCTGCTACCTGATTTAATTTGTCAATGTTTGCAACAGAACTACCGCCAAATTTTTGTACAATAATTCCCATTTATGTTGTACCTCGCATGTCTTTTAAAAGTAGCTTTAAATTTAAAATCTACTATAATAAATTGAAATTCTACTATTAGTATATTATTAATTAAATTAAATAATGTGATAAATAAGTTTATGAATTTCATAGCCAATTATAACATATTAAAAATATTTTTGGCAATAAAAAAAGCACTTAAATTGAAGTGAACCCCGTTTAGTTCACTTCAAATAAGTGCTTAATATGTATTTTATCTTTTTGCAAATTTACCGCAATCACAGTCATCATTATATTTTTTATACTTTCCTGTTTTATCACAGTCAGCTTTAGTATCTTTGTGAGTGCCTTTCCAGTAATAACAATATTGACATTCTTGACTAGCCATGTTATACACCTCCGTTTATTTGGTTTATCTATTATTTATTTTATCAAAAAAATAGCTAAAGGTCAAGTTTTAGCGAACATCTTCGCCTGCTAAAAGCATTGCTGCATTAGTATGAATTAAATCATCTAATCTATCTTCATCAACATATTTTGATATTTTTTTGATTGCTTTTGGAAGTTTTGGATAAATTGTTCCTGGTTTATGTACATCAGTACCAAAGAAATCAACTAAATCTTCTTTAAGCATTTTCTTTACTATATTTTTGGCTTTACCACCATATAATCCTAGTATACTACCATAATTACATTGCATTAAAACACCTAAATCTTTTAATTCATATAGTAAATCAAAATTACTTTGTACCATTCCATAACGTTCAGGATGAGCTAGAACTAATTTGTATTCTTGTGATTTAAGTTTATTAATTAAATCTTTTAAATTGTTAAAATAACCTTTTAATGGAAGTTCGAATAGAATATATTTTGTTCCATTTATTGTTGATGCTTTAAATTCTTGTAAAAGTTCTAGTACATTATATGTTAAAAATATTTCGCTTCCTAAAATAATTTCAGGATCGCCTTCTTCTAGTTCTTCTTTTAATTGCTCTATTAATTCTTTTCTTTTATATTCTGGAGATTCAAAACAATCTAATGCATAATGAGACGTTGAAATTATTGTTTCAACGCCTGCATCTTTTGCTTCTTTAATTATTTTCTTCGAATCCTCAATATCTTTTGCCCCGTCATCAATTCCAGGTAATATATGTGAGTGAAAATCTATCATTTATATTGTATCCTATCTTCTTTGTTTTGGTTTTTGTCTTCCTAATTTCTCACCATAATAGTAAGAATTTTCGTATTTTTTAGTTGTAACTTGAACTTTATTTAATACAACTCCGGCAACTTTACCACCAACGTTTTCGATTGCCATTTTTGATTTGTTTAAGTCTTCCATTCTTGTTGTGTTTTGAGCACAAACTAAAATGTTAAAGTCTACAAGTCTTGCTAAAATTAATGCGTCTGCAACTATTAATGATGGTGGAGCATCAAAGATTACTACATCAAAGTGCTCTTTTAATCTATCAATAATAGATTTCATTTTATTAGAAACTAATAATTCTGATGGGTTTGGTGGAACGCTACCAGCTGGGATAAGATATAAATTATCAACATCAGTTTCTTGAATATAGTTTTCAATATTTTCTTTTTGTCCAACGAAGTCTTGATCAACAACACCAGATAAGAAGTTTGATATACCTGGTCTTGGATGCAAATTAAATAATGCATATTGACGACCTTTTCTCATATCTGTATCAACTATTAAAACTTTTTTATCAATTTGAGCAAATGCTGCAGCTAAGTTTGCTGATACATAACTTTTTCCTTCACCAGGCATTGTACTTGTAACAAGCATAACTTTTTTCTCTGAGTCAGCATTCATAAATTGTATATTTGTTCTTAGGTTTCTAAACATCTCAGCTTCAGGAGATTTTGGATTTTCAACTACAACGATTTCGTTTTTCATATCTATTTATCCTCCCTTTTGTTGTTTTTTCTTTTTCTGTTAGGACGTCTTTTTCTTCCTAATCTTGATTTATCTTCATAATCATCGTCTGATCCATCATCTGGTTCTTCATTTCCCATATATGAGAACATGCTTATTGCTTCGTCTTCACCGTTTCCTCTATTTCTTACGATACTATTATGTTCATAAAGTACTTGGATACTGTCATCCTCATCTGGTTCACTTGCTGTTTTTGAAGTGAAATCTTCTCTCTTAATACGTGCTTTAAATTTCTTTTTAGCAGAATCATCTGTTAATACTATAGATGCTAAAACAGGAATATCTAATGCTTTTTCAATATCTGTATCTGTTTTTACAGTTGTATCAAGCATATTTATTAATAGAATATATCCAGCTACTAAGATACCTCCAACAAATGCAAATATTGCAATGTTTTTGGGTAAGTTGATATTGTATGGTGTTGTATTAATTTCTGCTTTATCTAATACTGTTATGTTGTTAACTTTGTATATAGTTTCAACTTTAGTCATGAATATTTCAGCAACTTCAGTTGTTATTTTACATGCTAGTTCAGGATCTTCATCAGCAACTGTTATTTTAATAACCTCTGAATCTGATTCTGTTGTTACTGATACACGAGTACGTAATGTTTCAACATCAACATCTAAATCTAAATTATCAATTACTTCTTGCGCTACAGATTTACTTTTTGCAATTACTCTATAGTTATCGATTAAGTTTGAGTTTAATGCGATATCACTTGATGTAATTGAGTTTGATGATTCCATATTATCACCACCAATTTGTGCAAGTACTAAACTTGTTGTTGATTGGTAAATAGGTGTTACGAATTTTAGTGTATATATTGCACCCATTAATGCAAAAATTATTACAACTAAAACTATAAGTAGTTTTTTCTCCAAAAACATAGAGATTAGTTCTTTTAAATCTAATTCTTCCATAATTCCTCCAAGACTTTAAATATTGTTATAAAATTTAAAAGCAACTAAAAAATCTCTAATAGTTGCTTTTTAATGATTTATATAAATAAAAAAATTATCATAACACTATTATCGATTTTCATTAGTTTACATTGCAAATTATATATTAAAGGAATATATTTTGCAATACATTTTTACTATTTTATTAACATTTTTAGATATTCTTTCATGAAGTCGTTAAGATCACCATCCATTACTCTCTCAACGTTTCCAACCTCATAACCAGTTCTGTGATCTTTGACTAAAGTGTATGGACAAAACACATAAGATCTTATTTGACTTCCCCATGCAATATCTCTTTGTTCACCTTTTAATTCTGCAATTGTTTCTTTATTTTCTTTTTCTTTTAAATCTAATAATTTTGATTTTAACATTCTCATTGCTGTTTCTTTATTCATTGTTTGAGAACGTTCTGATTGACAAGATACTACAATATTTGTTGGTATGTGTGTAATTCGAACAGCAGAATCAGTTTTATTGATATGTTGTCCTCCTGCTCCAGATGCTCTATAAGTATCAATTCTTAAATCTCCTAAATCAATATCTATTTCAATGTCATCTGTTATTTCAGGTAATACTTCTAATGATGCAAATGAAGTATGTCTTCTACCACCACTATCAAAAGGTGAAATTCTTACTAGTCTATGTACTCCCATCTCTCCTTTTAAATAACCATAGGCGTTTTCACCAGAAATTAAAGCTGTTACACTTTTAATTCCTGCTTCATCTCCATCTAAATAATCTAATTCTTTTATTGTAAATCCATTGCTAGATGCCCATCTTGAATACATTCTATAAAGCATTTCTGCCCAATCTTGTGATTCGGTTCCTCCTGCTCCAGGATGAAGAGTTATGATTGCATTATTAACATCATATTTACCAGAAAATAATGTTTCTATTTCAAGATTATCTAATTTATGTTTAAGGTTAGTTGTATTTTTTAGAAGTTCTTTTACTAAGTCATTATCAGTTTCAATATTTAATAATTCGTTCATTTCAAATAGATTGTTTAATTCTTCTTCTAGTTTTTTTGAACTATTTATTTTTCTTTGTAGTGTTTTTATTTTTGCAAATACTTTTGATGAATGAGCTTGATCATTCCAAAAATCTTCTTTTAATGATTCTTCTTCAAGTTTTTTTAGTTCATTTTCTAACTCGTTAATTTTCATAGAATCTTTTATTTGCTTAAACTTTTCACTAATTTCATTTAAGTCTCTTTGATTTTCTTCTAATTCAATCACTAATTTTGCTCTCCCTTTTTTATTTTTTTAATTTGCATTATAGAAATAATATTTGCAATTATATTTCCAAAGTCAAATACAGCTGATGTATAAGACATTATATATATATCATAAATAAACCATATTGTCATTGTAAAAATGATAAGGTATTTAAATTTTATTACATCTTTTATATTCATTAGCCATATATAAACGACAGTACTTATAAGTGGTAATAATCCAATTATTCCAAGATTGTTAAACATGAATGTTAAAACAACTGAAAGGATTGTAATTATTATTTTCGCTAGAGTATTTAGTTTATTTTTATAGCAAAGAATGTTTCTAATTAAACTTAATGCATTAATAATTGCTCCTGTTATTCCGCCAAGAACCATATTACTTAATACAGATAATCCTATTTGAATTGTTTGCACAAATATTATCTTTTCTTTTTTCTTGATATATCCAGAATATACCATTAAAAGTGAAGCTATTAATGCAATTATATTTCCTAAAATTATGTAATTCACGATTGGTCTCTCCTATTTACTAAGGTTTACAACTTCCACAAGAAGTATATCCTTGAGATATTAAATCATTGATAGATCCTGAAAAGTTTTCTTTGTTTGTTTCTTTTATAGTAGATACGCTACTACAATCAGGATAATGAATTTTTTTACTACTTGTATTTAATACATATGTTACCGAAACAGTTTCGATAGTTTCATTTGTTTCTGGTTTTGTAGTTCCTGCAGAAACGTTTTGAGAATTAGATTTATTTCCTGTAAATTCTGGACCAGTACTTTCTCCATTAGAATAATTTATTTCTATACCTGGTTGAACATTATAGCAATATACGCAAAATTTAACACCTTCTCCATTATCTTCTACAGAATATGCTTCCATAAGTACACCTGATGCTAAAAGATTATCCTCTTTAAAAATTGGTGTAACTCTAAATAATACGTGATTGTTTGTTTCTTTTATATAATCTGCAACCATATTTTCAAATGGTAACATTCCTTGTACATTCATGTATCTAGTACCAGTTATTAAATTCTTATTGTTAGCATTTTCTCCAGTTAATTGAAATCCGATTAGATGACATCTATTGTATAAATAATTGCCATCTATACCATCATATTTGGCTGTTTGCCATCCACTTGGTTTTACAGATCCAATATTTCCTCTTTCTTCTGTTGGCATTAAATCTTTTCCAATATTAGAAAAAGCAACCCCACATCTACCAAGTGAATCAAGTTCACTATATTGTTCAAAAGATTCTTTAGTAAAGTCATTTGTATTAAAGAATGGTTCGTTATTATTTATAACAACATAAGGTGATTTATCATATGCTGGTATGTTGTTTAACTGCATTGTAGGTACAAGAAAAGGACCTTCTTCTTCTATTTTATTGTTTTCGTTTGCTTCTGTCTCTACCTCATTTTTAACTTCTATAACATTTTCCAATGTATTAACTTCATTTGTTATTTCAATATCAATTGCGCATCCTGTTAAAAATAAAGGTAAAATTAGTAATAAGATTAGTATTCGTATATTGTTTCTTAAGTTCATCTAGATCTCCTTAGTATATATTAGTTCTGTAATTAAATCATGAGAGTTTCCTTTAAAATCAGTTTGAGATTCAAGAGTATATTCACTTAAATCATATTCAAAGAATTTATCTGCAGGATAGTCTCTATTCCATTTATATATAATTATTTTATTAAAAATTATATTAGGAATATTTTCATCTTCTAAAAAATAAAAGCTATCATTTGTTAGCGATGTTATATCATTAGTAAGGTTATTAAAATCACTAAATAATGATTTTGAATATTCGCTGCAGTATAAGATATTTGTATTAATAATTTCTCTAAGACGTTCAATAAGAAGAGCGTCTTTCGATACTCTTCTTTTGTTAAATAATATTCCATTATTATTTGCTATGCATGCAATTAAAGTCATATTTTACTTACATCTCCATTTAAAATAATAGGATCAAATCCTTTGATTTCATCTAAAAGCATATTGTCTGGATATCCATTCATCATATAAATTTTTTTACCTTGCATAAATGCTTCGTACATTTCTAAAAATGTTGATGCACCAATATAATTATCATGGTTTTGTCCATTTTTAATTTTTGTATAGTTTAAAACTAGAACAGCATCTACTTCTGAGATTGCATTTCTGCTCATGTTATACATTTTTGAAAAGAATTCTTTGTATTCTTTTTCTGTCATATTTTTATTATCATCGTTTGTTACTGGATCATCATAACAATTTGGCATTACAACGTTATGGCCATTTTGTATTAATTTTAATTCTACATCTTTTATTTTATTGTAAAAAGAAGTTGAACATATAATTAGTATTTTCACTGTTGTCTCCTATCCTATTGCTTTATATATAAAGTCAATAATAAATAAAATTGTAAATATGTATATTATTGGAGATACTTTCTTTGGTTGTTTGTTTGCTAAGTTAACTATTATGTAAAAGATAAAACCAAATTGAATACCTGTTGTAATTGAATAAGATAAAGTCATCATTATTATCGTAAAGAATGCAGGTATTGCTACTATAATATCATTCCAATCAATTTTTAAAATACTTTGCATCATTGATACACCTACAAACATTAATATAGGTGCTATTGCTGCCATTGGAACACAAGCAACTATTGGTGCAATAAAAATAGTACATGCAAAACATAGTGCTGCAGATACTGCAGTAAGTCCTGTTCTGCCTCCCGCTTCAATACCAACTGTACTTTCAACATAAGTTGTTAAATTACTTGTTCCAAAGAAAGATCCAAATAATGTTCCAAGTGAATCACATACTAATGCTGTTTCTAAATTTTTTGGCAAGTTTCCATTCTCATCAATTTTAAATATACCAGCTTTCTTTCCTGTTCCAATAAATGTTCCAATTGTATCAAACAAATCAGATATTATTAATGTAAATAATGTCATTATTACTGTTACTATCCCAGCTTTTGCAGTAAATAATCCTGCAAAGTCAAGTTTGAAAAATGTTGGTTCTATCGATGGAAACATCTCATAGTTTGTAAAGTTTGGAAGTTCAGTTACTCCCATAAATATACCTATAATTGTTGTTAATAAAATTGAAATAATAAATGCAAATTTTACTTTTCTCGCCACTAAAAATCCTGTTATTACTAATCCTATAAGTGAAAGGATTATTTCTGGTGAGTTAAATATTGAAAGTTGTGGCACAACGTCAGCTGCATTTGCTATTCCATTATTAACTGCTGAAATGGAAAACTCAATCATTCCTGTACTTTTTAAACCAATATATGCAATAAATAAACCAATACCAACAGTAATTGCTTCCTGCATAAATTCAGGGATTGCTTTGATTGCTTTTTTTCTAATATTTGTTACAGTAATTATTACATTTGCAAGTCCACATATAAATACCATTGCAAGAGCTTGTTGCCATGTAAAACCAAGAGTACCACATATTGTATATGTAAATAATGCATTTAATCCCAATCCTGCACTTGATACATATGGTACGTTAGCAATTAATCCAAGTAATAATGTTGCAAGTATTGATGCTAGAATTGTTGCGATATATACTGCATTATAATCCATTCCTGAATCAGCGAGTATTGCTGGATTTATGAAAACTATGTATGACATTGCCATAAATGTTGTTATACCAGCAAGTAATTCTGTAGATACTTTAGTGTTATTTTCTTTTAATTTAAATATTTTTTCTAACATATGTTCTCCTTTTATAGTTCCCAAGTGTTTTGCTGTGGAGTATTTTGGTCTAGAAATTTAATTCTTGTAATTGTTGAATTTAAATTTATTGGTGAAACTTTTTCATCACCTTTAATATATCTTTTAATAGCTTGTAAAGCTTTTGCTACAATTATGCGGTGATTTCCTTCAGATACAAATAATGTACCAGATTCATCTTGAAATGCACAAACTCCATCAAATATTTTATCTGTGTTTACTTCATAATCGTTCATCATTAAGTATGAAACGAATCCTGAAAGCTTTTTATCATTTGTATATAATAATGCGTCAAACAAATTATCTGCAGAATATTTATCAACTGAAGAACCTTGTATATCATTAAGAGAGACTTGTTTTTTTGATGTTTGATATCTTCTATCAATTTTTAAAGAACCTTTATTTGTGATAGATTCAAGTTTTTCGTTTTTTAGCATATCATTTAAACCTGCAATTTGTTCGTCGCATGCTCCTAATGCCATTGCATAAAATAAAAGTTCAAGTTCTGTAGCGTTTTCATAAAAATATTGTTCAAATGTTCTTAATGATATATTAAAACAAAATGGATATGTTCTTTCTAAGTATTCCATTGCTTCTTTTTTGTAATCTGTTAATGATTTATCTAGTGCAGTTAAACCTTTAGATCTAAAAAATGACTCTTTAAATGTATATAATTCTCCTTTTAAAGCTGTCCAATTAGAACTATCAAGTTCATCTTTTCTTCGTGACTCTATTTCTGGATCTATTTTAGTAGAATCATCGATACATCTTCTAATGAAGTATTTGCAATCTTCTGCTTCTCTTAATTTTTCTCTTAAAAATGGAAGTTTCTCTTCTTCTCTTCTAAGTTTAGCATCATATGCATAATCCCATTCTCTTCTTAGCAAGATTGTATCTTCTTCATCTAGTATACTGCCATAATACATTTCTCTTTTTATAGGTGTACATTCATGAACTTTTCCTTCTGAATCTACACACCATGAATGTCTAACCCATCTATCGCCATTTATTGAAAAGCCAGTACATACTTTTAAATCTGGATTCTTTAAATGAGCATTAATAGAGTTTAAATGACATTTACCAGCGTCGCCTTCTTCAATTACAATATCTTCTCCAGAAAATACTCTACCTTCATCTAATACTTTGTCAATCCAATAATCTGCATCGACTGCAAAAGCAACTCTTCCTGCAAGTCTTAGTAGTCTATTTTCTAGATAGGTTCTTTTTTCTTTACTATTCATTAAAGACCTCTAATTTTATTTTCCTTCGTATAATTTTCTGTATATTTTTTCAAAATATCTTAACCATTCAAAGCTTTTATCTTCATCGATATATGCAATCATTTCATCGATTGTAATGAATTTTGCATCCATTACTTCATTATCAGCAAATGTAATATCGTCTAAAGTAATATCTTTGTTGATTAAATAAATATCTCTTAAAATATTAACATTTTCGTGTTCTTCTGTTTCAACTATTGTTTCTAATAATTGTATTTCACTATTCTCTACATCTAGTCCTACTTCTTCTTTTAATTCTCTTTTTACACCTTCTAGACTAGTTTCGCCTGATGTTAATAATCCTCCAGTTGGTTCCCAACGTCCTGGTTGAGTTTTAGTCATGCTTCTTTGAGTAAATAAGATCTTTTTATCTTTATTAACAACCCAAGCTCTTAAAGCAACTATAAACTCACCATCTTCTAATTTTTCATCAGATGTTCGTTCTATTGTTTTTCCTAATTTATTTCTATTAATATCATATACGTCTAAGTATTCAGACATATATATCACCTCTTATTCTATTACAAATTGGTTTGAATATAAATCTACATATCCATTGTTATATACTGATTTTTTTATCTTATATGTTCCTGTTTCTAACTCGCCATAGAAGTTTGTCCAATCAATTTTATAATGCCATTGATTGTTTTCATCTAAAACATATGCGATTTCATTGAATGCAACATCTTCATTTGGTTTTAATGTAATCCAGTGATCTTCATTTTCAAGTTTCATTATTTCATAACCTGGTCCCCAACTACCTGCTGGTTTGTTGTTATCTGTGATTACAAGTGTTAAACCTTTATTTGAAATTGTAGAATCATCAATTTCTAATTTTATAAGTGATGTATCATATTTTTCTTTGTTTGCTGATTGTATCATTTCAGATTGTTTAGCTTCGTATTCCTTATCTTTTTTGTAATCTAGCCATGTTGTAACTAATAAACTAAATATAGTTATTACTATCGCTATTATTACCGCTTTATAAATTATTTTTTTATTCATCTTAGAATCCTCCTAAATGTTATTCGTGTATTTCTAGTGGTAATCCATCTGGATCAGAAAAGAATGTCATTTTTTTATTTGTTAATTCATCTAATCTAATAGGTTCTGTTTTTATTCCTTTATTATTTAATAGTTTTACTGTTTCGTCTACATTTTCAACTTTAAATGCTAAATGTCTTAATCCTGCTGCTTCAGGGTAACTAATTCTATTTGGTGCATCAGGTTTAATAAAAAGTTCTATTTCTTGAGTTCCACATTTTAAGACAATTAAATAATCATTTTTATGTGGTCTTTTCTCTTCCCTTATTACTTCAAAACCTAGTGTATCAACATAGAAAGAACGAGACTTTTCATAGTCTTTTCCTATTATTGCAATGTGATGAATTAAATCAAACATAAAAAGCTCCTTTTTGACCTAATAATACATCTCAATAATATAATAAAAATGCTCATTTTTCAATATTTTTTATATTTCATTTTTAATACAAAAAGTTGATTATTTTTTATAATAATTGTATAATAGGTAAATAAAATTAAAGTTTAAGGAGAATGCTTATGCAAGGAGATGAAAATAAGCTTCAAAAGTTTTTTAACAAAGCGACTAATATAGGTATGTTTTTCATAATGTTTATTGTTGCTTTAATTGGATTGCTTTCAGTTTTTATTACTGCAAAGTTAAACACAACAATTGATTTTGCTGGTGAAACAACATCATTTGTGTTTACAACTGGAATATTTGAATTATTAATTTCTTTTTGTATTTTACTTATAATAGCATTACTAAGTAAATTAATATTTAAGAGAATACCGGCAAAATATTTAATGATACCTTTTTCATTTGTATGTATGTTTGTGTTTTTATACTGGATAAGTGCACTACAATTGTCACCAATTGCAGATCAAGAGAAAATACATGAAGTTGCTACTACTTTTGTAGAATCAGGAGATATTTGGCATCATTTACAGCCAACCCAATATATTCATCATTTTCCTCATCAATGTGGTATTTCATATATATTCTCCCTTATTTATAAAGTTTTTGGCATTGATTATATGTATATTCAATATTTAAATGCAGGACTTTCTGTAATAAATATGATTTTAATATTTACGATTTCATATTTCTTATTTAAAAATGAGAAAGTTCAAAAAATATTAGTATTCATATTACCTATTTTTGCATTATACTTTATGTTTTTTAATGTACATTACTATGGCAATATTTTAGGTTTAACTTTAGCATTAATTGCTATATTATTTGCAATTTTATATTTACAAAAAGAAAATCCATTGTATGTTCTTTTTTCAGGAATATTTATAGCGATATCAATTATTGCTAAATCAAATTATATGATTTTTTTATGTGGTTTAATTTTAGTATTAGTACTACATGTTATAAAAAAATGGCAATTAAAATTAACACTTATTATTCCCTTAATGATTCTTTCAATTATGGGAATAAATACAATATATAACACTATTTTAAAAGAAAAATATGAGGTTGAATTTGCTGATGGTGTTCCGATGATTACTTATGTTTATATGGGAATGCAAGATGCACATGGTATTACTCCTGGTTGGTATACAAATATAGTATGTGATTTATATGCTAAATACTATTTTGAAACTGAACCAACAGCAGAAGAATCAAAAGAGTTAATAGCAGAAAGATTATCTTACTTTGCTAAGAATCCAGGTGAAATGGTTAAATATTTCTCAGAAAAAATTGGTTCTACATGGCTTAACCCTACTTTTCAAACTGTATGGTGTTCAATTCCAGGATTGAGATTTGTTTATAACGGTGATTATGCTCATTATTTAGCTTATCATGAAACTGCTATGAGTATGGTGGCAGGTAAACTTTATAATATTGAACATATGATATTCGATTCATATCAAATTCTAGTATTTATATTTGCTGCAATTGGTATTTATTTATCAATTAAAGATTTTAATTTATCAAAATCAATTTTACCGATCATATTTATTGGAGGATTCTTATTCCATATTATTTGGGAAGTTAAAGCAATATATGTACTTCAATACTACTTTATTTTACTACCATATACTGCACTGGGATTAAATCATATATTAGAAAAAATTGGAGTTAAAATAAAAGATTTAAGATGTAAGAAATTAAATGAAAAAAACTAACAAAAAAGGATTAGAAATTTTGTTCTAATCCTTTTAATTTTTATATTACGTAATTTTTATTGCAATTTTTACATTGGTAATGAAAATCTAAAGATACTTTATAATTTTCGTTTTTATATTCTTTAATTATTTCACTTAAGTTAGTGATACATTTGTCATGGTATATATAGTAACAATTTTCTTTAATGTTGAACACTACCCTTCCTCGTGGAAAATAGTCAAAATCAACATGATATTTTGTTGAATAATGTTTTTCCCAAATATCAAAATGACTTTCAGGATAATTTAGAAAATCACCATATTTTTCGGCTTCTTCATTTGTGCATTTATGAATTAAAAATTTATTATTTACAAAGAAAAATAAATTTACCATACTTCTCTCCTATTTCTTTTTTAATGTTACTACATGCCAGTTCTTTTGATCTTTTCCACCTTCATTATGATACTTTTCTATATCAAATAATTTATCACTAAGATTATCGATATCCTCTTTGCTGTAGTAAGCATAAAATCTTTTTTCTTTAGTTTGTTTATCGGCTAAAATTTTATAATTGTATTTTGTTCCGTTTGGCATGATTTCAGCCTCTGGATGCACATCAGAGTTTTGGAAATTAATAATAAATAATCCATTTTTATTTAATCCGTTATGCACAACTTCAAATAATTTTTTCATATCATCCATATCCAAATGAGGATTTCTCCATGAAACAATAAGGTCTACTTTTGACTTAAAAATATCACCATAATTATCAGTTAAGAAATTAAACTTTTTAACTTCTTTAATTCCTCTTGCTTTTTGTTCTGCTAAAAATGCATCTACAATATCAGTAGAAATAATATTATAACCTGCATTTTGAAGCATTACAGAAAGCTGTCCACATCCGCTTCCAAGTTCTATAATTTTAGCTTGTTTATTTTGAGAAATAGATTTTTCAACATAATTAAATAATCTGTTCCATTTTTCTATTTCAGGATCAATGTCATTATGTTCAATATATTCAAGTGCACCACCATTATTATACATTTCTATTGTATTTTTGTTATGTTCACTCATAAATTACCTCCAAAATATTATAGTACATTTTGCAATTAAATTTGATTTTATTATATAACATTTTTATAATATTTCAATTATTTCAATTATATCAATTATTTCTTTTAATAAAAAAGT
>JAZSBZ010000004.1:0-15161 GCA_045602645.1 Candidatus Scatovivens sp. | reverse complement strand
GGTATTGAACTTTGAACGGCTAAAATAAATTTAAATATAGAAATAAAAATAATAAAAAATTGGAAAAATTTATAAAAAATTATATTTTTTTGAAACCAAAATTAATTTTGAATTGTATTACTATTAGATAGGGGGATAATTTATGCAAAACGATAAGTATTTTGAACATATCATTAATAAGTATTCAGATATGGTTTATAGAATTGCATTAACAAGATGCGGTACAGTAGAAAATGCAGAAGATGTATATCAAAATGTTTTTATGAAATTTAGTGAAAAAAATCCAAAGTTTAAGTCAGAAGAACATGAAAAAGCATGGCTTATTAGAGTAACAATTAATTTTTCAAAAAATATTAATATGTCTGCATGGAATAAAAAGGTAGTAACATTAGATGAAAATATGGAATTTGAATCTAAAGAAGAATCAGATGTGTATTCAGTTGTATGTGAATTACCTCAAAATTATCGAACAGTAATATATTTACTTTATTATGAAGGCTATAAAGTTAAAGAAATTGCTAAATTAATGAGTTCAACTGAAGGAACAATAAAAACTTGGCTTTATAGAGCAAGAGAAATATTAAAGACAAAATTAGAAGGAGGATTTGAAAATGAATAATAATGAAAATTATAAAAAAGCAGTTGATAATATTCATGCAAGTGAAAAATTAAAAAATGAAACACTTGAGAAAATGAAACAAGCTAAAAAAGTTGTAAGATTTAGAAGAATGAAAATTCTTTCAGCTGTTGCAGTTGTCGCTATAGTTTTAATGGTTGGCGTTGTTAATAGACAAGAAAAAATAGATCCTTCTACACAAATTGCAATATCTAATACAAATATAAAAGTAAATGAAAATGATTTACCAAGATTTGCAAATATGCAAGAACTAAGAGATACACTTGTTGAAACAAAAGGAATTAGTAATGGAATTGTATTTGGTGATATTGCTTTCGATGGAGCTATAGCAGAAGGTACAATAAATTCTATGCAATCAGTTGATTCTGTAGTTTCAAAAGGCGAAACTGTAAACTCATCAAATAGAACTGATTATTCAACAACTAATAATCAAGTAGCAAATGTAGATGAAGCCGATATTGTTAAAACAGATGGAAATTATATTTATTATGTACAAAATAATTCAGTTTATATTATAAGAGCAAATGATTTAAAAGAATTATCAAAAATATCACTTGCCGAAGATAGAAAAGAAAGATTCTATCCTAGTGAAATATTTATAAATGGAGATAAGTTAGTTGTTTTAGGAACACATTATACTTATAACTATGAAGAAGTTGATGAAGATGATAATTATTATGATTATGGATATAGCTATAGTAAATCAAGAACAAAAGCTTTGGTTTATGATATGTCAAATAGAGAAGAGTTAAAGCTTGAAAGAGAACTTGCTTTAGATGGTGATTATGTTCAAGCAAGAATGATTGATGATACAGTATATTTTATAAGTAGAAAAGGATTAAACTATTATAGAAAAATGAAGGATATAGATATTCTTCCAATAATCTATGATTCAGCTGTAGCTACTAAGGATATTGTTGTAGATTGTACAAGAATAGTGTGTTTCCCAGAAATTAAATCAAGCGTATATACTTTAGTAGGTGGATTTAATATTAATAATAATGAAGAAATGTCAGTAGAAACTTTTTTAGGTGCAGGTAATGAGATTTATTCTTCAGAAGAGCATTTATATATAACAGTTCAAAAGACAACAAATTCTTATTATAGAAATAGATCAACTTTAATTTATAAATTTGATTTAGATGATGGAAGAGTTAAATTAGAAAAAGATGGAGAAGTAAATGGATATTTAAATGATCAATTTTCTATGGATGAGCATAAAGGATTTTTAAGAATTTGTACAACAGGATATGTTGATGAAGAAATCAGAACAGAAACAAAAAATCCAAGAACAGGTTCAATTAGTGTAGAAATCGATACAGAAACAGTATCAGCAAACAATTTATATGTATTGGACGAAAATCTGAAAGTTGTTGGTAAAATTGAAGGATTAGCTAAAGATGAAAAAATTTATTCAGCAAGATTTATTGGAGATATTGGATATATCGTAACATTTAAAGAAATTGATCCACTATTTGTAATAGATTTATCTAATCCATCAAATCCTGAAGTTAAAGGTGAATTAAAAATACCAGGATATTCATCATACTTACATCCATATGATGAAACACATATTATCGGTATAGGATACAATACTAAATCTAATGGCTGGGGTGGAGTAACAAATGATAATATGAAAATGTCAATGTTTGATGTATCTGATTTAGAAAATCCAAAAGAAGTATTTTCAGTTGATATTGGAGAAGGATATACAAGTTCACAAATTATAGATAGTCATAAAGCTTTATTCTATAATAAAGATAAAAACTTGATTGGATTCCCATTAAGAACATCTAATAAATCTGGTATTATTATATACAAAATTAATTTAGATGCAGGTGAATTTGAACATTATGGACAAATAATGTATAAAAATCAATATTATAATAACATTGATAGAATGATTTATATTAAAGACGTACTTTATACATTATCAAGAGAAGAAATTGTTTCATATGATTTAATAACATTTGATAAATTGTATGAATTAGTATTAGATTAATTTTAATAGTAAGAGCGCTTATTTCAACATATGATTGAGATAGGCGCTTTTTTATATAAAATTCGACCAATTAGTCTATAAAATTGACCGGTTAGTATAATTGCTTTTTTTTGATTTTATGATATAACTAATATGTAAATTTTTACTAAGGGGGAATTAGATGAATACAGAAAAAAAGGAACAGATACAAATAGTTAGTTTAAAAGATATGTTAAATAAAACTAGAGATATTTATAAGGATGATTTTGCATATAAAATAAAAGAAGATGGAAATTATAGAGAAATTAGTCATGTAGAAGTTAGAGATATGATTGATAGTTTAGGAACTGCATTAATAACACTTGGACTTGATGGTAAAAGAATTGGTGTAATTGGTGAGAATAGATATGAATGGGAAATTTCTTATTTAGCAGTTGCTTGTGGTGTTGGTACTATAGTTCCTCTTGATAAATCATTACCAGAAAATGAATTAAAAAGATTAATTGAAAGATCAGAAATTGAAGCAATCGTTTTTTCAAATAAATATGAAGAGGTTTTAAAGAAATTAGTTTTAGAAGGAACAGGTAAATTAAAACATTTGATTTCTATGGATTCAAAAACACATGCTGGTGGGATATATTCTTTTTCAGAATTAATTGAAATTGGTAAAATTCAATTAAATAATGGCAATAGAGAATATCTTGATGCAGTGATTAATCCTGAAGAGATGAATATAATGTTATTTACTTCTGGAACAACATCTGAAGCAAAAGTTGTAGCATTATCGCATAAAAATATATGTTCAAATTTAATGGCAATAAGTGAGGTACTTTATATTGATAATACAGATAGATTTTTGTCATTTTTACCACTTCATCATGTATTTGAATGTACAGCAGGTTTCTTATTCGCGCTTTATAGAGGTGCAAGAATTTCATTCTGTGATGGTATAAGAAATATGCAAGAAAATTATAAAGAATACGATATAACATTTGCTGCATGTGTACCTGCTATATTTGAAAACATGTATAGAGGCTTATGGAAAAAACTTGAAAAAGAAGGTAAGAAAGAAGCTATTGAGGCTCTTGTTGAAAAATACAAAGATGAATCAGATGAAGTAAAAAAAGAAGTATTTAAATTCGTTCATGATTTCTTTGGTGGAAAAATGAGAAAATTAGTAAGTGGTGCTGCTGCAATAGATAAAAGTGTTGTAGAGGGATTTAGAAATTTCGGTATGCCTATATATCAAGGTTATGGACTAACAGAGACATCACCTGTTGTTGCTGTTGAAGGAGAAAACAGTAAAAAAGCAGGTTCTATAGGAAAAGTTATTCCAAATCATATGGTTAAAATAGATAATCCTAATGAAGAGGGTATTGGAGAATTACTTGTTAAAGGTCCTTCTGTTATGATTGGATATTATGACAATGAAGCTGCTACTAAAGAAGCAATTGTTGATGGATGGTTTCACACTGGAGATTTAGCTACTATTGATGAAGAGGGATATATATTTATTAAAGGCAGAATGAAAAGTGTAATAGTACTAAAGAACGGAAAAAATATATTCCCAGAAGAAATGGAAAATTTAGTTAATAGAATTGAAGGTGTTAAAGAATCTTTTATATTCGGAAAATCAAACAAAAAAGATCCAGATGACATCAAGATTTATGTAAAAGTTGTTTATGATAGAGAAATAATGAAAATTGCATATAAAACAGAAGATGAAGAAAAAATTCATGAAATTATAAGTGATAAAGTTAAAGAAATTAATAATATAATGCCTATGTACAAATCTATAAGAGGGGTTGTACTTTCAGAGACTCCACTTATTAAAACAACAACAAATAAAATAAAAAGACAAGAAGAAATTAAAACAGTTATATAAGATAAGGAGAAAGATAGATGAACGAAGAAGAGATTTTTGAAAAATTAAAAGATATAATAGTTGAACAATTAGGTGTAAATGAAGAACAAGTTAAATTAGAATCTACATTTGTGGATGATTTAGGTGCAGATTCTTTAGATATAGTTGAATTTGTTATGGCTATTGAAGAAAGTTTTGATATACAAATTGCAGATGAGGATGCAGAAAAGATTACTGCAGTTAAAGATGTTGTAGAGTATGTAAAAAATAATATATAGTTTTATTTGAAATTTAAGGAGTAGTAATTTTTAAACCTGCATCTAGTTTTAAATATTAGATGTTTTAGTAAGTGAAATTTTGAAAACTATTTACAAAAAATATCAAATATAATATAATCAACATGTAAAAATAATATTTAAGGATGGTAATTAATGAAAACTGAGAGAATATTTAAAGTGCCACAACCAAATAACATAAAAGATGTTATTTATAGAGCAGCAGATAAATTTGCTGATAACATTGCGTTTGTTATCAAACATCAAGAAAATAAAGAAGTAACATATGAAAATGTAACATATAAAAGATTTTTAGAAGATATAAATAAATTAGGAACAGCTCTTTATAAAATGGGATTAAAAGGAAAAAGAGTTGCTGTAATTGGTAAAAATAGATATGAATGGGCTCTTGCTCATATTTCAAATTTATTGGGTGGAATTATTTCTGTTCCTCTTGATAAGGATTTACAATATGATGAACTTGAAAGATCTTTAATTAGAAGTAAAGCAGATTGTATAATATTTGACGAGAAGTTAGAAGAGTCAATTACAAAAATTAAATATCAAGAAAAAACATCATTAAAAGAATTTATTTCAATGACAGAAGTTAAAGGGTATAAAAATGTATACGATTTAATGGAAGAAGGAAATAAAGAATTAGAAAATGGAAATAACGAATATGTTAATAATGAAATTGATAATGATGCGTTAGCAATTTTATTATTTACTTCAGGAACAACGGCTCAATCAAAAGCAGTAATGCTTTCACATAAAAATGTTGCAACAAATATTTATGACCTTCAAAGTGTTGAAAATATTAATGAAAAAGATGTTAGTATTGCATTATTACCATTCCACCATATATTTGGTTCAACATGTATGACATATACATTAGCATGTGGTGTAAAAATAGTATTTGCTGATGGTTTAAGATATGTAAAACAAAATTTAAATGAATATAAAGTAACAATGTTTGTTGGTGTTCCATTGCTTATGGAATCAATTTACAAAGGTGTATGTAAAGAGATAGAAAGACAAGGAAAAACCAAATTAATTAAAATAGCAACACCTGTTACTAACTTCCTTTTAAAATTAGGAATTGATATAAGAAGAAAAATTTATAAAGCAGTTATTGATGGCTTAGGTGGTGCATTAAGATTAGTTATAGTTGGTGGAGCTCCAGCAGATCCAAAAATATTAAAAGCATTTGATGATTTCGGTATTGTTACACTTCAAGGATACGGTCTTTCTGAAACATCTCCAGTTGTTGCAGCAGAAAATGCCAAAATTAAGAAAAGTGGAACATGCGGTGTTCCTATGCCAAGCGTTACAATGGAAGTTGTTGATAAAGATGAACAAGGAATTGGTGAAATAAGAGTAAAAGCTGATTCAGTTATGCTTGGATATTATGAAATGCCAGAAGAAACAGCTGAGGTTTTAAAAGATGGATGGTTCTACACAGGAGATTTAGGATTTATTGATCCTCAAGGTTGTATTACAATTACTGGTAGAAACAAAAATATGATTGTTTTAGCAAATGGTAAAAAAGTATTCCCTGAAGAATTGGAAACATTAATAAACAGAATGCCACTTGTTGAAGAATCAATGGTATTTGGATTACCATCTAAAGAAGATAAAAATGATGTAACTTTATCAGTTAAGATTTTTTATAATAAAGAAGTTGCCGAAGAACAATATAAAGGTATGTCAGAAGATGAGCTTTATAAAGTAATTTGGAATGACATAAAAGAATTAAATAAAACATTCCCAAGATATAAACATATTCAAAATCTAATTTTAACAGGTGAAGAATTAATTAAAACTACAACTAAAAAAGTTAAAAGAAGAGAAGAAATGAAAAAAATATTAGGAGAAAACTAAATGTAAGCCTCTATTAATTTAGAGGTTTTTTTATGTGTAAAAAATAAAATAATGTTTTATTGGTTGAGTATATATGGTATAATGTTTTTGTAGTTATTATAAAGGAGATTGATATCGATGAAAGAATTAAAAGATTATATAAGAACTATTCCAGATTTTCCAGAAAAAGGGATAATGTTTAGAGATGTAACTACAGTTCTTCAAGATAGTGAAGGTTTAAAACTTGCTATTGATGGTATGATTGATAAACTAAAAGGACTTGATTTTGATGTAGTAGTTGGACCGGAATCAAGAGGATTTATTTTTGGAACTCCAATTGCATATGCTATGAATAAATCATTTGTTCCTGTGCGTAAAAAGGGAAAATTACCTGCAGAAACTATTGAAGAATCATATGAGCTTGAATATGGACATGCTACTTTAGAAATTCATTCTGATGCGATTAAAAAGGGACAAAAAGTTGTTATTGTTGATGACTTAATTGCAACAGGAGGAACATTAAATGCTATTATAAAATTAGTAGAAAGATTAGGTGGAGAAGTTGTTAGAATTTCTTGTTTAATCGAACTTCCTGAATTAAATGGTAGAAAAGTATTAGATGGTTATGATGTAGATAGCTTAATAGTTTTTGAAGGTAAATAGAGAGGATTTTATTATGAAAGTAGGTATAATTGCAGCTGAAAACGCTGAAATGATGGCAATAAAAAATATCATGAATGATATTAAAGAAGAGAAAGTATATAATCTAAATTTTTATATAGGAAATATTGAAAATAAAGAATGTGTTTTAGTTGAATGTGGTATTGGAAAAGTAAATGCTGCAAGAACTACACAAATATTAATCGATAGATTTTCACCTAATGAGATAATAAATGTTGGTTCAGCTGGAGGAGTTAATCCAGAACTAAACATTTTAGATATTGTAGTAGGAAAAAGTTTAGTACAATATGATTTTGATGTTTCTGCAATAGGAAACTATGAAAAAGGTGAGGTATGTGATACTGGTAAATATTTTGAATGTGATTCAAGACTTATTAGTATTGCTGAAGATGTAATTAATAATTTTGAAAATAGAGATTTTAAATATGTGTCTGGAGTAATTGGCTCAGCTGATTTCTTTTGTACTGATGAAAAAATAGCAAAAGGTGCAAGAGAAGAATTTGGAGTTGAATGTGTAGAAATGGAAGGTGCAGCAGTTGCTCAAGTATGTAAGTTAGATAATGTACCAGTATTAGTTTTAAGAGGAATATCAGATTCTCCAAATGGTAATAATGGATTAGATTTTCAATCATATTTAGAAATTGTTTCTAATAGAGTTGCATTAATTATGAAAGAGATAGTAAAAAGAATTTAATAAAAAATTAGTTGTTTAAATATGATACTTGTGTTATCATATTTAAGGAAATTTTAGAAAGAGAAAAGTGATTTGGAAACAGAAATAACAAGACAAGAAAGAAAAAAATTAATTGAAAATAAAACTTTGCAAATACTTCATTTTTTGAATCTAACAGTTAAGAATTCAAATGTTGTAGATCAATTAGGTATTGTAATGAGACTTTATAAATTTGTTGTTCAAAATGTATATCCAGAAGAACGATTAAAAGAAATAAAGAAAGCTAGTACAAAATCAGAAGAATACTTAAATGATTTATATAGAGGAGTTATGAAAAATCCTGGGGATCAAACTACAAATGCAATATTATTGAATCATTTGTTATATATGAAAGGATTTGATACACATATTATACTTGCAAGGTCAAAAAATAGTGTGCCACATGTCGCTAATATTGCTAGAATTGGAAAAGAATATTATTTCTTTGATCCAACTTTAGAAAGAAGTATTTATGAAGAACAAGGTGGAAATCCAGATGATATATTGTTCTGCTGTGCTGCTCTTGGAAAAGATGAATACAGCAAGTTCTATATGCCAGTAGAAGTTTTAGCTGATGATTTAGACAAACCAGCAGTTCCATTTCCTACAGCTGTTGCAGATGAATCAATGCCAAGACAATTAATAGAAAGTGTAACCAAATTAATACCTGATTTAACTATAGAGAATAATCCAGATTTTGAAAAACATGCGTTAAAAGTAAATAATACACCAACAAGAATATTTACAGTAAAAAGAAAAACTAATATTGAAGATAAAGAAAGAGAAAAGGAAATAGAATAATGTTAAGATTAGAAAACATTAAAATATTTGAAGATATTGTTGAAGAAGATGTTATTAAAAGAGCATGTGAAAAATATAATATTGATATTAAAAAAGTAAAAAAGGCTGTTATATATAAAAAATCAATTGATGCTCGTAATAAAAATAACATATTTTATAATTATACTGTTGATGTCGATTACTCTGGAAAAGTTAAAGGTGCAAAATTTGTTCCAGAAGAAAAATATGAATTAAATATTGATGTAAAAAGAATAAGCACTGCGAGACCTGTTATTATTGGAGCGGGTCCTGCAGGGCTATTTTGCGCTTTAGTGCTTGCTCAAAATGGAATTAAACCAATAGTAATTGAGCAAGGAAAAAGAGTGGAAGATAGAAAAAAAGATATAGATGAATTTTTAGAAACAGGAAGACTTAATGTATCTTCAAATGTACAATTTGGTGAAGGTGGAGCTGGAACTTTTTCTGATGGTAAATTAACTACAGGAGTAAATAATCCATTAGGGAGAAAAGTATTAAAAGAGTTTGTTAATTTTGGTGCTCCTAAACAAATAATGTATGTAAATAAGCCACATATTGGAACCGATAATTTAATTTTAACTATAGCAGCTATGAGAGAAAATATTATTTCACTTGGTGGTGAATTTTTATTTGAATCTAAAGTTATAGATTTTGTTACAGAAAATGATACAATAAAAAAAGTAATATATAAAGATTTAAAAACCAATGAAATTAAAGAGATTGTGACAGATGTTGCTGTATTTGCAATAGGACATAGTGCAAGAGATGTGTTTGAGACAATGTATAAAAAAGGACTTCAAATAGAAAAGAAGAATTTCTCGGTAGGTGTAAGAATAGAACATAAACAATCTATGATAAATGAATCACAATATGGAAATATTACTAAACTTAAACTTCCACCAGCGGAATATAAACTTGTATATCATGGTGAGGATAGATCATGTTATACATTTTGTATGTGCCCAGGTGGTGTGGTAATGGCTTCTTCTAGTGATAATGATGAAATAGTTACTAATGGAATGAGTACATTTGCACGTGATGGAGAAAATGCTAATAGTGCAGTTTTAGTAAGTGTTACTCCAGATGATTTTAAAGGAGATTCACCTTTAGAAGGAATATATTTTCAAAAAGAACTTGAAAGAAAAGCTTACGAACTTGGTGGTAGAAACTTTTATGCTCCAATTCAAAAAGTTGGTGACTTTTTAAATGATAGAAAAACAACTGAAATTGGAGATGTTAAACCTACATACAAACCAGGTGTAACTATGTCTAATTTACAAGATATTATGCCAGATTATGTAATAAAAACTTTAAAAGAGGGACTTTTAGATTTTGATAAGAAAATAAAAGGTTTTGCTTCTGATGATGCTATTTTAACAGGATTAGAAACAAGAAGTTCATCACCAGTTAGAATTGTAAGAGATGAAAATTGTGAAGCAAAAATAAAAGGTGTTTATCCATGTGGTGAAGGTGCTGGTTATGCAGGTGGAATTATGACTGCAGCAATGGATGGAATTAAATGTGCTATTGAAATTTTAAATAAAAAATAAAAGGAGCATTTATGGAAAAATTAAGAAAATTAATTGAAAACTATATCCCATGTAATGAACAAGAGGAATCTGACAAACAGATGATGATTGAGTATATGGACAAATATGAAGATACGTTAACAAGAGAAAATAAAACATGTCATTTTACTGCTTCAAGTTGGATTGTAAATAAAGAAAAAACTAAAGTACTTATGATTTATCATAATATTTATGATTCATGGGCATGGACAGGTGGGCATTGTGATGGAGATCCAGATGTGCTTCATGTTGCATTAAAAGAAGCTGAAGAAGAAACAGGACTTGCTAATTTTAAACTGTTATATGATGGAATAGCATCTATTGAAATTTTAACAGTAGATGGTCATGTTAAAAGAGGTAAATATGTTACTTCACATTTACATTTAAATTGTTCATTTATATTAGAAGCAGATGAAAATGAAATACTAACAATAAAACCAGATGAGAATAGTGGGGTTAAATGGGTTGATATTAATGAATCAATAATCTTAACAAATGAAAATAAAATGAAACCAATTTATAAGAAATTAAATGATAAAATTTTTAAGCTAAAATAGGAGATAAATCATGGTAGAATATTTTGATGTATTAACTGAAAGCGGTGAATTTGAAGGGAGAACTGAGACTAGAGAATATTGTCATGAAAAAGGTTTATGGCATAAAGCTGTTGCAATGTTTATGGTTAATTCTGAAGGAAAAGTTTTGCTTCAAAAAAGAAGTGCAAATAAAAAATTATGGCCTAATATGTGGGATATGACTGCAGGTGGACATGTACTTCAAGGTGAATTTGGTTTTGAAGCTATTATTAGAGAAATTAAAGAAGAATTAGGTGTAGATATAGATAAAAATGATATTTTATTTATTGGTTCTGCTAGATCAGAAAATATAAAAGGTGATATTATAAATAGACACTATAATGAGTACTATATAATCAGCAAAGATTTTGATATAAATCAATTTGTTTTACAAAAAGAAGAAGTTTCTGAAGTAAAATGGTTTGATATTGAAGAAGTTAAAGATAGAATAAATAACGGTTATGAAGGCTTAACAGATAAAACTGGATGTTGGAATTATCTGCTTAGATATTATGATTGGAAAGAAAATAAATCAAAATAGAACTTTACATAATTTGAAATTAATTCTTGACTAAACTTAAGAAAGAGAGTAAAATTAAACATAGAGTAAATTGGATAGTCGCTGGTGATATTCGAAAGGATTCACAAGAGGAAAGTCCGGGCTCCATAGAGCAATGATACTTGATAACGTCAAGCGAGGGTAACCTTAGGGAAAGTGCAACAGAAAATAACAACCATAGAAATATGGTTCAGGTGAAAAGGTGAGGTAAGAGCTCACCAGCGGTATAGTGATATATCGGCTGTGTAAACCCTATCTGGAGCAACACCTTGTAATGAGAATGTTAAGGCTGCTCGCCATATTCTCGATTTGTGTGGCTTGAAATATATAGCAATATATATTCTAGATAAATGACTATCCACGACAGAACCCGGCTTATAGATTTACTTTACTGAAGAGTGCAATTTGCACTCTTTTTTGTTACCAAAATATAATGCATTTGTAATGTTATTAATGAAAAAAATGATTTATAATGATAGTAGTAAAATACTATAAAAGGGTGTACGAAAGATGGGTTTTTTTGATATATTTAAAAAAATATTTAAAAAGAATAATGATCAATTGTTGTTAGATACAGGATCTCCAGTGTATGGGAAAATAACTCCAATGGAATTATATGGATTTACAATTCCTTTATATAGTTCTGATGGTGAAACTGTTCAATTTAAAACACCAAGAAATACAGGCAAAAAGTTTTTAAACTTAGATGGTGAAAAAACTGTGCTATATACAGCAAATGTTGTTAAATATAATGAAGAAGGATATACAAGCGATTTAAAAGGTAGAATGATTAGTTTCGAATTACCTGAAGACCTTCCAATGCAAACAGCAATAGATAAAGGTTTAATTGCAGTATTACTAAATAGACCAAAAGCTTATGTTGATTTTTTAGATAGAAATAAAGTAAGTCATTTAGGAAGAGTTAATGAATATGGAAGTATTCTAGATTCTCACTCTGAAGTAGAATCATGGGTAACAACTCATTTAACTGCAGAATTACAAAGTAGAATTGCATCTAGCAAGAAATCTATGGAAAAAACACATGAAAGAAATGTTAGAGAGCAAGAAGAAAAAGCTAAAAAACAAGTTGAAAAAGTAGAAGCTGAAAGAGTAAAAAAAGAAGCTGAATTAGAAAAAAGAAAAACAGCTCCAGCATTTAAAAGACAAAGTGATGGAAGCTTTAAAATTACAAATATTAACAATGGAAATGATATTGATTTAACAATTCAAAACATTGAGCTTGTTACACATTCAAATGGTGTTCAAGAATATTATTATTCAGCATTTAAACAAGAGACAAAACCTGGAAAACAATGCAAAATGAATCCAAACGGAATTAACTTTGAATTTTCACTTCCAGCAGATTTTGATTTAGAAAGACTATATCAAATGGCAAGTGATGATACAAATCCAGAGTATGCAAAATCAATTGCAGTAATGGTTTCTGAGGTAATGAGTAAAGAGCCAGCACATAATATGAATTTATGGAATTATGCTGGTGGAATTGATTTAAAGGATGGTAATTTCGAATATAAAGACATGGGAGTTGCAGCTCATAAAACAGTAGGAAGATTACTACAAACAAGACAAGAAAGAGCAGCTGCACAATATATAAGTGAAGAAAATGCTATGCTAGAAGAAGTTCAAGAAGAAAGAGGAGCATAACTTACTAAAGATAAAGATGAGTGAAGAAATTTACTCGTCTTTTTTGTTGAAAAAAGTATTAAATTGGAATATAATTGCTTTGCAATATTAAAGGATTAAGGAGAGAAAAATGTACGAAATTTATGCAGATTTACATGTTCATATTGGAAGAAGTGAATCAAATAAACCAATAAAAATAACAGCAGCTAAAAGCTTGAATTTTGCAAATATAGCAAAAGAATGTGTTGAAAGAAAAGGAATAAATTTAGTTGGTATTATAGACTGTGCTTCACCATATGTAATAGAAGATATAGAGAACTTTTTAAAGACAGGAGAAGCATATGAAATACCAGATGGTGGTATTATTTATAAAGACAAAGTATGTATTATTTTAGGAAGTGAAATAGAAACTTCTGAAATAAACGATGAAGGAAAAACAGGAAGTGCTCATAACCTTTGTTATTTTCCAACATTAAATGATATAAAAGCATTTTCAAGTGAAATGAGTAAACATATAAAAAATATTACTTTAAGTTCTCAAAGAGCAGATATCTCTGCATACGAGTTAATAGATATAGTTACTAAATATAATGGCGTTTTAGTTCCAGCACATTGTTTTACACCACATAAAAGTTTCTATGGTAACTGTACAGATTCATTAAGAAAAATATTTAAAGAAAAATATGAAATGATTCCAGCAATTGAACTAGGATTAAGTTCTGATACATTCTTAGCTGATCAAATAAGTGAATTAGAAGCTAAAACATTCTTAACAAATTCAGACGCTCATTCACTACCAAAGATTGCAAGAGAATACAATAAAATGCAATTAGATGGTATTAGCTTTAAAGAATTTTTAATGGCTCTAAAAAATGAAAAAGGAAGAAAGATTATTTCAAATTATGGATTAGATCCAAAGTTAGGAAAATATCATAGAACATTTTGTGAAGTATGTAATAAAAGAATACCTGGAGATGCACCAGTTACAAAATGTTTAGAATGTGAAAGTAAAAATATAACAATGGGTGTTTTTGATAGAATAGAAATTATTAAAGATAAGAAAAAAACAAAGAGCCCAGAAATAAGACCAGAATATATATATCAAATTCCGCTTACATTTATACCAGGATTAGGTGGTAAAACAATAGATAAATTATTGGATCATTTTGGAACTGAAATGACAGTATTACATAAATTATCAAATGATGATATAGAAGCAGTAGTGGGACCTAAAATTGCTAAAAATATTATTTCTGCTAGAGATGGTAAAATGAATATCGTTGAAGGCGGCGGAGGCGTTTACGGAAAAGTAGAATAAATAAAATATAATTGAATACACTTTATTAAATAAAAGGAATAATTAAAATATTATTCCTTTTTATATTGAAAAGTAAAGGGTATGATATGAAACGTATTTTACAAGAATATATTTTAAAGAATAAAAAGAATTTCATAATTATAACTATTTTTCTTTTAATTGGAGTGATAGCAGGAATAGTTATAGTTAACTTATTATCAAGTAATATTAAACTAGAACTTGATCAATATATTAATTCAGTACTTTCATCAATAAAAGCTGCTAATTCATTTAATAGATTAGAAATGCTTCGGTATAAGTATTAAGGAAAATATTCTTTTCATACTATTAATTTGGTTTTTAGGATGTACGATAATTGGAGGAGGGTTAATATATCTTGCAATTATTTATAAAGGATTTTCTTTAGGATATACGTCTGCTTGTTTGATAGCTACATTAGGAGTTAAAAATGGAATTATAGTGTGGATGTTATCTATATTTTTTCAGAACATATTATTTATTCCTGCTATGTTTTTAATAGCAGAAAATGGTATAAAATTATATAAAAAAATTTATACTAAATGTATAAATTTAAAGGAAGAAGTATTACGTCATTGCATTATTATGTTGATTACAATTATGCTTGTCATAATATCGAGCATAATTGAAGTTTATATTTCTGCGAATTT
>JAZSBZ010000003.1:0-6469 GCA_045602645.1 Candidatus Scatovivens sp. | reverse complement strand
TGCAGGAAATGGAATTAGACTATCAGGTGGATATAAAGAATTTACAGAAGCTGTAGAAAAGTTAGGAATTCCTGTATGTACCTATTGGGATTCTATTGATTTAATTGAGACAGACCATCCACTATATGTGGGGCGTGGTGGAAATATGGGGGATAGACCAGGAAATTTTGCTGTTCAAAATGCAGACCTTATTTTGGCAGTTGGAAATAGACTTCCAATTAGAGTAGTTGGATATAATTGGTCTACTTGGGCTCGAGAAGCTGAAGTTGTTATGGTCGATATTGATCCTGCTGAATTAAGAAAACCTACTATTCATGTTGAAATGCCAATTCATGGGGATGCAAAAGATTTTTTTGAACAAATAAATTTTATGTTAAAAGATTGTTCAGAACCAGTTTTTAAAGACTCTGAATGGATATCAATTTGTCAAAATTGGAAGAGAAAGTATCCTGTATGTCTTGAAAGACATAAGAATAACACAGATGGTTTTGCTAATGCGTATTATGCATTCGATTATATAAGCAGAAAGTTACTAGAAAATTCAGTAACAGTCACAAGTAATGGTACATGTTGTGTTGCTGGTCATCAAAGTTGGTTTATAAAAAAAGGTAGTCGTGTTTTTAATAATAATGCTGTTGCTAGTATGGGGTATGGTCTTCCAGCGTCGATTGGTGCATGTATTGCTAATCATAAGAAGCAAACTTTATGTCTTGAAGGAGACGGCAGTATCATGATGAATCTTCAGGAATTACAGACTATTGTAACAAATAAGTTACCTATAAAAATAATATTGATTAATAATCAAGGTTACCACTCAATAAGACAAACTCAAAATAATTTGTTTAAAGAGCATTGTAAAATTGGAATAGGACCTGAAAGTAATGATTTATCTTTTCCTAATTATGAAAAAATTGCATATGCTTTTGATATTCCATATTTTAAGGCTCATTCTAATGAAGAAGTTAAAAATCAATTTGATAAGATGATAGCTAAAGAAGGTTATTCACTTATGGAAATATTTGTTTCGATTGAACAAATATTTGAACCAAAAAGTTCTACAAAAAGACTCGATGATGGAACTTTAGTAAGCCCCCCTCTTGAAGATTTAGCTCCATTTTTACCAAGAGAAGAACTTCTAGAGAATATGTATATAAAGCCTTTGGGAGAGTAATTATGGGAAAGGTTTTTCTTTTGGATTGTACGCTTCGAGATGGTGGATATATAAATGATTGGCAGTTTGGTAAGAATGCTATTCAAGGAACGGCTTACAAAATCGCAAAGACTGGTGTTGAATTCTTTGAAATAGGTTTTTTAAAGAAGGAAACTTTTTCAGAAGATCGCGCCATATTTCCTACTATACAAAGTATAAAAGAATATATTACTCCAAAATCGACAACTATGAAATATGTTGGAATGGTTGACTGCGGAAATCCTTTACCGATTGAGGATGTGGTTCCATACGACGGTTCTTCTATAGATGGTATACGAGTAATTTTCAAAAAGGATAAAATTAATTTTGCTTTTGATTATTGTCGGCAACTTCAAGAAAAAGGCTATGCAGTATTTGTACAATTTGTAGGCACCGATTCTTATAATGATATTGAGTTTGTTGAGGCAATAAAAATGTTTAATGAGCTTAATCCATATGCAATGTCGATAGTTGATACTTTTGGTACAATAAAAAGAAAAGCTTTTTTACGCATGGTTTATCTTGCTGATAACAATATGAAAACTGGAATAGTACTTGGATATCATGCACATAATAATTTACAACAAGCTTTTGGAAATGCAGAAACTCTTGTGGAATTAAATCTAAAACGAGATGTATGTATAGATGCTTGTGTTTTTGGTATGGGAAGAGGAGCCGGAAATTTAAATCTTGAATTATTTGCAGAATATATGAATGAAAATTGTGATGCCAATTATAAAATTGAGCCTATGCTTGAAATTATGGATGACTATCTTCAAGAATCGTATAATAAAAGATTTTGGGGGTACTGTTTACCATATTACTTATCAGCTTCAAATAATTGTCATCCAAATTACGCGATATATTATGCGGAAAAACAGACTTTAACAGAAAAAAGTTTTAATGAATTATTAAAACTAATTCCTCAAGAGAAAAAAAGAACTTATTCGCAAAAAGACGCTGAAAAGTATTATGAACAATATATGTCACATTTTTATGATGATCATATTGATGTAGAAAAGCTATCTTGTATTTTTGGGGATAATAGAATATTAATTTTAGCTCCTGGAAATTCGTTGATAAAAGAATCTGAAAAAATTAAACAATTTATTGTTCAGTATAAACCTATTGTTGTGTCTTTAAATTGTAATCCGAGAGAATATGATATTGATTTTATTTTTAGTAGCAATATTAAACGATATTCAAAATTGGAAAATGATGAAATTAAAAAAATTATTACATCTAATGTAAAAGATGCAAAAATTTTTGATTACAAACTTAATTTTTCATCATATTCAAATTTTGAAAATGATATAATCGATAATGCTGGTCTTATGTTTTTAAACTTTTTATCTTCAATAAATATAAAAAATGTTTATATTGCTGGAATGGATGGGTATTCTTCTACTAGTAATTATTTTGATACAACATTAGATTATGAATTCAATCATATAGAAAATAGAAATCGACTTATTCAAAATAAGTTATCAGAATTATCGAAAAATCTTGATTTAGAAATTATTACTAACTCTATTTATAAGGTGAATTAATGATAAAAATAGATGATATTGATGTTGTTTTATTTGATTTAGATGGTACTGTTTACTTTGGGTCGAAATTAATTCCTGGAGCAAACGAAACTATTAATTTTTTTCGAAAAAAACATAAGAAAATTTATTTTACTACTAATAATTCAACAAAAACTCGTCTTCAAATATATGAAAAGCTTATTAGTATGGGTGTTTCCTGTAAATTAGAAGAAATATTAACATCAGGTTATTTAGCTACTCTGTATTGTAAAAAAAATGACTTACAAAATGTATATATTTTTGGTTCTTCAAATCTAATTCAAGAATTTAATGATATGGGGATTTCTGTAAATCAAAATGAAAATGCAGAAAATTTATTGATTGGATATAACCCTTTAATGACGTATGATGACTTAACTTCTGCTCTTCAAGTGGCTTTACATGCAAAACAAATTATGGCTTGTAATAGAGAGAGGACTTTTCCTGGTGAAAATTCAAAAATTATGCCTGGATGTGGAGCTATGACTGCACCAATTGAATGGTGTGTTCAAAGAGAATGTGATGTAATTATCGGTAAACCTAATACATTAATGATTGATTTGCTTAGTGAAAAAGAAGAAATAAAGGCAGATAGATTTATTATGATTGGAGATACTTTTGAAAGTGATATTAGGATGGCTAATAGAGCTGGTTGTAAAAGTATTCTTATCAGTAATAATAGCAATTATGATAATACATTAGTAGTTCATTCCATTGGTGAAATACCAGAGGTGTTTCAATGAAAAAAATATTAATCACTGGTGCTACAGGAATGATAGGTTCTGCAATTGTAAAGGAAGCTTCAACTAATGGGTATAGTATCACTTGTTTGGTACATTCTGATTCTAATAGAATTAGTAATATTCCACTTTCAGAAAATGTTAAAATAGTAAATTGCGATATTACTCAATATAATACACTTGAGCTACAAGAGCAATTTGATGTTTTTATTCATCTTGCTTGGATAAAACCTTTTGGAAATGATCGTGATAATGTTGAATTACAATTAAAGAATGTGCAATATACTTTAGATGCTGTAAATCTAGCAAAAAAGACTGGTTGTTCTGTTTTTATTGGTGCTGGAAGTCAGGCAGAATATGGCGTGCAAACTGTAGATTTAACTCCGAATCTTGCTGTAAATCCTGAAAGTGGTTATGGGATTGCAAAATATACAGCAGGAAAACTTAGTAATATGCTATGTCAGCAATTGGGAATTAGATTTAATTGGTTAAGAATATTAAGTGTTTATGGAAAAAATGATAATTCATATACATTGATTAGTTATGTAATAAAAGAACTAAAAGAAAAACGTGCCCCAAAACTTACTAAGTGTGAACAAATATGGGATTACTTATATTGTGAGGATGCTGCAAGAGCTTTTTTATCGGTTGCTGAAAGAGGTGTGAATGGAAAATTCTATCCTCTTGGTAGTGGAGAAGGACGCAAATTGTCTGAATATTTGGAAGATATAAAAAGTATTATAAATCCTAATATTGAGTTAGAATTTGGTGTTAAAGAGTATTATCCACATCAACCGATGTATTTGGTAGCTGATGTTTCAGAGTTAACTCAAGATACAGGATGGACACCAAATGTGTTGTTTTGTGATGGTGTTGAAGGATTATGTTAGTAGAGTGTATATATAGTAATGAATATAAGAGGAAATGATGAAATTAAATAATCAAAATGGAAAAGATTTACTAGCCACATTTGCAACCCAATTATGGAAGTTAATATCAGGCCCCATAACTATGTTATTTATTCCTTTATTTCTGTCTCCAGAACAGCAGGGATATTGGTATCTTTTTGGAAGCATATCTGCTCTTTCAATTTTTGCAGATTTAGGATTTAGTAATATAATTTTACAATTTAGTGCACATGAATATGCATATTTACATTTTAATGAGAAAAGATTGTTGGAGGGCGACGAAAATCATCTAAATAAACTTGGTAGTTTTTTTGGATTTACATTAAAATGGATATCGACAATAAGTGTTATTGTTTTTCCAATAATCTTTATTGTAGGATTATATTTTTTTTACAGAGATGGAGTTCTTTCTGTTTATTTACTTCCTTGGTTTTTATATTCAATAGGATCTTTGTTAAATTTTTTCAATGGCTCTATTTTATCATTTATTGAAGGCTTAAACAAAATTGAAGAAGTACAAAAGATTCGTTTTAAAGTTGCATTAATCAATACATCTATTATTGTGTTGATTTTACTATTAAGAGGAAATATATATGCTTTAGCAATCAGTATTCTATTTAGTTCTTCATTTATTTTTATTTCTATTTTTGGAAAATTTAAGCCTTTTTTATTTCAATTACTAGAATTATCAAAAAAAATAAAGTATTCTTGGAGAAAAGAAGTTCTTCCTCTTTTTATGAAATATGCACTTAGTTTTTCTTCTGGATATTTCATTTTTCAAATATATACGCCACTGATGCACTATTTTCATGGTCCTATTTTAAGTGGAAAAGTTGGTATTTCTATATCCTTAGTTACAGCAATATTAAATATTTCAAATATCTGGATGTATACTATTACTCCTCAAATTAATATGCTTGTTTCAAAGAAGGAATGGAATTCTTTAGACTCTGTTTTTAATAAAAGACTTTTGCTTTCATTGGGAACATATTTGTTAATAGGTATCTGTGTTATTGTTTTTCTTATGATTTTTGGAGATTTTTGGATTGTTCCTAAAGTTGTAGATAGATTTTTGACTTTTAAATCTATAATTATTTTATATTTATGTTATTTTATTCAGTTAATTATTAATTCATTTGCATTGTATTTAAGAGGTCATAAAAAAGAACCTTTTATGATAATATCAATTATAAGTGCAATTTGGATTGCGGTCGTAACGATTATTGTTGGAAGATTCTTGCCTTCTGATTACTTTTTTTTCGGTTTTTTCAGTATGCAAATAATAGGACTTCCAATTTGTTATATGATATTTAACATTTGCAAAAAAAAATGGCATATTTACAATTCAGAGGAGAATAATCAAAGTGAGTAATAAACCTTTATTAAGCATATGTATACCAACTTATAATCGAAGCAGCTATTTAGAGAAAACTTTAGATTCTATAATTAATCAAAATGGATTTGATAATAGAGTGGAAATAATTATTTCTGATAACCGTTCAACAGATGATACAGGAGATTTGTGTTTAAAATATTCTGAGAAATTTCATAATATAAAGTATTTTTGCAATGATTCAAATATTGCAGATAGAAATTTTGCATTAGCATTAAGCAGGGGTACTGGTGTTCTTAGAAAGCTTATTAATGATACTTTATTATTTAATGGTTTTACTTTGGAATATTTTCTAGAATTAATTGATAAAGAAAAAGAAGAAAGAAGACCTATTTTTAATCATTATCTACAAAATAAAGATTTTTGCTGTGTAGATAATTTAGATAAATTTTTATCTCTTGTAAGTTTTAATGTTACTTGGATTGGTTCTGTTAGTGTATGGGAAGATGATATTGATTTATTATTTAAAAATGAATATTCATTTGAAAAAAAATTATGGCAAGTTCCATTTGTTTTTGATTGTATAAAAAGGCATGAAAGTTGTATAGTTATTACAAAGAAATTATTTGAAACACAACCTGTTGAAAAAAAAGATATTTCTTATGGTATATATGAAATTTTTTATAATAATTTTCTTGAGATTTTGAAAACAGAAGTTGATTTGAATTTTA
>JAZSBZ010000002.1:0-4576 GCA_045602645.1 Candidatus Scatovivens sp. | reverse complement strand
GTTTTTATATAGAACTTACTCCTTAGAAAAAACTGTAAAGAAGGTTACCATTATCTTTACAGAAGAAAATATAAAGGAGGTTTTTATTATGGTAGAATCAATGGAAAAAATTGTTAGTTTATGCAAATCAAGAGGATATGTATATCCAGGATCTGAAATTTATGGAGGTCTAGCAAATACTTGGGATTATGGTCCACTTGGAGTTGAACTAAAAAATAATGTTAAAAAAGCATGGATGAAAAAATTTGTTCAAGAGTCTAAATACAATGTTGGTTTAGATGCAGCAATTCTTATGAATCCACAAACATGGGTAGCTTCAGGACACGTTGGAGGTTTCTCAGATCCATTAATCGATTGTAAAGAATGTAAAACAAGACACAGAGCTGATAAACTTATCGAAGAATGGGCTCATGATAATGGAAAAGATATGATTGCTGATGGTATGTCAGACAGCGAAATGATTAAATTCATGGATGACAACAATATTAATTGTCCAAGCTGTGGTAAACACAACTTTACTGATATTAGAAAATTTAATTTAATGTTTAAAACATTCCAAGGTGTTACAGAAGATGCTAAAGCTGAAATTTTCTTAAGACCAGAAACAGCTCAAGGTATATTTGTAAACTTTAAAAATGTTTTAAGAACAACAAGAAGAAAAATGCCAATGGGTATTGCTCAAATTGGTAAATCTTTTAGAAATGAAATTACTCCAGGTAACTTTACATTTAGAACAAGAGAATTTGAACAAATGGAACTTGAATTCTTCTGTAAACCAGGAACAGATTTAGAATGGCATGCATACTGGAAAGAATTCTGCAAAAACTGGCTATTAAATTTAGGTATGCTTGAAGAAAATATGAGAATGAGAGATCACTCTCCAGAAGAATTATCTCACTATAGTAATGGAACTACAGATATTGAATTTAAATTCCCATTTGGATGGGGAGAATTATGGGGTATCGCAGATAGAACTGATTTCGACTTAACACAACATATGAATCATTCTAAAGAAGATATGACATATTTAGATCCAGAAACAAATGAAAGATATGTTCCATACTGTATCGAACCATCACTTGGTGCTGACAGAGTTACACTTGCTTTCTTATGTAATAGTTATTTTGAAGAGGAAGTAGGAGAAGGAGATGTAAGAACAGTTTTAAAATTACATCCAGCATTAGCTCCATATAAAGTTGCTATATTACCTCTTTCTAAAAAATTATCAGAAAAAGCAGATGAAGTATATCAAGAACTTTCTAAATACTTTATGTGTGATTATGATGAAGCAGGAAGTATAGGAAAGAGATATAGAAGAGAAGATGAAATTGGTACACCATATTGTGTAACAATAGACTTTGAAACATTAGAAGATGGATGCGTAACAGTAAGAGATAGAGACACAATGGAACAAATCAGAATTAAAATAGAAGATGTTAAAGCATATATTGAAGAAAAAATAATGTTCTAATAAAAAAAGATAAGACCGGCAGTTGCCGGTCTTTTTGTTGCTATTTAAGGATCAATTGTCATAGTTTTGATCGCTGTAGTAGGAACAGATAATCATAAGCAATGTGTTAGGCTCGATTTCGCTTTCATTTGAAATTTTGACAGTGAAGTCATTAAAGAAAACGAATGAACCATAAGTTGCAATGAGTGTTCCATCAGCGTCGCGAATTTCTCCTGCGGTGTTCAATTCATTGAATTTTGCGTATGCAATCTTTTCACCATCGGTATTATAGATGTCATACTTTTCACCCAAAATGGTTACGAGTCCGACCATTTCGGCTGTCACAGTATCACCAATCACAATTGAATGTGAATCTTGGGAAATAAAGTGATAGTCATCGCCGGCGTATGCAACTTTGTTTCCATCGGTATCATTCATAGTAAGAGGATCTTCAACAATTCTGAAGATATTACCAGTAACAGAACCAATTTTTTCAGAGTTACATCTTATTTGGATATCGGTTGAGAGCCTGAGATTTTTAACATCACAGTCATACTGTGTATAGTTATTAATGCTCGGCGGCCCCTGGGTGATGCCAAATATAAATACGATTGTGATAAGTGCAAGAAGCAAGATGAATTGTAATTTCAATGATGTTGATTTCAATGATATCCCTCCAGTGTTATAGTCATACAAATAGCTTCAATTAATATTATACCATAAAAAGCCTTGAATTTCAATGAATTAAGGTTTTGGAAGATAAAATTACAAAATTTAATTATAAGTTAATCTTAAGTTAATATTGAGTTCAAAAACGGATGATATAAAAAGAGTATATTGTAGGTGATTACAATATAAATCCCCAAGTTTAAAAAATAAGGTTCAAACTCTCTCTATTGGACCTTATTTTTATTTTTAAAAATATTTTTAAAAAAAAGAAAAAAAGTGTTGACAACTCATTTTTTAGATAGTATAATAATTCTTGTCAGTTGCAAGACTGATATGCCAGTAATATGCAGATGTGGCGGAACTGGCAGACGCACAGGACTTAAAATCCTGCGGGCTTCAAATCCCGTGCCGGTTCGATTCCGGCCATCTGCACCAAATCTTGAGAGAAATCTCAAGATTTTTTTTATTTCAAAATTATTTATCGTTGTTTGAAAGTGTTGATAATACTAGGATTGATGCCTAGTATTATTTTTTTCATAATTTAACATTATGTGTCATTATTTAAATTTTTTCATTATTTACCACCCACCTTAACACCCACTAAAAACACCCTTTAATTTTTTTACTTATTAAAAAACATGCTTTTTGTGTCAAAAATAGCTATATTTTTGAATGTAAAAAATAATCGTGCAAAACAAGATGGGACAAGAGATTCCTGGATTATTTTTTGGATTTTTTTCAATGAAAATCAATGAAAAACAATGAAATTCAATGAATTTTAAAAATTGCATTTTTTTAGTGTTATCATGAAGTTAGTTCGAACAAAAAAAATTCTAGAAATTAAATTTATAGGGAGTGTTTTTATGAATAATAATGTAATTAATCAAACAAAAGATAAAAAATATACAAAAGCAGAATTAATAACAATTGATTCTATTAGAAGAGTAAAAAATCCATTTAGAATGATTACTGTTAAAGATGTTATGAAAGATTTAAATATATGTGAAACAGTCGCATACAAAACATTTAAAAGACCAGATTTTCCATCCATTAATGTAGGTAAAAATAATCAAGTAATGTTATTAGCTTATTTGTTATGGAAAATGGAAAAAAGAGATTAAGGAGGTGTTTATATGGCTGCTATACATACACAAGAAGGTACAGTTTATTATGAAAAAACTAGAAATCGTTGGAGATGTGATTATAAAGTTTTAGATCCTGATACATCAAAATTTATACGAAAAACCAAAGTATTTCGTACTGAACAAGATGCAAGAGATTTTTTCTCTATGCTTCAATATCAAAAAGGTAATGATTTGTATGTAAAAAATAATGGCATACCTTTAAATAAGTTAATAAGAAGTATTTTAGAAAGAAAATTAGAAACTGGAGTTATTTGTGAAAGAACATATGCTAGAACAATGGAAACAATTAGAGCAATGGAAAAATGCGATATACTTAAGAAAAATATTGATGATATATCTAGTATGGAATTACAAAATTATTTAAATTCTTTAAGACATTACAGTCAAAATACTATAAAGAAATTTATTGATCAATTAAATCATGCTTTTAAATATGCACAAAACAAAGGATATATAATGAAAAATCCTATGTTTGATATTATAAAACCTAAAAGTAATAAACAACCAAGAGATGTTCGTGCATTAGAGATTGAAGAACAACAAAAATTAACTGATTATTTATTATATGTTCCTATTAGTGATGAACCGTTTAAGAATGTTTTTTTATTACAAATGTTTTTAGGTCTTCGTATAGGAGAGGCATTGGCATTGCAAATAAGTGATATAAATTTATACAAGAATATAATTTACATATCAAAAACTTTAACAACTGATAAAAATCGAAAAGTAATTATGGGAGATAAAACAAAAACTTATGCGGGAAAAAGAGAAATACCTATACCAGAATTTCTATTAGATGAAATAAAAATGCAAATGAGATTAGCTGAAAATAATAAAGATAAATTATTATTTGTTGATAAAGTTAATAATTATGTATTACCAAATAACGCAAATAGAAATTTACAAAAGATTTCTCAAAATTTGGGAATTGAAAATATATCAAGTCATAGTTTAAGACATACTTATGGAACAAGATGTATTGAAGCTGGAATGAGAGCTGTAGCCCTTCAAAGACTTATGGGACATACTGATATATCTGTTACTTTAAATACTTATACTTCGATATTTAATAAATACAAAGAGCAAGAATTGGAAAAAGTAAACGAGTATTATTTAAATAATGAAATTTTAATAAAAAGAAATTTGCTAAATGATGATACTGAAAATATTCGAAATTAATTTCGAATATTAATAGAAAACGTTTACGTTTTCTAAATAGTACATAAATCAAATTTGATTTGTGTACTATAAATAAGATATTAAAAACTATTCAACATTATTCGTTAGAATACATTGAATAGTTTTTAATAAT
>JAZSBZ010000001.1:0-9406 GCA_045602645.1 Candidatus Scatovivens sp. | reverse complement strand
ATGGTTTCAAGATGTGTTTGGGCGTTTACCCAAACAAAATTGAATTTAACATAATTTGTTTGGGTGTTTGTTTAAAAAAGTTGAGAAAAGTTGAAAAATGCTGAAAAAAGTTGAAAGTGTCTATATGTTGAAAATACTGTATTTTAAGTTTTTTATAAAAAAAGAAAAACCCCCTTTTTTAGGGGATTTTTGGTGCACCCAGAGGGATTCGAACCCCCGACCTCCCGGTTCGTAGCCGAACGCTCTATCCAGCTAAGCTATGAGTGCATATACAACATAATAATTATAAACTCGAGAGCTTATTTTGTCAATAATTTTAAGCATATAGCTTGCAAAAAAAACATTTAATTGTTATGATAATTATGAAAAAATCTTAATAGGTGATATAGAGTGAAAGAAGAAAATGATATTGAGTCTAGAAAGTCTTTTCTTAAGACATCTTTGCTTGTAATACTAGGGTTTTGCATAGTTGTTATAGTAGCAAGATATATTACGGATGAGAGTTTTAGAACGGAAATAGATATTAATGTATTCGGAAAACAAGTTGAAGAATCAAGTTTAAATACTATTGAGATTAATTCAGATGTAGGTTCAAATATATTTGCGTTTGATAACTATATTGCAATACTAAATAAAAACAAACTTAATATATATAATGAAAAGGGTACTTTAACATCAGAAATAGATGTTAATATTTCAATTCCACTTGTTCATACAAATGGAAAATATATGGTTTTAGCAGAAAAAGATGCTGAAAGATTATATGTAATTTCTGAAGGAAGTATTCTATGGGACACTAAAGTAGAAGGAACTATATCTGGTGTTAATATCAATAGTAACGGATATGTTAGCGTAATAATTAAAAATACAATTTATAAATCAATTGTTGTATTCTATGATTCAACAGGAAAAGAATTATTTAGAAGATATCCTTCATCAAATTATGCAATTTGTACAGATATTTCTAAAGATAATCATTATTTAGCTGTTGGTGAAGTTGATTATTCAGGAACTATAATGAAATCATTTATAAAAATTATTTCTGTTGAGCTTGCTCAAAAAGATCCTGACAACTCTATAGTATACACATATGAAGCAGATAATGGTGAAATTATAACTAACATCAATTATCAAGATAAAGACAATGCTGTATGTATGTTTAATTCATACATTCAAAGAGTTTCATCAACAGATAATTCAAGAGTATATGAGTATACAGGAGATGATTTATTTGTAGATGTTGATTTGAATTCAGGTGTTGCTGTAATTGATAAACAGTCATCAGGATTATTCTTATATGAGTATGAAGTAAAAGTAAAAAGTATAAATAGTAAAGCAGAGAGTTTATACATATTAAACAGTGATCTTCCAAAATCAGTTATTGTTAGTGGAGATAACATGGCTTTCAATTTAGGAAACGAAGTTAGAATTGTAAATTCATCTGGTTGGCTTGTTAAAAAATATACATCATCAAAACAAATTACTAATGTAGTTTTAGGTGATGATATAGCAGGAATTGTTTATAAAAATAAAATTGAAATAATAGAATTATAGGAGGAAAAATGGGAGTAATTAATTGGGTTGCCTTTGGTGGTATTTTAGTAGATTTAGTAATTATTTCTATGCTTGTTTCTTCAATTTATTGGGGATATAGAAGGGGTTTAGTTGCAGTTATATTTAAGATATTAATATTCATTATATCTTTACTAATTGTATTCTTACTTTATAAACCTGTTTCAAATACAATAATGGAGAATACGGAAGTAGATGAATGGCTTTCTAATGCAATTAGAGAGAACTTAGAAGGTACAACATTAAATGATGGAGCATTACTTGAACCTTCAGAATCTAATTTCTCTACAGCAGTTGTTGAATTAATAAATTCATTTGTTACTGAAGCATTAGAGATTTCAAACGCTGATCCAGTTGGATATGTATCATTACAACTTGCTAAATTTATGATTCGTGGTATAACAATGTTATTATTGTTATTTGTATCAAGATTCTTCTTAGTATTTATAAGATTCTTTGCTGAATTAATAGCAGGTCTACCATTTATTAAATTATTTAATAAATCAGGTGGTTTACTATATGGTGTTATTAAAGGATTCTTATCAGTATACTTAATTTTAGCAGTATTTTCATTAATCTCACCACTTATTAGTTCATGGGGAATTATTAGTGCGATTGAAGATTCTACAATTGGTAAGAAAATGTATAATGATAATATTATCGTTGGATTTATTACTAAATAATTTGGGATTAAAAGCAGACATAAAAAATGTCTGCTTTTTTGTTTATTTTTGCAACTATATGATATAATACTTATATTATAAGGAGTGAAATTTTTGAATAGAGTTAGTAAAAATAAGAAAAAGACCAAATCTAGTTCAAAAAGAGACAAAAGAGCATCTTTAAAACGTGATGAAGAATTAGAAGTTGAAATTAAAGTTAATAAAAATGGTGACCAAGAAATTAAGAAAAGAAAAGTAAAAACTAAAAAGAAGGTAAAGAAAAAAGAGCCAGGACCTATTAAGAAATTCTTTAGAAAAATATTCTTTACAATATTTATTTTACTTGTAATTATTCTTCTTTTATTTTTCTTTAGTGTAAAGCGAAATGGGGGAGGAATGAAAGGTGTTTTATGCACAGTTTTAGGACAAAAAGTGGAAAACCTATCTGATTTAGAAGAAATCAATGTGCTTTTACTTGGAATAAGTGAAGATATTAATAAAAAGCTAACAGATACTATTATTGTGTGTTCATATAATCCACAAAATTCTAATGCATTTATGATTTCTATACCAAGAGATACTTTTGTAGGTAATAGTGAAGAGACTGCAATAAGTTCAGAAAAGATTAATGCGTTATACTCTAAATCACCAGAAAAAGCAGTTAAAGCTGTTGAAAAATTAACTGGTATGGATATTAGTTATTATATGGTAGTTAATAATGAAGCAGTTATTAAGATTGTAGATATTATTGGTGGAGTTAAATTTGATGTTCCAATTGATATGGATTATGATGATCCAACTCAAGATCTTCATATTCATTTAAATGCCGGTGTTCAAAATATTAATGGAAGTGAAGCAGAACAACTTTTAAGATTTAGACATAATAATGATGGCTCATCTTATCCAGCATCTTACGGTGATAATGATTTTGGAAGAATGAAGACTCAAAGAAATTTCATAATGGAGACTGCCAAACAAACATTAAGTTTTAGAAATGTATTTAATATTAAAAATATTATTGATACTGTATTTGAAAATATTGATACTGATTTAGTAATAGATGATGTTAAAGCTTATATTCCTACTGCAGTAGATATTAATTTAGATTCTATTACTAGTTATCAACTTCCAGGGGAAGCAAAAAGATGTAATGATTTATGGTTCTTTATTGCAGATAAAGACAAAACAAAAACATTAATAGAAGATCTGCAAAAAGTTGATAAATAAATGGATAAACAAAAACAACCAACTTAAAAAGTTGGTTGTTTTTGTTTATTTATCTTCTTCTTTTTTTAGATTTTTTTGTTGTTTTTCTATATAGTCTTCCACCAATTACTACAAGTAATAGGCCAGCTATTATTAAAATTAATATTGTATAATCTGGTTTTTCTTCAACTGCATGATCTGCTATTAATTCTGAGCTATATTCTATATCATCAACTTTATATTTTATTGATCCAATTACTTGTCCTTTTTCAATAGGGGCTAGTAAGTTTTCATCAATTTTAATTTCTGGAATAATATCATTCATATTAATGCTTTTATTATTAATAACTGTAATAGAGTCATTAATTAAAACATTAAGGTTTTTAGTTTCTTTTGCTCCATTTTCTATTTCTATTGTTTCAACTACAGTTTTTGCTTCTTTAACTTTTGTTAAAGTATAGTTATCATAACCATAGTTAAATAAAGTTTTTGAATCAATAAATCTTGCGTTTAATCCTGATGGAGTAGCGCCTCCTCCAAGCACAACAGCAATAAAATCTAGACCATCTCTAGATGCCATAGAAATTATACAATTACCTGCTTGTGATGTATATCCTGTTTTAACTCCTGTTGCATATTTATAATAGTATGCAGTTGATTCAGGATTTAATAGTTGATTTGTTGTTGTAAATGATCTGTCTGCATTTGGATATTTATTTGTAGCAGGAAGAGTATATTCTGTTGTTGCAACAAGTTTTCTAAATGTCTCATTTTGCATAGCATATTTTGTGATTAAATATAAATCATATGCTGTTGAATAGTGTCTGTCATCATGTACACCATTTGGATTAACAAAATGAGTTCCTGTACATCCAATTTCTCTTGCTTTAATGTTCATCATATCTGCAAATGCATCTACAGATCCACCTACATGCTCTGCTAAGACATATGCTGCATCATTTGCTGATTTTACCATTAAAGCATAAAGTAGGTCATTTACGGAAATTTCTTCATCAACTTGCAGATCACAAGTCACATATCCGCTAGGCAAATTACCAAGAGCTGTTTCATTAACAGTAACCATGTCAGTTAGATTGCATTTTTCAAGAACTAATATTGCAGTCATTACTTTTGTAGTAGATGCTGGATAAAGTTGTTTTGTAGAATTTTTTTCATATAGTATTCTTCCAGTACTTACTTCAACAAGTATTGCTGCTTTTGAATTAATTGTTGGACTTTCTGCATGTACTACGGTTGGCGTTATTAATAAGATAATTGCTATAGCGAGAAATAGAATCTTTTGTTTAAGTTTCATAAATTTCCTCACAAAGTTTAATTTTAATACAAATATGATATATCAAAATTCGACAAAATACAATATTATAAAAATGTTTTTTTAATAGAAATAAAAAGGGAAAACCCCAACTCTGGCTAGGCCAAAATTGGGGTTTTTGAGCATTAGCTGCTCGGGGTTGTTACACATTGTGAGTTACTGACAGTTCGTCAGGTCTTAAAAACTCAGGTTTTTTACTTTCAAGTTGGTCAATTACATGCGAAAGGGCTTCGGAATAGGCTTTGCTGGTTTCTTCACAAGGATTATCTTTCCATGCTTCTTCCAATTCGCCAAGGCCAACGTCCTCCGGGAAAAGACCGTATTTGAGTAAAAGATGATCTTCCTGCGCATCGATCAGGGAACAGGTGAGGTATGCATCATAAACTTTGAGTTTGTTGAGCTCGTTGTTCTGATACATCGTCAGGGCGCCCATGAGTAGGATGATTACCGTCGCAATGATGGTAAACTTGAGAAGCTTCTGGTCCTTGCGGACTCTGTTGTAGCTTTCCGGGTCAATGTAGCCTTCGAATTCCTGGGTCTGAGCTTCGTCGTAGGTAGGCATCGCGGATCGTGTCATGTGTTGTAACCTCTCTTTTTCAAATTTTTTTCGAGTTGCAGTATCGATGTTTTCTTAGTGTGTAACTTACAAAACATACGATATATAAATTATATCACTTTTATGTCAACCAGTCAAGTTGGAGGCCTTTTTGAAGGCTTTATAAGAATAAAAAAAGAGCCCCTCAAGTGAGGGGCAGAAAGTGAAATTTAAATAACAACATATTTGAAAACTTAATCAAGAGTGTAATAAAAAAAGAAGCACTTTTTTAGTGCTTCAAAAAAGTAGTATTAATCTCTATAGTCATATTCTGGATAATTGTCCATAGTAAATTTTTTTACATCTTCATCTTTTACTATATCAAATTCAAATATATTTATTTCTGTATGCATTTTAACTAAAGAATCAGAATCTTTACTTGTATAATATTCATTTTTTACAATGAATCCTGTATTTAAATCAATGTAATATATATCTACATCTTGGTAACTATCGTAGTTATCAGTAAGAGATACTTTTAAACAATCTAAACCATTAAAACTTTCTGTTCCTAAGTATTTATATACACCAAGATTTTCATTTGTTTCATTTTGCTTTGCTTTTTCAAAGAATGCATCTGTATTTTTTGCTGTATACATTGGAATAGTTGTTGCTATTATTCTTTTTCTAGGATTGATAACTGTAATTAAGCTATTGTTTATATCATCTTGATATAATTCTGATGATTCTTGTGTTGATATATCAAGTTGATATGTGTATGTTAAATGATCTTTTTTATAAATATCATAATATCCTATTAATTCATTTGCTTCACCTGAATAGAATTCAATTTTTTGGTGATAGTTTTTACATTCACTTAAATCAGATTGTGATAAGAAATCTTTTGTAAATGAATATGAAAATTTAATTTTTGGGTAAAAATAAATAAATAATACTATAGCTGTTATAACTAGTAAAACTACAAGTATTATTGTTAAGATCTTGTTTTTTGACATATTTACCTCCTTAAACGTTATAACAAAAGAGTATCATTAATGATTTTAAAATTCAATACAAATCTTGTAAGTTTGAGGCTTATTTAGTTTTTTATTTTAAAATATTAAAAAGTATGATATTATATGACTGTAATAAATAGAAGGGATTTGAAATATATGAAAAAATTTATAATTTCAATACTAATAATATTACTTTTAATAATAGGTGTTTTTTTAGGAATTTATTTTTCTCAAAAGTATATTTTAGAAAATAGTGAAGTTACATTATTTGGAGTAATAGAGGATGTAATTACAAAAGATGGTAAAGAGAAAATTGATGATGTTACTGTAGTAGAACTTGAACCAGAAGATATAAAAGTTTCTATGTCAGTAATCGGTGATATTATGTGTCACAATAGTCAATATAATGATGCATTTAGAAATGGTGCATATGATTTTTCGTATGTATTTGAAGATGTAAAACCTTATATTGAATCAGCTGATATTGCAATAGGAAATTTAGAGACTACATTTTGTGGTAAAGAAAAGGGGTATAGTAGTTATCCAACATTTAATACACCTGAAATTCTTGCAACAGATTTAAAAGAATTAGGTATGGATGTTTTAGCTACTGCTAATAATCATAGTTTAGATACAGGATATAGAGGAATAGAATCTACAATTGATTATTTAGATGCGGTTGGGTTAAGTCATACAGGAACATATAAATCTGAAGAAGCACAAAATGAGATTTTATTTAAAGAAGTTAATGGATTAAAATTTGCATTTCTTGCATATACTTATGGAACTAATGGGATTCCAGTTCCAAGTGGTAAAGAATACTGCATAAATTTAATAGATAAAGAATTGATAAAAAGTCAGTTAGATCTTGCTAAACAATCAGGGCCTGATGTTATATGTGTAAATATGCATTGGGGAATAGAGTATCAAGATGAAGCAAATAATGAGCAATTAGATTTAGAAAACTTTTTATTTGAAAATGGGGTAGATATTATTCTAGGAAGTCATCCTCATGTTCTTCAACCAATGGAAGAAAAAGAATTTACAATGCCAGATGGCACTGTAAAAAATGTATTTACTATTTATTCTCTTGGTAATTTCGTTTCTGGACAAGATAAAGCAAATACAAGAAATTCTATTGTATTAATGATGAATATAATTAAAGACGGTAGAACAGGAAAACTTAAATTTGAAGAAATTAATTATGTTCCAATTTATACTTACACATCACCAAAATACAAGAACTACTTTGTTTTAGATTTAATTAAAGCTATAGATAGCTATGAAAATGGAAACGAAAAAGGATATACAAAAGCTGAATATGATTTATTTTCAAATGAATTATTTTCAGTACATTCAAGATTAAAATTTGGAATATAGTTTTTAGGCAGTACATTTTTGTACTGCTTTTTTGTGCCTGAAACCATAAAGCCTTAGGACACAAGACTTTCACAGAGATTTTACAAGATAGCAATGGAAATGTTATGTAAAGTGTGATAAAATCACTATGCGTTAAACCTTAGTATTAACTTGATACTGTGGTTCTGCATTAGCAGTTTATATAGAGTAGTTCAGGAAGTGAAATTATGGATTCATGAATTCATTTCTAAAGCCGAATGAGGTGACTATAGGTCCCTTACTCCAAATGGAGGAACTGTATGTTTTTGACGATTGAAGAGGCTATGCTCAAGAGATTGGAGCAGATGGCTAATGTGTACGAAACGGAGGGTATGCCTCGGCAGGTAACCATTACCCGCCCTGAGGGCATCGAGCGAAACAAACAGCAGGAGGATGGTCTCTGGCTTCAGGTAGCACTTGCTACTAGCGAGAGATACTTCGAGCTTATTTGTCCGAGAACTTCCGGCATGGGAGATCTGGCTGTTAAGCACTACTTCGAAACTCGTTCGAAGTTCATGCTTGAGCTGGATTACATCTTCACTGAAGGTGAAGGATTCGCCGATGGCACATGGCCCATCATCGAGCTGTTTAACTTTGAGGTATCTATCAATACCAAGGATGTTAGACATTTCCACTTCAAAGCTGAGGTCGATCTTACGACTTTTGGTAAGAAGGGAGGTGTGAATCGTGTATGATAGAAACCGTCAGATGGTTGATCAGGTAGAACATGTCTATAAGGCAGTTTCTGCACATCGTGATGCTTTTTATAACGCGAAGGAAGTTATCGCAAGAGAGTGCGAATCTCCTTTAAGGGAGCACATTCTTGAAAAGATGACTACACCGACTGTTAGCTGCGTGCTCATCTTTAAGAAGGGGGAAGAGATTCTTCCTGAAACGATGGCGTTCATCGAGCGACTTGGACTGACTCTCACAGAGTACAGTTCGGAAGAAAAGTCGTATCGAGACATTTCGCCTAACCTTGATGCTTACGCTCTTTACGGAAAACTTGCATATTAATGCATAACATAAAGGCCAGGAAGTAATTCCTGGCCTTTTGTTAATTGGTTGCGGGAGATGGACCCGCGAACCGAACAATACCCGAAATATCAGTATTTGTATGTGCTTTATTGTTCAAAATGGATGCAAATATGGCTGTAAATAACAAGAGCTAATATTTGCTAATGAACAATATAATTAGTAGCCTTATAATAGCATTAAATATAAAATAAATCAATTATGCTTTAATGAGTTTTCTGCATATATTTTAAAGTTTTATATGCAAAAATGGGAGTTAACGACCAAAATGATACAAATATATCCAAAAGTGGTCGTTAACTGGCATTTTGGTTTTTATAAGATATGCTTAAATATTAAAATTTCTTGAACATTTTTGATAAATATAGTATACTTATTAAAGAAAATATTTATAATATGTGAAAAGTAAGGTGAAATATTATGAGTAATAAAATATATACATTTGAAGAAATACAAAAAATTACAAAGCCTATATTTGAAAAATATAAAATAAAAAAGGCATATCTTTTTGGCTCTTATGCTAGAGGAGAAGCAAAAGCAAATTCAGATATAGATATAATGATAATAAAAGAAGATTCTAATATAATTACATTATTAAATTTAACAGAATTAGAAGAAGAATTAGAAAAATCATTAAATAAAAAAATAG